>NZ_JAOCBT010000012.1:0-160762 GCF_029840045.1 Pseudomonas sp. GD03903 | reverse complement strand
GCAAAAAACTGTCCGCTCGATCAGCTTACCGTTATCCCCGGCCCTACCAGCCGGCGCTCCTGGCGCAGCAGATAGGCCCCCACCAGCAGCCCCACTACGCACAGGGCCACCACATAGTAGGCCGGGCCCAGCGGGTCTTCCTTCATAAGGAGCGCAACGACCATGGGTGTCAGCCCGCCGAAGATGGCGTAGGCCAGGTTGTAGGAGAAGGACAGCCCGGTGAAGCGCACCACCGCCGGGAAGGCGTTGACCATCACGTAAGGCACTGCGCCAATGACACCGACACACAGGCCGGTAATCGCATACAGCGGGAACAGCCAATCGGGGTGTGCCTTCAGGCTGGTATAGAAGGTCCAGGAGACGACACCCAGCAGGATGCTTCCCACTATAAAGGTGCGACCCGCGCCAAAGCGGTCGGCAAGGCGACCGGCCATGATGCAGCCGACACTCAGGCAGACGATGGCCAGGCTATTGGCCTTCAGCGAGGTCGCCGCGTCGAAGCCATAAACGGTCTGCAGTACCGAGGGGGTCATCAGGATCACCACCACGATGCCGGCGGACAGCACCCAGGTCAGCAGCATGGACAGCACCACCGCCGGACGATGCTCACGCACCACCACGCCCAGCGGCACTTCCTCGGCCAGTTGCTTGCGCAATTGCAGTTCGGCGAACACCGGCGTCTCGTGCAGCCAGCGGCGCAGGTAGACGGAGAACAGGCCGAAGATGCCGCCCAGCAGGAACGGGATACGCCAGGCGTAGCCCTGCACTTCCTCGGCGCTGTAGACACTGTTGATCAGGGTCGCCACCAGCGAACCGATGAGAATGCCCGCGGTCAGACCCGACGTCAGCGTGCCGCAGGCGTAGCCCACATGGCGATGCGGGACGTGCTCGGCGACGAACACCCAGGCCCCCGGCACTTCACCACCGATGGCCGCGCCCTGGATAACGCGCAGCAGCAGGAGCGCCAGCGGCGCCCAGATGCCGATCTGCGCGTAGGTCGGCAGCAGGCCCATGATCAGTGTCGGTACGGCCATCAGAAAGATGCTCAGGGTGAACATCTTCTTGCGCCCGAGCAGGTCACCGAAGTGCGCCATGACCACACCGCCCAGCGGGCGCGCCAGGTAACCGGCAGCGAACAGGCCGAAGGTCTGCAACTGGCGCAGCCAATCGGGCATGTCGGCGGGGAAGAACAGCTTGCCGACCACGGTGGCGAAGAACACGAAGATGATGAAGTCGTAGAACTCCAGGGCGCCGCCCAGGGCGGACAGCGAAAGAGTCTTGTAGTCGCTGCGGGTCAACGGACGTGACGCGGGCGCGGCAGGAGCGTTCACAGAAGGCATGGTGCTTGTTATCTCTGCAGGCAAGGAATCTGCGGCCGGCAGCCGCAGGTGCCGCACCATAGCAAATTGCGCGGAGGCGACACAGCGGCCGCGCCCGCTGGAATTTCTCGAATTCCGGCGGTCGTCGCGCCGGCCCTCCCTCTATATAATGCGGGCAGGCCGATCAAAAGCTGTCCCAAGGCCTTGCGCCGGCAGGTGTCTTGGGAGAGTTTTTCCATACCCTCACCATGAGTACGCCGGGGGCAAGAGGCCCTTACCTATGATCGAGCTCGAACAAGAAGATCCTATCCCGCAGGGCGACCTGGCCTTGCAGATCACCGCCCTGCCGCGCGAGACCAACGGCTTCGGCGATATCTTCGGTGGCTGGCTGGTGGCGCAGATGGATCTTGCCGGAACCGCCATGTCCAGCCGCATTGCCGGAGGCCGGGTGGCCACGGTAGCCATCGACCGCATGGCCTTCCTGGTCCCGGTCGCTGTCGGCGCGCAGCTCTCCTTCTATACGCAGACCCTGGAAGTAGGCCGCAGCTCGATCCGTATGCTGGTCGAAGTGTGGAGCGACGACCCGCTGTCCAGCGAATGGCGCAAGGTCACCGAGGCTGTATTCGTCTTCGTCGCCATCGACGGCAGCGGCCGTACCCGTCCGGTTCCTCCGCGTCGTGGCTGATAACTGAAAACGCCGGCTCTCTCGCCGGCGTTTTCGTCTCTGCCTTACGTCTGGTCTTTCAGCATCAGCGCTGCGGTTTTCCGCGCACCGGCGCGCCGTCAGCCTTGAAGTAGTCGGCGGTGCTGCGGGGCAGCGCCGGACGACCGCGGACCTTATCGGCGAGCTTCTCGGCCATCATGATGGTGGTGGCGTTGAGATTGCCGGTGATGATCAGCGGCATGATCGACGCATCGATGACTCGCAGCCCCTGCATGCCGTGCACGCGGCCCTCACCATCGACTACCGCCATGTCGTCGTCGCCCATCTTGCACGAGCACGACGGGTGGAACGCTGTTTCGGCGTGCTCGCGAACGAATGCGTCCAGGTCGGCATCACTCTGCTTGTCCAGCCCCGGGCTGATCTCGCGGCCACGGTAGGGGTCGAGCGCCGGCTGGTTCATGATCTCGCGGGTAATCCGGATGGCATCGCGGAACTCCTGCCAGTCCTGCTCGCAGGACATGTAGTTGAACAGGATGCTCGGGTGCTTGCGCGGGTCGCGGGAGGTCAGGTTGATCCGTCCCCGGCTGGGAGAGCGCATGGAGCCGACGTGGGCCTGGAAGCCATGCTCACTCACCGCGTTGCTGCCGTTGTAGTTAATCGCCACCGGCAGGAAGTGGTACTGGATGTTCGGCCACTCGAACTCCGGGCGACTGCGGATGAAACCACCGGCCTCGAACTGGTTGCTCGCGCCCAGGCCGGTGCCGAGGAACATCCACTCCGCGCCGATCTGCGGCTGGTTCCACCATTGCAACGCCGGGTACAGCGAGACGGGTTGCTTGCAGGCGTACTGCAGGTACATCTCCAGGTGATCCTGGAGGTTCTGCCCGACACCGGGCAGATCGTGCACCACCTCGATACCCAGGTCGCGCAGCAAAGCGGACGGACCGACGCCGGAGCGCTGCAACAGCTGCGGAGAAGCAATGGCACCGGAGCACACCAATACTTCGCGGCGTGCACGCACCTCGGTCAGCGCACTGTCATCGCCGTGCAGGTAGGTCGCACCGATGGCGCGCTTGCCGCTGAACAGGATGCGGTCGGTCAGCGCGTGGGTGACGATGGTCAGGTTCGGCCGCTCACGGGCCTGGTCGAGATAGCCACGGGCGGTACTGGCACGGCGACCTTGCGGCGTGACGGTGCGGTCCATCGGACCGAAGCCTTCCTGCTGGTAACCGTTGAGGTCCTCGGTACGCGGGTAACCGGCCTGCACGCCAGCCTCGACCATGGCGTGAAACAGCGGGTTGTTGCCGGCCTTGGGTGTGGTGACACTCACCGGGCCGCTGCCGCCGTGGTAGTCGTTGGGGCCGATGTCGCGAGTTTCAGCCTTGCGGAAGTACGGCAGGCAGTCGAGGTAAGTCCAGTCTTCCAGCCCCTTCTCCTGCGCCCAGCCGTCAAAGTCCATGGCGTTGCCGCGGATATAGCACATGCCGTTGATCAGCGACGAACCGCCCAGACCCTTGCCACGCCCGCACTCCATACGGCGGTTGTTCATGTGCGGTTCCGGGTCGGTCAGGTAGGCCCAGTTGTAGCGGCGGCCCTGCAGCGGGTAGGCCAGCGCGGCGGGCATCTGCGTGCGGAAGTCGGCGCGGTAGTCCGGGCCGCCGGCTTCGAGCAGCAGGACGCTGGCGTCGGCGTCCTCGGTCAGGCGCGTGGCCAGCACATTACCGGCCGATCCGGCGCCAATGATGATGTAGTCGTATTCCTGGGACATGCAGGCCTTCCTCTTTTTCAGGCACGACACCACCCGCGACGCGTGCGCGCCGGTGTCTGCGTGTTGGGAATGGCCGGTGGTCAGGGAGTCATGCCTGCGACCGGCCTTTCATGGCTCGATCGCGGCGATCAGAACACCGAGGTGTAGTCGCCCAGCTCTACCTGTACGGATTTGATGCGAGTGTAGTGAGCCAGGGTGGTCAGGCCGTTCTCACGACCGACACCCGATTGCTTGTATCCGCCAACCGGCATCTCGGCCGGCGACTCGCCCCAGGTGTTGATCCAGCAGATACCCGCTTCCAGGCGGTGGATCGCCCGGTGCGCGCGGGCCAGGTCCTGGGTGACGACGCCAGCGGCGAGGCCGTACTCGGTGTCGTTGGCGCGGCGGATGGCCTCGTCTTCGCTGTCGTAGACGAGGATGCTCATGACCGGCCCGAAGATTTCCTCGCGGACGATGGTCATGTCGTCACGGCAGTCAGTGAACACAGTCGGCGCGACGTACGCGCCCTGGCCGAACTCGCCATGGGTGACGCGCTCGCCACCGCACAGCAGGCGGGCCTTCTGCTCTTTGCCGGACTCTATATAGGAGAGCACGCTCTCCATGTGCGGGAAGCTCACCAGCGGGCCGAAGTTGGTGTTTTCGTCCTGCGGGTTGCCCAGGCGGATGCGCTTCACGCGCTCCAGCACCTTGGCTTCGAAGCGCGCCTGCAGGTTGCGCGGGATGAACACGCGGGTGCCGTTGGTGCAGACCTGGCCGGAGCTGAAGAAGTTGGCCATGACAGCGATATCAGCAGCACGGTCGAGGTTCGCGTCCTCGAAGATGATCAGCGGCGACTTGCCGCCCAGTTCCATGGTGACTTCCTTGAGCGAGGAACTGGAAGCGCTGGCCATGACCTTCTTGCCGGTGGCGGTGCCGCCGGTGAAGGAAATCTTCTCGATCAGCGGGTGCTCGGTCAGCCACTGGCCGACTTCGCGGCCGCTGCCGGTGAGGACGTTGAACACGCCATCGGGCAGGCCGGCCTCGGTGTAGATCTCGGCGAGCTTGAGCACGGACAGCGGAGTGACTTCGCTGGGCTTGAAGATCATCGCGTTGCCGGCAGCCAGGGCCGGCGCGGATTTCCACAGGGCGATCTGGATCGGGTAGTTCCAGGCGCCGATGCCGGCGACCACGCCCAGTGGCTCGCGGCGGGTGTAGACGAAACTGGTGTCGCGCAGCGGGATCTGCTCGCCTTCGATGGCGGGCACCAGGCCGGCGTAATACTCGAGCACGTCGGCGCCGGTGACGATGTCGACGAAGCGGGTTTCGGCCAGCGGCTTGCCGGTGTCGAGGGTTTCCAGCTCGGCGAGCTCGTCGTTGCGTTCGCGGAGGATGTCGACGGCGCGACGCAGGATGCGCGAGCGTTGCATGGCGGTCATCGCCGCCCAGACTTTCTGCCCTTGCACCGCGCTCTGCACGGCACGCTCGACGTCTTCCTTCGAGGCGCGTTGTACCTGGGCGAGGACTTCACCGTTGGCCGGATTGATGGTCTCGAAGGTGGCGCCGCTGGTGGCTTCCACGTAGCGACCGCCAATGTAGAGCTTCTGTACTTCGAATCGAGCCATGGTGCGGTGGTCCTCTCTTGTCGGTGTCAGCGCAAGGCTGCGCCCGCTATCCGGGGCGCTTGGCCAGTTGTTGGTCGAGGTAGTCGTAGGCAATCGCCAACGCCTGCTCGGTGTCGAAGGCGTCGCCCGAGAGCGCGCCCCGCAGCCAGAGGCCGTCGATCAGCGCGGCCAGCCCGCGGGCGGCGCTGCGTGCCTGGGCCAGCGGCAGTTCGCGGCGGAACTGGCTGCACAGGTTCGAATACAGCCGGTGGTCGTTGATCCGCTGCAGCCGGCGCAGCGCCGGCTGGTGCATGCTGGTTGCCCAGAAGGCCAGCCAGGTTTTCATCGCCGGACCGTTGACCTGACTGCTGTCGAAGTTGCCGGCGATGATGGCCCGCAGGTGCGAGCGCGGTTCATCGTTGCGCAAGGTAGCGCGGCGCTCGGCGACGGCCTTGCTCAATGCCGACATCAAATGTCGCATCGTCGCTTCCAGCAGTCCGTTCTTGTCCTGGAAGTAGTGGCTGATGATGCCGTTGGAGACCCCCGCCAGGCGGGCGATCAGGGCGATGCTGGCGTCGCTCATGCCCACCTGGTCCACCGCCTCGAGGGTCGCGTGGATCAGTTGGGAACGGCGAATCGGCTGCATACCGACCTTGGGCATTTTTCAATCTCCTCTTCGCCGGACATGCCTGTGCCGTACCGGCGATACTGTGGGCCAGTCTATTTGTTTTTTATTGAACGCTCAATCAATCAAGAATATGCTGCGTTGCATCAAGACCTCCAAAGCTCCCGCATGGCGGGGCCTATACCGTTCATCGCTGCGCCATATTCCCGCCGGCAAGGATCGCAGAATCCGCGCCGGATGTGTCGTAGCCGCTCTCCCCGGTGACGTCGCCTGACGGCACCCGCCCGTTGCGACGGGCCTTCCACAGCCCGGCCATGCGCCGGGCTTTCTTTTTTGGGTTCTCGTTGTAGGAGCGAGCTTGCTCGCGAATGGATTCATCGGCAGCACCAGCGTCGGGCGGTTCGCGAACAAGGACTGGGCGTCCTCCTCGCCCCTACAGATCACGGCGTGCCTTGGCGCAAGCGATCGAGAACGCGAGGGACTATGGTTTCAGCCACACCCCTCGCGAGGATCGCCGCCATGTCGCAACACCCGCTCTGGCAAGCCCTGGGCCGCCACTGGAAATGGATCGCCCTGCGGGGCGTCGCCGCGCTGCTGTTCGGCATCCTGGCGATGGTCTGGCCAGGCATTGTGCTGACCGTCATGGTGCTGTTCTTCGGCGCCTACGCCTTTATCGATGGCCTGTTCACCCTGATCGCCGCCGCGCAGATGCGCGAATCCGGCCGGCCACTGTGGCCGCTGGTGCTGGTGGGTTTGCTGGGAATCATCGCCGGACTGGTCGCCTTCTTCTGGCCACAACTCACGGCGCTGGGCCTGCTGATGCTGATCGCCGGCTGGGCACTGGTGATGGGCGTGCTGCAGATCATCGCCGCCATCCGCCTGCGCAAGGCACTGCAGAACGAATGGTGGCTGGGGCTTTCCGGCGCGGTATCGGTACTGTTCGGCGTACTGATGATTGGCAACCCCGGGGCCGGGGCGATCGCCGTGGCCTGGGTGATCGGCGCTTACTCGGTGTTCTTCGGCGTGCTGCTGATCCTGCTCGCCCTGCGCCTGCGCAAGACTTCCACCTTCAATGCCTGAGGAGCGGGACTGGTGCCTGCTGCGCCTGGATGACAATGGCAACCGCTTCGTCATGCGTCGCCAGCTGACCCGCGCCGAGGCCGAAGCCCTGGCGCGGGACTACCAGGCGCGCGGCCACAAGCAGAGCTACTGGGCGGAGCGCGAGACGCCCCGCCCGGCCTGACTCAGCAGCCGGTCAGGCGCTCTTCCACGCGCTCGGCGGGGAAGAAGATCGGCCGCAGGCGCACCCCACGGTATTGCCGAAGAACGCCGCCACCAGCCACAACCAGCCATGCAAGCTGCCGGAAGCGATACCGCTGAAGTACGCACCGATATTGCAGCCATAAGCCAGGCGCGCGCCGTAGCCCAGCAGCAGGCCACCGATCACCGCCGCGACCAGCGAGCGTGCCGGAATTTTCAGGCTCGGGGCGAAACGCCCGGCAAGGCCGGCAGCCAGCAGCGCGCCGATCATGATGCCGAAGTCCATCACGCTGGTGACGTCCTGCCACACTGGCGCTGCCAGTGCCTTGGCGTTGGCTTCGGCCTGCCAGAAGGCCCACTGGTCCACAGCGATGCCAAGACTCTCGAACGCCTTCGCGCCCCACAGGGCGAAAGCCGAGGTGACGCCCCAAGGACGCCCGGCCAGTGCCAGGGTGGCGAAGTTCAGCAGCGCCAGCGCGATGGCACCCCAAACCAGCGGCCAGGGGCCGCGCAGGAAACGACCTGCGCCGTGCTCGCCGTTGCTCGCGATCAGTTCCAGCACACCGTGACGGCGGCGCTCCAGTACCACGCTGATGGCGGCGATGGCGGCGAACAGCGCCAGGCTCAGCGCCAGCGCCGGGAACAGGCCGAGAGACTGGACGATGGAAGTCGGTGGCAGCGACGGCAGGGCGAACCACCAGCCGATGTGGTGAGTGGCGACCACCGAACCGATGATGAAGAACAGCAGCGTCACCAGCATTCGAGCGTTGCCGCCGCCCACGGTGAACAGCGTGCCGGAGGCGCAGCCACCGCCCAGTTGCATGCCGATGCCGAAGATGAAGGCGCCAACGATGACCGAAGTGCCAGCCGGAGAGACCAGACCTTTCACTGGCTCGCCAAACAAGGTGCCAGCCGCGAGCGCCGGGAAGAACAGCAGCACCGCGATCGCCAGCATCACCATCTGCGCACGCAGGCCGGCGCCCCGGCGCTCACGGATGAACACACGCCAGGCGGAGGTGAAGCCGAAGGCCGCGTGGTAGAGCGTCAGCCCCAGCGCGCCGCCGACCAGGAACAGCAGCGCCTGTCGCCCGCTGACCGCCTGGGCGAGGAACAACGCGCCGGCCAGTAGCAGGAGGAAGGCGATCCAGAGCGCGCTGGACTTGCGCTCGGGAACGGTGGACAGGGCTAGGCTCATGGCGACTCCAGGGATGCTTTTTCAAGAGGGGCAGCATTCTAGGGAGCGTAGTGCCTCGCGCCAACTTCGTAAGTCAGCTAAGGAAATAACCAGGCGTTAGGACACGACGCAGGGCGCATAACGCCTCAAGCGTTATCCGCCAATAACTCCGAGCCAGGGGCCGGATGGCAGATAACCGCTCACGCCTATCCGACCTACGCCCAGGCCTTGCGCAATGCCTTCAGCGCCTCGGCGATCCGCGCCTCCGGCACGGCCGCGAAGCCCAGCACCAGTCCGGCACGCTGATCCGCCGGCTCGGTCGACTCCGGCAGCCAGTAATCGCTCAGTGCATTCACCTCCACGCCCACGGCAGCGGCGCGACGCACCAACGCCTGTTCGCGCTCGCGGCTGTCGACCCTCACGCACAGATGCAGCCCCGCCTCCACCGCTGGCATCGGCGCACAACCGTCCACTTGCGGCCAGCCCCGCAGCAGCGCATCGCGACGACTACGGGCGGCACGGCGCATACGGCGGACGTGGCGCTGGAAATGCCCTTCGGCGATGAAGTCGGCCATCACCCGCTGGGTGCCGACTTCCGAATGGCGCACGTCCAGGGCACGGCGGCGCGCGAAAGCCTGCGCCAATGCCGGCGGGACAACGAGATAACCCAGGCGCAATGCCGGAAAGGCGATCTTGCAGAAGGTCCCGACGTAGAGCACACGGTCATGGCGGTCCAGCGCCGCCAACGGCATCAGCGGGGTGCCGCTGTAGCGGTACTCGCCGTCATAGTCGTCCTCGACGATCCAGCCATTGCTGCGCTCGGCCCACTCCAGCAATTCCAGGCGACGTGCCAGCGACAGGGTCACGCCGGTGGGGTACTGGTGCGAGGGCGTGACGTAGACCAGGCGGCAATCCGGCAACTGCCCCAGTTGCTCGGTGCGCAGGCCATCGGCATCCACCGCGATTCCATGCAACCGTGCGCCCGCCGTGGCGAAGGCATGGCCGGCGGCGCGATAACCGGGGTTCTCGATGGCAGCAACGTCACCGCTGGCCAGCAGCACCTGGGCGCACAGCGCAATGCCCTGCTGGGCGCCGCTGGTGATGATGATCTGCCCGGCGTCACAGTGCAGACCGCGCGTGCTGCGCAGGTAGGCGGCGACCAGCTCGCGCAGGCGCTGCTCGCCGGCCGGGTCGCCGTAGCCCAGGCAATCCAGCGGCGGATCGCGCCAGAAGCGTGCCTGCAGCCGCGCCCAGGTGTCGAAGGGAAACAGGTCGAAGGCCGGCACGCCCACACGGAAAGCGCGCGGCGCGCCGGTCGGCGGCATGGGCAAGTGATGCCGCGCCAGCCGCTCGAGGGACGGTGCGTCCGGATTGCGCGCCTCGCTGCGGATTGTCTCGACCGCAGGTTGCACGCGCTCGGCCACATAGGTGCCGTCGCCCGTACGGCCCTCGATGTAACCCTCGGCATAGAGTTGCTCGTAGGCGCGCACCACGGTGTTGCGCGAGACGCTCAGCGACGCCGCCAGGTCGCGGCTGGCCGGCAGCCGCGAGCGGGCTGCAAGGCGGCCATCGAGGATGCGCTCGCGCAGCGCCTGGAACAGTTGCAGGCCCAGCGGTTGCGCAGGATCGAGGCGAATGCCGGAAGGGTTGAACGGCAGCGGAACACTCATGGGACAGCTTCCAGGACAGCGAAAATGGTTCCTTTGATTTGACCATGAATGGCTCTTTAGCAGAACCAATTCCGCGCCTAGGCTGGAAGCACTCCAACGCACACAAGGTCGTCACCATGTCTTCCGCTGTCGAGATCCGCCCGATCACCGCCGATGATCACGCCGCCTGGCTGCCGCTCTGGCAGGGCTACCAGCGCTTCTACAAGACCACCATCGACGAGGCCACCACGGCCGTCATCTGGCAGCGATTCCTCGATGCCGCCGAGCCGATGCACGCCGCCCTCGCCTGGCGCGATGGCGTGGCGATCGGCATGGTGCATTTCATCTACCATCGCTCCTGCTGGACCCAGGGCGACTACGTCTACCTGCAGGACCTGTACGTCGCCGAAGGCCAGCGCAGTGGCGGCATCGGTGCGGCGCTGATCGAGCACGTCTACGCCGAAGCCCGCGCCAAGGGTGCCTCGCGGGTGCACTGGCTGACCCACGAGAGCAACACCGACGCCATGTTCCTCTATGACCGGATCGCCGACCGCTCCGGGTTCGTCCAGTACCGCAAGATCCTCTGAGCCGGAGCCCCCATGAACGACCAACCCCTGCTGAACTGGCGCCCCGCCGCCAGCCCCGAGCGCCGTACGCTGACCGGCCGCACCATCAACCTGGCGCCGCTGGACGTCGCCACCCACGGCGATGACCTGTGGCAAGCGCTGCAAGGCCCGGACTGCGACCCCGTGCTCTGGGACTACCTGCCCTATGGCCCCTTCGCCAAGCGCGCAGCGTTCGACGCGTGGCTGGCAGGCAATGCGGCAAGCAATGACCCGCTGTTCTTCGCCGTGGTCGATCGCACCAGCGGCCGCGCTGTCGGGCTGCTCAGCTACCTGCGGATATTCCCCAGGGACGGCAGCATCGAGATCGGTCATATCGCCTATGGGCGCGTCATGCAGCGCTCGCCGGCCTCCACCGAGGCGGTCTACCTGCTCGCCCGCTGGGCCTTCGAGATGGGCTACCGGCGCCTGGAGTGGAAGTGCAACGCGCTGAATGCCCGTTCCATGCGGGCCGCCGCGCGCCTGGGCTTCGTCTTCGAAGGCACCTTCCGCCAGGCCACCGTGGTGAAGGATCGCAACCGCGACACCGCCTGGTTCTCCATCATCGACAGCGAATGGCCGCGCTGCCAGCGCGCCTTCGAACGCTGGCTGGACGCTGCCAACCTCGACGCTGACGGGCAGCAGCGCGCTCGCCTGGAAGACCTGCGCCAGGGCTGATCTTTTCATTCTCCGGGAACTGCCCGCTGCGTAAAGGATCGGTGATACTGACTCTTTCGCAGCGCAGTCCCGGAGACCACCATGAGCAGCGACATCCAGACACCCCGCGTTGAACAGGTGCAGATCGACCAACTGCCCTGCTGGCGCATCCATACCGCCCATGGTGAAGCCCTGATCGCCCAGCAGGGCGCGCAACTGCTGAGTTATCAGCCCCACGAGCAGCCGCCGCTGGTGTGGCTGAGCGACACCGCCGAATACCACCACGGCCAGTCCCTGCGCGGCGGCGTACCGGTGTGCTGGCCGTGGTTCGGCAATCTGGAACGCAACCCGGTGGAAATCCGCACCGCCTACCAGGGCGACACGGCACCCGCCCATGGCCTGGTACGCGCGGTGGACTGGCAGCTGGACGATATCGCCGACGAACTGGGCCAGCTCTCCGTGCATTTCAGCTTCGACGCGCGTGACGGCCTGCCCGGCTGGCCGCACTCGGCGCGGCTGGAGCTGGTGATGCGCTTCGGCGAGCGCCTGACCCTGGAAATGACCACCCACAACCTGGGCAACGCACCGCTGCCGGTCAGCCAGGCGCTGCACACCTATTTCGCCGTGGCTGACGTGCGCCAGGCCAGCATCGACGGCCTGCAGGGCTGCCGCTACGTGGAGACGCTGGAGAACTGGGAGCTGCGTGAACAGCACGGGGTGGTGCGCATCGCCGGGGAAACCGACCGCATCTACCTGGACGTGGAGAAACCGCTGGTGATTCGTGATCCGGTGTGGGAGCGCGGCATCCACATCCAGGCCGGCGGCTCGCGTTCGGCGGTGGTGTGGAACCCGTGGATCGACAAGGCCGCGCGCCTGTCGCAATTCGCGGACGACGCCTGGCAGGACATGCTCTGTATCGAGACCGCGCGGGTCTGGGACGACGTGATGAGCGTGGCGCCCGGGCGCAGCGAAACAATGCGCGTGGAAATCTGGAGCGAACCGCTGCAGGGCTGATCACTCAGCGGTATGACAATACGTAGGAGCGGACTCTGTCCGCGATCGGTCCGCATCGCGCCGGACGCCAATCGCGGACGGAGTCCGCTCCTACGAGAGCAATACCTTACAGATCGCTCTCTTCCACCGGCCGTACCTTGGCGTCGTCGATGGCGTAGGCCGCATCGGCCAGGTCGTTGCTGACCTTTTCGACCTTCAGCGTGCCGCTGACCCAGATCGGGTTGTAGATATCGTCGATCCGAATGCCCTTGGGGTAGCGCACCAGCACGATCTGGTTCGGCGGCGGCGGCGGCACGTGGATGCAGGCCCCCGGGTAGGGCACCAGGAAGAATTCGGTAACGCGGCCCTTGGCGTCATTCTCCAGCGGCACCGGATAGCCGCCCAGGCGCAACGCCTTGCCGTTGAGCGCCGCCACCGTCTTGGTCGAATACATCACCTGCGGCAGCTTCTTGTCGGACTGCTTGAGCCCGCCCTTGTTGGTGAAGGTGCCGTTGGCCTCGGGGCCGCTGTGGGTGATTTCCGGCATGTTTTCCAGCGCCTTGCGGTCGCTCGGCGGCATCAGGGACAGCCAGTCGGTTTCGGGGAGCTCGGCGGCGGACGCCAGGGAGGTCAGCAGCATCAGGCTGCAGGCAAGCAATGTTCGACGCATCGTGGACTCGAAAGGCCCGGTCGGGCACAGGCGGGATATTCCTCCAGCACCCTCCCCCTGGCGGGAGAGGGCCGGAAATCACCGTCAATTCTTCTTGATCAGGCCGTAAATGACCAGCAGCACGATGGCGCCGATCACCGCGCCGATGAAGCCCGCCGCCTGGCCGGCCGCATAGATGCCCAGTGCCTGGCCGCCGTAGGTGGCCAGCAGCGAGCCGCCAATGCCGATCAGGATGGTCATGATCCAGCCCATGCTGTCATCGCCGGGCTTCAGAAAGCGTGCGATGAGTCCGACGATCAGGCCGATGACGATGGTTCCGATAAATCCCATGACAGTCCCTCCTTGTGGGTTGAGCGCGGTGGGTGCGCGCCTGTCATGGGACAGTGTAGGAAATGCCAGCGTTCCGTGTTTCGCCGCGATCCAGAGCGACCGCCGGTGTTTCGCCAGCCTTACAGCGTTGTGGAAAACCGACATGAAAAAAGCCGCGCCAGTGATTGACGCGGCTTCTTTCAGAGCATCGTAACGGTCAGCCCTTGGCGATCAACGCCTCGACCTCGGCAATGCGCGCCGTCAGGGTCGGCAGGTCGGCGCTGCGCAGGGTGGCATGGCCAACCTTGCGCCCGGCCTTGAAGGCCTTGCCGTAGTGGTGCAGATGGCAGTCGGCGATGTTCAGCACATCCGCCACCGGCGGGACTTCGCCGATGAAGTTGAGCATGGCGCTCTCGCCCACTTTCGCCGTCGAGCCCAGCGGCAAGCCGGCGATGGCGCGCACGTGGTTCTCGAACTGGCTGCACTCGGAGCCTTCGATGGTCCAGTGGCCGGAGTTGTGCACGCGCGGGGCGATCTCGTTGGCCTTCAGGCCGCCGTCGACCTCGAAGAACTCGAAAGCCATCACGCCCACATACTGCAGCTTGTCCAGCACGCGGCCGACGTAGTCTTCGGCCAACGCCTGCAGCGGGTGCTCGGTGCTCGCCACGGACAGGCGCAGGATGCCGTTCTCGTGGGTGTTGTGCACCAGCGGGTAGAAGCGCGTTTCGCCGTCGCGGGCACGCACCGACACCAGCGACACTTCGCCGGTGAAGGGCACGAAGCCTTCGAGGATGCAGGGCACGCTGCCCAGTTCGGCGAAGGCACCGGTGACGTCCTCGGGCTTGCGCAGGACCTTCTGGCCCTTGCCGTCATAGCCCAGGGTGCGGGTCTTCATCACCGCCGGCAGGCCGATGCTGGCCACCGCGGCATCGAGGTCGGCCTGGGACTGCACGTCGGCGAAGGCCGGGGTCGGAATCCCCAGGTCCTTGAACATGGACTTCTCGAACCAGCGGTCGCGGGCGATGCGCAGCGACTCGGCGTTCGGATAGACCGGCACGAACTGCGAGAGGAAGGCCACGGTCTCGGCCGGCACGCTCTCGAACTCGAAGGTCACCAGGTCGACCTGGTCGGCCAGTTGGCGCAGATGGTCCTGGTCGCTGTAGTCAGCGCGGATGTGCTCGCCCAGGGCTTGCGCGCAGGCGTCCGGCGCCGGGTCGAGGAAAGCGAAGTTCATGCCCAGCGGGGTGCCCGCCAGGGACAGCATGCGGCCCAGCTGGCCGCCACCGATGACACCGATCTTCATGGTCGTACTCAGGCCTCGCGCGGATCGGGATTGTCCAGCACCGTCTCGGTCTGGGTGGCGCGGAACTGCTTCAGCGCCTCGTGGTATTTGGGGTACTTGGCGCCCAGGATGCTGGCGGACAGCAGTGCGGCGTTGGTCGCGCCGGCCTTGCCGATGGCCAGGGTGGCGACCGGGACGCCCGCAGGCATCTGCACGATGGACAGCAGCGAATCGACGCCCGAGAGCATGGAGGATTGCACCGGCACGCCGAGGACCGGCAGGTGGGTCTTGGCGGCGCACATGCCCGGCAGGTGGGCGGCACCGCCGGCGCCGGCGATGATCACTTCGATGCCGCGGCCGTCGGCCTCTTCGGCGTACTGGAACAGCAGGTCCGGAGTACGGTGGGCGGAAACCACCTTCACTTCATACGGAATGCCGAGCTTGTCCAGCATGTCTGCGGTGTGGCTCAGGGTGCTCCAGTCGGATTTCGAACCCATGATCACGCCAACCAGTGCGCTCATCGTCGTGCCTCTCTCAAGTGCGCTCTTGGCGCGTCAGAAACCAACAAGCCACGACTCCGTGAGGGCGTGGCTTGTACGTGGCCAAACCGGCGGGCAGTGCCGGCTTGAAGGCGGCGCAGTATACCGCAAAGGGCACGCTGGCGTGCACTGCCCGTGACCGTTGGTCCCGATTTCGTCATTCCGGGGGGCGCAGGGGTGTTGGCGACTTCGGAAAAGCTTGCCACAGCTCAAGATGGCCTAGGCTCAGAGGCTCAGACTCGTCTGACCCGAGCCTGCCCGGACTGGGCAGGCACCTCATCCTTCAAGGAGCGAGCGCAATGTCCACGACCCTGCCCACGACCATGAAAGCCGCCGTCGTCCACGCCTTTGGCCAGCCGCTGCGGATCGAGGAAGTCAAAGTCCCGCTGCCCGGCCCCGGGCAGATCCTGGTGAAGATCGAGGCTTCCGGCGTCTGCCACACCGACCTGCACGCCGCCGAGGGCGACTGGCCGGTGAAACCCAGCCTGCCCTTCATCCCCGGCCACGAGGGCGTCGGCTTCGTCGCCGCGGTCGGCGCTGGCGTCACCCGCGTGAAGGAAGGCGACCGCGTCGGCGTGCCCTGGCTGTACACCGCCTGCGGTTGCTGCGAACACTGCCTGACCGGTTGGGAAACGCTCTGCGAGAGCCAGCAGAACACCGGTTACTCGGTGAACGGCGGCTACGCCGAATACGTACTGGCGGACCCGAACTACGTCGGCATCCTGCCCAAGGAAGTCAGCTTCCTCGAAATCGCGCCGATCCTCTGCGCGGGCGTCACCGTCTACAAGGGCCTGAAGGAAACCGGGGCACGCCCCGGCCAGTGGGTAGCGATTTCCGGCATCGGCGGCCTCGGCCATGTGGCCGTGCAGTACGCCAAGGCCATGGGCTTGCACGTGGTAGCGGTGGACGTGGATGACGCCAAGCTGGAGCTGGCCACGCGCCTGGGCGCCAGCCTGACCATCAACGCGAAGAAGGAGGATCCGGTCGAGGTGGTCCAGCGCGATATCGGCGGCGCCCACGGCGTGCTGGTCACGGCGGTGTCCAACAGCGCCTTCGGCCAGGGCATCGGCATGGCTCGCCGGGGCGGCAGCGTATCGCTGGTCGGTCTGCCACCGGGCGACTTCCCCACGCCGATCTTCGACGTGGTGCTCAAGGGCCTGCACATCACCGGCTCCATCGTCGGCACCCGCGCCGACCTGCAGGAAGCCCTGGACTTCGCTGGCGAAGGCCTGGTGAAAGCCACCGTCGCCTCCGGCAAGCTGGATGACATCAACAGCATCCTCGATCGCATGCGCGCCGGGCAGATCGAAGGGCGGATCGTCGTCAAGATGTAAGCGCCGTTCCAAACACCAAGCTCTGCGTAGGATGGCTTGGAGCGCAGCGATACCCATCGATCGCGATGCAGACAGCATGGGTATCGCTGCGCTCCACCCATCCTACAAAAGCATCCGGCCTCGGCCTCAGAACTCCACAGTGGTCGAGATCTCGAACTGCCGTGGCTCGCCGACTGCGACGTAGAGGTTGTTCGCCGCCGACGGGTAGTAGGTGCGGTCGAACAGGTTCTTCACGTTGAACTGGAAGCCGACGTTATGGCCACCCAGTTTCGTGTCATAGCTGGCGAAGGCATCGGTCACGGTGTAGGACGGCAATTCGAAGGAATTGGACGGATCGCCCGCACGCTTGCCGACGTAGCGCGGCCCACCGCCCAGGCGCAGGTTGTCGCCGCCGAAGATCGAACCAGCGTCGTAAACCGCCGCCAGCGAAGCGGTCTGCTTGGCCACGTTCTGCAGGCGGTTGCCTTCCAGCACCGGGTCTTCGGTCACTTCGGCATCCAGCCAGGCGTAGCTGCCGATCAGGCTCCACTGCTCGGTCAATTGACCAGTGACGTCCAGCTCCGCACCGTAGGAACGCACCTTGCCGGCGGTACTGACGCGGCTGTCGCCGTTGCTGTCGAGCTGGGTGACCATCACGTTGCGCTTGCGAATGTCGAAGAAGGCCAGGTTGGCGGTGACGCGGCCGGGGATGTCGAGCTTGCCGCCAATCTCCCAGGAGGTCGCCTCTTCCGGCTGGATCGCCGAGTCGATCACCTCGCCCGTGGACAGCGGCGCGATGGTGGAGTTGGGCTTGAACGACTGGGTGTAGCTGCCATACAGCGACATCTCGTCGTTGATCTTGTAGATCACCCCGGCGCGCGGTACCCACTTCTGTCCGCTGATATCGGTGTTGGCCTTGAACGGCCGGCCGCGCCCGGCGTACTGGTCGTACATCTGGTAGCGCCCGCCGGCGACCAGGATCCAGTGTTCGTCCAGGTGCCAGGAATCCTGCAGGAATAACGAGTCGCTGCGCAGCTTGTCGGTCTGGTCGCTGTCGCCGGGGCTGACCGCGGTGGCCGGAGAAATCTGCCCGTACACCGGATCGAGGTAGTTGAAGGTGGTGTTCTTGGTGTCGCGGATCAGGTCGGCGCGGTAGATCTTGCGCTTCTCGCTGTCGATGCCGAAGGTCACTTCATGACGGAAGCCGCCCAGTTGCAGGTCGCCGTTCAGCCCGGCGGTGGCGAAGCTGTCGCTGCTCACCGCGCCGCGGGTGGCGTCGGTGCGGCGGGTCAGGGTGCCGTTGCTGTTGACCTTGGTGACGCGGGCCTGGTTGTCATCATAGGTCTCGCGGGTCCAGCCGTAGGCGAAATGCGCCTTCCAGGCATCGTCGATGCGGTGCTCGACGTCCAGGCGGGTCAGGTCGGAGCGGCCTTCGGTGATGTTGAAGGGCTCGTCCAGGCGGCGCGTGCGCGGAATATCCAGCGGCTTGTTGGTGCGCGGGTCGATGGCGGTGCCACGGTCGAACGGCGTCTTGAACTCGCGGTGCTCGTAGCTGAGGTTCACCGTGGTGTCCTCGCCGAACCAGGCCAGCGACGGCGCGACGAGGGTCTCGCGCTGCTGGCCGAAATTGCGCCAGTAGTTCTCGTCCTGGTGATCGACGATCAGCCGGTAGGCCAGGTTGGTCTCGCCCAGTGGGCCGGTGGTATCGATCTGCGCGCCGCTGCCCTGCTTGCCGTGGGCGTAGGTCGAGCCGCGCAGGGTGACGGCGTTGTACTGCTGCAGCTGCGGCTTCTTGCTCACCACGTTGACGATGCCGCCCGGGTCCTGGATGCCGTACAGCAGCGAGGCCGGACCCTTGAGCACTTCGACGTGGTCGGCGGTGGCGGTGAGGTTGCGGCCCAGCACCGAGGGCAGGCCGTCACGCATGATCGAGCCGTCGCGGTTATCGCCGAAGCCGCGCTTCATCACCGCGTCCTGGGTACCGCCGAGGGTGTTGGCCTGGGTGATACCGCTGATGTTGCCAAGGGCGTCGTCGAGGTTGCGCGGCTTCTGGTCGCGCAGCGCCTGGGCCGGGACCGTGACGATGCTTTGCGGAGTTTCCAGCACCGGCGTGTCGGTGCGGCCGATGGAAGCCACCGGAGCCGGTTGGTAACTGGTCGACGCCGCCTGGCCGGTGACGGTGGTTTCGGTCAGGCTCAGGGTGTCGGCCGGCACGCGCTCCAGGGTCAGGGTGCGGCCATCGAGGGCGCGGAAGCGGTAACCGGAGCCCGCAAGCAGGCGATTCAGCGCGTCGTTGGCGCTTAGCTGGCCGGCAACCGCCGGGGCACCGAGGTCATAGGGCGCCTCGTCGGTGTAGACCACGCTCAGGCCGGTCACCCGACTGAACTCGCTGAGCGCCTGGGGCAACGGCTGTGAGGCGATGGCGAAACCGAAGCGCGCCTGCAGGGCAGCGCCGTCAGCGGCATTCTCGGCCCGCGCAGAGGGAGCCTGCACGGTGACCAGGGCAGCGCCGAGCACGACGGCGGTCAGGGGCTTAAGGGACAATTCGGAAACAGCGCGGCGCAGCGGGATCATCGGGGCTCTCTTGCTCGAAGGTCGGACTACACATGCGAATAAATCGCATTCATGACCACTACACGGAGCAGCCGCCGCAGTACCTCACCCCTTTTTCGAAAAAATCTTCGCCCTCAGCGAATCAGCACGAAGCGACCGAGCAGAGGCTGCTGATGGAAGCCCACCACTGCCTGCAGGGAATCCAGCGCCGCCTGTGGATCGGCGCTGCGGAAACTGCCGCTGACCCGGCGCTGCGCCAGCTCGCTGTCCAGCAGCACGATGCGCCCAGGGTAGTATGCGCCCAGGCGCTCCAGCACCTCGCCCAGCGGCGCGCGGTAGAAGGTCAGCCAGCCCTGGCGCCAGGCCAGCGCGGCCTGGGCATCGGCGGGCTGCGCCTCACCGAGCCTCGTGCCATTGATGCTGACCCGTTCGCCAGCGCCCAGCACCACTTCCGGCATGCCGACGGCATGGCTGCCACGCACCGAAACGCGGCCTTCGGCGACGGTGACGCCGGTCTCCTCGCCCACGCGGCGGACTTCGAACTCGGTGCCGAGCACCCGCGCCTCGCCCTCGCCGGCACGCACCACGAAGGGTTTGGGCAGGTGCTTCACGGCGAAGGAAGCGGCGCCGCGCAGCAACTCGACGCGACGTTGCTCGCCGTCCAATGAAACGGCAACAGCGCTGTCGGCATCCAGGGTCAGGCGCGAGCCGTCGTCCAGGGTGATCTCGCGCACTTCGCCCGGTGCGCTGACGTAGTCGGCGGCAAGGTCCGTCAGCCAATTGTCCGGCTTCCACCAGCCGCCGGCCCAGAGCATCAGCAGCAGGCAGGCGGCGCTGGCCAGCGGGTAGGCCCAGCGCCTGTGATTGCTCTGCGCGCGGTGCGGTGCCGGGCGCTCCATTGCGGCGAGATAGGCGCCCAACGCATCCCCCTCCGCCGCCGCCAACCGTTGCGCCGGCAGGGCACTGGCCTCCCAGAGCGCATCGATTTCGGCGTAGGCGCGGGCATGTTGCGGATCAGCCGACAGCCACGCCCGGAAGGCCCCCAGCCACGCGTCGCCGCCGGCGTCGTTCAGGCGCAGCAGCCACTGGCGCGCCTGACGCTGGGCGTCCTCGGGCGAGGTGGCGATTTCGGGCTTCATCGGTCGGCGGCTCCACGGCGATCTGCCGGCGCGGCGGGCTCAAGGCTCGCCTTGCAGGCATCGAGGGCGCGCATCATATGTTTTTCCACGGCGCTCTGGGAAAGCCCCATGGCCGTGGCGATCTCGCCATAGGTGCGGCCGTGCACGCGGCTGAGCAGGAAGATATGGCGGGTGCGTTCGGGCAACTGGCGCAGGGCGTCTTCGATGAGGTCCAGCTCGGCGCCGGCCTGGACCGCCTGCTCGGGCGAAGGTTGCGCATCGTCTTCATCGGGAAGCAGCGCACTCAGGGTCCGCCCGCGCGAATCTTCGCCGCGCAGGTGATCGATAGCCAGGTTGCGCGCACTGCGCAGCAGGTAGCTGCCGAGCTCTTCCACCGGTGCCTGCGGGCGCTTCCAGAAGCGCAGGAACAGGTCCTGCACCAGGTCCGCCGCCGTGGCCCGGCAGCCGACGCGACGTCGTACCAAGGCTTCCATGCGCGAACGCTGGGAAAGGAACACCCGCAGGAAATCCTCGCGCGGCAATGCCTCGGCGGGCGCCGGGGCGTCCGCGGCGCGGGAGTCGGCCGGGCGGTCGGAATGGGACATCGGGGCTGCAGGCTCGCCAGCGGTCCGCACCGAAGCCGGTGCGAGGGGAAGACCCTGGAAAGCCGCAAATGATAATGCTTATCAAATAAACGGAATAGCCCCGGCTGTCTGCCTCAAGGCGTCTCGTCCAGCCCCAGGCCGCCTTCGAGCTTGCGCCAGAGCAGACGAATCTGCGCCTTGCGCACCAGGGCGCAACGGTACAGACGGATTTCCTGCGGGACGATCCAGTGCGGACCGCCGCACAGCGCCAGTTCGCCGCGCGCCAGCTCCGACTCCATGCTCAGGCGCGGCACCCAGGCCACGCCCATGCCTTGCAGCGCCATGCTTTTCAGGCTGTCGGCCATCGCCGTTTCATAGACAGTGGTGTAGCGCAGGTTGCGCTGGCGCAGCAGCAGGTTGACCCCGCGACCGAGGAAGGCACCGGCACTGTAGGCCAGCAACGGCACGCTCTGGCCGCTGTCGAGATCGAAGAGCGGCACGCCAGCGGAGTTCACCGCGCACACCGGCAGCATCTCGGTACGCCCCAGGTGCAGCGAGGGGAACACTTCCGGGTCCATCTGCAACGCGGCATCCGGATCATAGAAGGCCATCATCAGGTCGCAGCCGCCTTCGCGCAGCAGGTGCACCGCCTCGCCGACGTTGGTCGCCACCAGGCGGCTGGCGATGTTCAGGCCTTCCGAGCGCAGCCGGGAAATCCACGCGGGGAAGAAGCCCAGCGCCAGCGAGTGCGCGGCGGCGAACTGCAGCACCTCGCCCTGCCCGCCTTCCAGGTGGTGCAGGTGGCGCACCACCTGGCCGAGCTGCTCGACCACTGCGCGAGCGGTGACCAGGAACAGTTGGCCCGCTTCGGTCAGCTCGATGGGCGTGCGCTGGCGGTTCACCAGGGTCAGGCCGAGGGCGTCCTCCAGGCTGCGGATACGCCGGCTGAAGGCCGGCTGGGTGACGAAGCGCTTTTCAGCGGCCTGGGAAAAACTGCGGGTGGTGGCCAGGGTGCTGAAGTCTTCCAGCCATTTGGTCTCGAGGTTCACGTCAACTCCAACGCGTTCACACGTTGATCGATTGGTCAGGAGCCGGGCGCGCGTAGCACAGTCACACGCTCGCCGTCATCAATTCGTCACAGGGTACATTATGCCGTTCGTGCATGAGGCAGCCTTTAACAGCATTGGCCGACGAAAGGCGAAATCCCTAGTCTACCGGGCATCGCGGCACTGGCCGTGTTTCCCTGAGACAATCCCCGTCATGTCCCCTGTTGCATCGTTCCGCATCGAGAAAGACCTCCTCGGCACCCTCGAAGTACCTTCTGACGCCTACTTCGGCATCCAGACCCTGCGCGCTGTGAACAACTTCCGCCTCTCGGGCGTGCCGCTGTCGCACTACCCGAAACTGGTCGTAGGCCTGGCGATGGTCAAACAGGCGGCTGCCGATGCCAACCACCAGCTTGGCCATCTGTCGAACGAGAAGCACGCTGCCATCAGCGAAGCCTGTGCCCGCCTGATCCGCGGTGACTTCCACGACCAGTTCGTGGTGGACATGATCCAGGGTGGCGCCGGTACTTCCACCAACATGAACGCGAACGAAGTGATCGCGAACATCGCACTGGAAGCCATGGGCCACACCAAGGGTGAGTACAAGTACCTGCACCCGAACAACGACGTGAACATGGCGCAGTCGACCAACGACGCGTACCCGACCGCCATCCGCCTGGGTCTGCTGCTCGGCCACGACACCCTGCTGGCCAGCCTCGACAGCCTGATCCAGGCCTTCGCCGCCAAGGGCGTCGAGTTCGCCGGCGTACTGAAGATGGGCCGTACCCAGCTGCAGGACGCGGTACCGATGACCCTCGGCCAGGAATTCCACGCCTTCGCCACCACCCTGGGCGAAGACCTCGACCGCCTGCGTCGCCTGGCGCCGGAACTGCTGACCGAAGTGAACCTCGGCGGCACCGCGATCGGCACCGGTATCAACGCCGACCCCGGCTACCAGAAGCTGGCCGTCGAGCGCCTGGCGGAAATCAGCGGCCACCCGGTCGTCCCGGCTGCCGACCTGATCGAAGCCACCTCCGACATGGGCGCCTTCGTGCTGTTCTCCGGCATGCTCAAACGCACTGCGGTCAAGCTGTCGAAGATCTGCAACGACCTGCGCCTGCTGTCCAGCGGCCCGCGTACCGGCATCAACGAGATCAACCTGCCGCCGCGCCAGCCGGGCAGCTCGATCATGCCGGGCAAGGTCAACCCGGTGATCCCGGAGGCGGTGAACATGTGCGCCTTCGAAATCATGGGCAACGACCTGGCGCTGACCATCGCGGCCGAAGGCGGCCAGCTGCAGCTGAACGTGATGGAACCGCTGATCGCCTACAAGATCTTCGACTCGATCCGCCTGCTCCAGCGCGCCATGGACATGCTGCGCGAGCATTGCATCACCGGCATCACCGCCAACGTCGAGCGCTGCCACCAGTTGGTGGAGCACAGCATCGGCCTGGTCACCGCGCTGAACCCGTACATCGGCTACGAGAACTCCACCCGCATCGCCAAGACTGCGCTGGAAACCGGCCGTGGCGTACTGGAGCTGGTTCGCGAGGAGAAGCTGCTGGACGAAGCCACCCTGGCCGACATCCTGCTGCCGGAAAACATGATCGCCCCGCGCCTGATTCCGCTGCGCGCCTGATCATCCGCCCGGCGCGAGCCGGGCACGTCTCACCGGTTGAGGGGGAGTATTCCTCCCTCACCTTTCAGGGATTGGTTACCCCCAGTCCCTTCTTTTATACCCGGCGCCGCGGGTTTACCCGAGGTGCCACGTCTCACCGGTTGAGGGGCCTCTTGGCCCACTCTCCTTTAGAAGGGACACCGCTTACCCCGGTGTCCCTATTTTTTTGCCTGAAATCCGGGCACGGCGGAAAACATGGCGGACGGAAGTCCGCACCTGCGCAGGTTCAGGTTTCGCAGGAGCAACTGTCTTCTCTGGATAGTCCGTCGCTGCGTCTTCCCCTTCACCCGCAGGGAAAGGGCAGTCCGAGCCGACTGACGCAAAGGTTTCATCCTGCACCGGCCGGTCCCCTCTCCCCTTCGGAGAGGGCCAGGGTGAGGGATGGCCCAAGCGCGGAGGCATCTCCCAGGAGCGGACTCCTCCCGCGACTGGCATGAGTCGCACGGGACCGTAGGGCGCATATCCGCTTGCGGTGATCCGCCAGTTCCGTGCCAGGCACAGTGGCGGATAACGCTGCGCATTATTCGCCCTACAAAACACGTTCCTGGAATTCCAGTCGGGGCGGGGTGGCTTCTGTAGGAGCGAGGGGGACGCCATCGTCATTGCTCGCGAACATGATCTCCCTCCCGGCAATATCGGCGCAGGAGGGGTTCGCGAGCAAGCTCGCTCCTGCAAAAAGCAGGCGGTGCGGTCGATCAATCCTGCCGTTGCAGGTGATCGAGAATCCGGCGGTTGAGGGCGGCGATACGCTCGACGGCGTCCGCCTCGTCGCACTCCTCCTCCTGGCCGCCGAGCTGGCGGGCGCAGAGGTTGAGCGCGGAGAGCACCATCAGCTCATTGCTGGTGACGTAGGGGAATTTCTTCTTGCTGGCGGTGATTTCCGCCTGCAACAGCGCGGCCGCGTCCTGCAGCCGGCGCTCTTCACCGGCCGGCGCCCGGACGCTGTATTCGCGTCCGAGGATGCGCAGGACGCGGACGCCGTCGCCACTCATGCGCTGGCGCGGCTGTCGCTGACGCGGCGGATCAGCGCCTGCAGGCGGGTGGCTGTGGCGTTGTGCTTCTCTTCCTGCTCCATCAGGGACAGCTGCAGGCTGTCGTTTTCCTCACGGGCCTTGAGTAGCTCTTCACGCACAGCGGCGTTGTCCTGCACCAGCACTTCATTCTGCTGCAGCAGTTCGGCGACCAGCTGTTCAAGTTGTTCGAGGGTGGAATCAAGCATGGGAGCCTCCGCAAAGCCTTTCAAAGGGTGCGGAGGATAAAGAAAGGGGCGCGGCGGGGCCAGCAAAAACGCGGGTCTTCTGACAAGCCGTATACCGTCAATTCAATGGCTTACGAGATAATTCTCGTGTCATTTCAATAATTTCCGGCCACCAGCGGAGTTTTGACCAGCCAATCGCGGACAAAGTCCGCTCCTACGGCAAATTCCGAGCGTAGGAGCGGACTCCGTCCGCGATCGGTTCCGGGCCGCTCCCTGTTCAAACGCGAATCACGCCTTCCTCGCGCAGCAGCTTGAAGATCGCCTCCGCACCTGCCTCGGGCGAGACGTCCTTGAGCACCTGCCCGGTACCGCCGGAAGCCTTGGCGGTAGCGGCCTTCATGCGTTCGGCGCCGGTCTTCGCCTTGATCACCTTCAGCCGCTTGGGACGCGGGCGCGCCGGTTGCAGATTGCCTTCGGCGAGCAGCGGGTCGTCCACCACCTCCACTTCGTGGGCTTCCAGGTAGCCGCGGCGGGCCGGGCCAAAAGCGCTCTGCCGGGCCACCGGCGCCGCATTGTCGACGCTGGCGACGAAGGGCAGGCGCACCTTCAAACGACGGCGCTGGCCGCGCGGCAATGCCTGCAGGACCTGGGCGCTGCCGCCTTCGACCTTCTCCACTTCCGCCAGGCCGACCACCAGCGGCCAGCCGAGACGCTCGGCGAGCAGGAAGGGCAACATGCCGGAGCCTTCACCGGTTTCCGCCTGGGTGCCAGTGAGCACCAGTTGCACATCGCTGTCGCCCAGGTAGGCGGCCAGGGCTGGCAGGGCGTCGGCGCCAGCGGGCTGCTCCAGCACCGCCAACTCATCCAGGCCCATGCCGAGGTAACCGCGCAACGCTTCTTCCCCGGCGTCGCCGGCATGCACCACGCGCAGGCGCTTCCCGGCGAGGCCCAAGCCCAGTTCCACCGCGCGGGCATCCTGGTCGGCGCGCCGCGCACGGCCGGAGGCGGGATGGGCGCCGATGGAGACCAGGGCAACGATGTTCAGGTCGTTCATGCTGCAATCTCGACGTAGGGCGAATAGCGCGCAGCGTTATCCGCCGATTTGGCCGTGATGGCGGATAAAGCCTTCGGCTTTATCCGCCCTACGAACGCGATATGGTCCAGCGCCACACACCGCTCTTGCCTGAAGCTTATGGCTTGGGGCTTGTCGCTGCTCTTATGCCGCATCGCGCGCCGCTCCGTTGCGATGGGCTTCGGCCAGGGCCATCAGCGCCTTGAGGATCGCCGTGGAATCACCGATCACCGAGAGATCGGCGCGCTTGATCATGTCGCAGCCCGGGTCCATGTTGATCGCCACCACCTTGTCGCAGGAGCCGATGCCCTGCAGGTGCTGGATCGCGCCGGAAATGCCGACGGCGAGATAGACCCGCGCGGTGACCCAGGTGCCGGTGGCGCCAACCTGGCGCGCACGCGGCATGTGGCCGTCGTCGACCGCCACGCGGGACGCGCCTTCGGTGGCGCCGAGGGCGACGGCGGCGCGGTGGAACAGCGCCCAGTCCTTCACGCCGTTGCCGCCGGAGAGGATGAACTCCGCCTCGGCCATGGGAATCTGCGCCGGGTCCACCGCCACCGGGCCGAGGTCCTCGATGCGCGGCAGGTTGCGCGCAACGCTGCTTTCCAGTTCCACGGCACGAGCCTCGTGGCGCGTCTCACTGACCGGCTCGGCGCACTCGGCGGCGGCCAGGATCAGGCGCGGCAGCTCGCGGTGCAGGTCCTGCTGGCCGGTACCGGCACGGCCGACGCAACGTTCGCCCTCGGCCTGCCAGACGCGGGTGGCCGGGCGTTCGCCCAGGCTCGCGGCCAAGCGGCGGCCCAGTTCGCCGCCACCGCTGCGGCTGTCAGGCAGCAACCAGTGGCGCGGGGTGAACTGGCTGTTGGCCGAGCGCAGCGCCAGCACCCGTTGCTCCGGGGCATAGCCTTCGTATTCGTTGCCTTCGATCTGCAGCAGGCGGTCCACGCCGGCGGCGTCGAAGGCGCTTTCCTTGTGCTCGCCGAACACCACGGCCAGCACCGCTCCGTCGCTGCCGGCGAGCTTGCGGGCCAGGCCCAGCAGGTCGCGGTCGTGGCTGGAGAGGCGGCCGCCGACCATGTCCGGCACCACGGCGATCAGGAAGGCCGGCTGCTCGATGGTCACCAGCGGCAGCTGCACCACTTCCGGCGCGCTGCTGCGCTTGCCGCCTGCCGTGCCTTGCTGGCCACCGGAGCGGTCGATGCGCTTGACGCCATTGGGGCCGATGAAGCCGACGGCGTGGGGATTCTTGCGCACCACACCGTTCGGGCCCATCCAGCGGGTTTCGCCGCCCTGTGCCGATTGCATGGCCGCGTGCAGCGGATGCAGGCGATTGCGGGCGATCCACTCGGCGCGTGGGTCGCGGCGGAGGATGTCGCTCATGCTCGATGCTCCAGGCTGGTGTAGGGCGAATAACGCGCAGCGTTATCCGCCGAAGCGGCCGACGCGGCGGATAAAGCCTTCGGCTTCATGCGCCCTACGGGGCTAGGCAGGACGTTCACAGGTGCACCTCCACCGCTTCTTCACGGCGCGCCAGCGAGGGCTTTTTTGCCGGCACCTCGGTGGCCTCGATGAGGACCTCGGCAACCAGTTCGGCGATGTCCTTGATCTCCGGGCGCGGCGCGACCACGCCTTCGAGCATGGCGGTGCATTGCGGGCAGCCCACGGCCACCAGCTCGGCGCCGGTTTCCTTGATGTCGACCATGCGCATGTCGGGAATCCGCTGCTTGCCGGGGATGTCGGTGATCGGCGCGCCGCCGCCACCGCCGCAGCAGCGCGAACGGAAGCCGGAACGTTGCATCTCCTTGACCTCGATGCCGATGGCCTTGAGCACGGCGCGCGGGGCTTCGTACTCGCCGTTGTAGCGACCGAGGTAGCACGGGTCGTGGTAGGTCACGCTGGCGGCCTTGCTCTGGCCGAGGTTCAGCGCGCCCTTCTGCACCAGTTCATCGATGAAGGTCGTGTGGTGCAGCACCTGGTAGTTGCCGCCCAGCGCGCCGTATTCGTTCTTCAGTACGTGGAAGCTGTGCGGGTCGCAGCTGACGATGCGCTTGAAGCGGTACTTGGCCAGAGTGGCGATGTTGCGTTGGGCCAGGGTCTGGAAGGTCGCTTCGTCGCCCAGTCGGCGGGCCACATCGCCGCTGTCGCGCTCCTCCAGGCCGAGCACGGCGAAGTCGACATTGGCGGCCTTGAGAATCTTCACGAAGGCACGCAGGGTGCGCTGGTTGCGCATGTCGAAGGCGCCGTCGCCGACCCAGAACAGCACATCGGCCTGCTGCTTGTCGGCCAGCAGCGGCAGGTTCAGGTCCGCCGCCCAGTTCAGCCGCCCGCCGGGAGCGAAGCCGCCGGGGTTGTCGGTGGCGATAAGGTTTTCCAGCACCTCGGCCCCCTTGTTCGGGGTCGCGCCCTTTTCCAGGGTGAGGTGGCGGCGCATGTCGACGATGGCGTCGACGTGCTCGATCATCATCGGGCACTCCTCGACGCAGGCGCGGCAGGTGGTGCAGGACCAGAGGGTCTCGGCATCCACCAGTGCCTTGCCGTCCAGCGCGACGATCGGCTGGTGCGGGCCGCCGCTGTGTTCGCCCAGTGGTTTGCCGGGATACGGGCTGCCGGCGAAGTTGGCGTCACTGCCACCGGCCAGGCCGATGACCATGTCCTGGATGAGCTTCTTCGGGTTCAGCGGCTGGCCGGCGGCGAAGGCCGGGCACATGGCTTCGCACTTGCCGCACTGCACGCAGGCGTCGAAGCCGAGCAACTGGTTCCAGGTGAAATCGGTGGGTTTCTCGACGCCCAGCGGCGCCATCGGGTCCTGCAGGTCCAGCGGCTTGAGGCCGGTGGAGCGGCCACCGCCGAAGCGCTCCGAACGGCGGTGCCAGGCCAGGTGCAGGGCACCGGCGAAGGCGTGCTTCATCGGCCCGCCCCAGGTCATGCCGAAGAACAGCTCGGACACGCCCCAGGCCACGCCGACGGCAAGGATCGCCGCGAGAAACCAGCCGCCGAAGCCTTCCGGCAGGATGCCGGCCACCGGCAGGGTGGCGATGAAGAAGCTCGCCGAGAACATCAGCAGGCTTTTCGGCAGGCGCATCCACGGGCCTTTCGACAGGCGCGACGGCGGGTCGAGGCGGCGCTTGGCGACGAACAGCGCACCGCAGAACATCAGCGCGGTGGCCGCCAGCAGGGCGAATCCGAGGATGCGACTGTGCAGGCCAAAACCATGCACGAGGATGGCCAGCAGCGCGGCCAGCACGAAGCCGCCGGCGGTGGCCACGTGGGTCTTCGACATGTACTTGTCGCGCTCGACCACGTGGTGCAGGTCCACCAGGTAACGGCGCGGCATCTTCAGCAGGCCGCCGATCCAGTCGACCTGCGCGGGCCGGCCACGGCGCCACATCGCGAAGCGCTTCACGGCACCCAGCACGGCGAGGCCGAGGGCGGCGAAGAGCAGGATGGGGAGGATGATATTGAGCATTGTCATTGGTCTCCTCGCAGGGACCGGAGTCGGTGCGGGACGACCGTAGGATGGGTGGAGCGCAGCGATACCCATGCTGCCTCGACTATCGATGGGTATCGCAGGCTCCACCCATCCTACGGGGGCGTTAGAAGTCCTTGCACAGTCGCAGCGCGTCGTAGATCGCCGCATGGGTGTTGCGCTGGGCCACGCAGTCGCCGATGCGGAACAGCAGGTAACCGTCGCCCCCGCTGTTGTCATCAAGAGCACTGAGGCACGGCTGCGGCTTGATCGCGAACAGTGCCTCGACGTCGATCTGGCCCTTGTTGCGCGAGCCCTGCTTGAGCGCGTAGTACAGGCTCTCGTCCGGGCGCACGCCGTTCTCGACGACGATCTGGTCGACCACTCGCTCCTCTTTCGCGCCGGTGTATTCGTTTTCCAGCACCGCTACCAGCTTGTCGCCCTCGCGGTAGACCTTCTCCAGCATCAGGTCGCCGGTCATGATCACTTCCTTGGGGTACATGCTGCGGTAGTAGGTCGGGAACGTGGTGCCGCCGATGGCGACGCCGGGCTTGATGTCGTCGGTGACGATCTCGACCTGGGCGCCCTTGTCGGCAAGGAAGTCCGCCACCGACATGCCGCTGAACTCGCAGATGGTGTCGTAGACCAGCACGTTCTTGCCCGGCGCGACCTTGCCGTCGAGCACGTCCCAGCTGCTGACCACCAGCCCGTCGGCGGCGCCCCAGTGTTCGTTCTGCTCGAGGAACGGATGGCCGCCGTTGGCCAGCACCACCACGTCGGGGCGCAGGTCCATGATGGTGTCGGCATCCGCGCCAGTGCCCAGGCGCAGGTCGACGTTCAGCCGCGCCAGCTCCAGCTGGTACCAGCGGGTGATGCCGGCGATCTGGTCGCGCTGCGGGGCCTTGGAGGCAGTGGTGATCTGCCCGCCAAGCTGGTCCTTCTTCTCGAACAGGGTGACGTCGTGGCCGCGTTCGGCAGCGACGCGTGCGGCTTCCATGCCGGCCGGACCACCGCCGACAACCACCACCTTGCGCTTCACGCCTGTGGTCTTCTCGATGATGTGCGGCACGCCCATGTATTCACGGGAGGTGGCGGCGTTCTGGATGCACAGCACGTCCAGGCCCTGGTACTGGCGGTCGATGCAGTAGTTGGCGCCGACGCACTGCTTGATCTGGTCGATCTGGCCCATCTTGATCTTGGCGATCAGGTGCGGGTCGGCGATGTGCGCGCGGGTCATGCCGACCATGTCCACGTAGCCGCCTTCGAGGATGCGCGTGGCCTGGTTCGGGTCCTTGATGTTCTGCGCGTGCAGCACCGGTACGTTGACCACTTCCTTGATGCCGGCCGCCAGGTGCAGGAACGGCTCCGGCGGGTAGGTCATGTTCGGAATGACGTTGGCCAGGGTGTTGTGGGTGTCGCAACCCGAGCCGACCACGCCGATGAAGTCGATCATGCCGGTGTCGCTGTAGTACTTGGCGATCTGCTTCATGTCGTCGTGGGTGAGGCCGTCCGGGTGGAACTCGTCACCGCAGATGCGCATGCCGACGCAGAAGTCGTCGCCCACCTCGGCACGCACGGCCTTGAGCACTTCCAGGCCGAACTTCATGCGGCCCTCGAAGCTGCCGCCCCATTCGTCGGTGCGCTTGTTGACCCGCGGGCTCCAGAACTGGTCGATCATGTGCTGGTGCACCGCGGACAGCTCGACGCCGTCCAGCCCACCGGCCTTGGCGCGGCGCGCGGCTTGCGCGTAGTTGCCGATCACCCGCCAGATCTCTTCCGGCTCGATGGTCTTGCAGGTGGCGCGGTGCACCGGTTCGCGGATACCCGAGGGCGACATCAGGGTCGGCCAGTTGAAACCGTCCCAGCGCGAGCGGCGGCCCATGTGGGTAATCTGGATCATGATCTTGGCGCCATGCTTGTGCATGGCATCGGCGAGGTTCTGGAAGTGCGGGATGATGCGGTCGGTGGAGAGGTTCACCGAACTCCACCATTCCTGCGGGCTGTCGATGGCGACCACGGAGGAACCGCCGCAGATGGCCAGGCCGATACCGCCCTTGGCCTTCTCCTCGTAGTACTTCACGTAGCGCTCGGTGGTCATGCCGCCGTCGGTGGCATACACCTCGGCGTGAGCGGTGGAGAGCACGCGGTTGCGGATGGTCAGCTTGCCGATCTGGATCGGCTGGAACATAGACTCGAAAGCCATTGCGGCATCCTCACGGGATCAGAGGTTTCTTGTTGTCTGGCGGCTACGCAAGCCACTGTTCGCGAGCAAGCTCGCTCCTACAAGGAGCGCAGGGTCAGAGAGGTTTGACGACGAACAGGCCATCGTCGTGGCCTTCCTCGGCGCCGCTGTAGACCTGCTCGGCCACGGTGCGGATGGCGCTGCCGCGGGCCTGGAGAATCTGGTCCATGGCGCCGGCGAACCAGCCGGTGAACATGTAGTCGACCTTGCGGTTGACCTTGCCGTAGACGTAGACGAAGGCCGAGTGCTTCAGGCGCACCTGGGCAGTGCCGGCGTCGAGGTCGATCTGCTCGATCTGGAACAGCCCCCAGCCACGCTGGGACAGGCGCTTCATGTAGTGCTCGAAGACTTCCACGCCGACCAGCCCGTGGCACTCGGCTTCCTTCTCGCACCAGTGCCAGGCGGACTTGTAGCCGGCCTTGTAGAGGATTTCGGCATAACGCTCGGCGCCCAGCTCTTCCTCGATGCCCATATGGTTGTTGACGAAGAAATGCCGCGGCACGTAGAGCATCGGCAGGGCATCGGTGGTCCAGACGCCGGTTTCGCTGTCGACTTCGATGGGCAGTTCGGGGGCATGTTTGGCCATGGGGTTTCGCTCCAATTCTTTTGGCTCCCTCTCCCTTGGGGAGAGGGTTGGGGTGAGGAGTTCACGGGTGAGCGCCGGCAGCCCTCACCCCTGCCCTCTCCCAGAGGGAGAGGGGGAAAGGCGGCTTATTCGCCCCAGACGTCCTTCAGGACGCGCACCCAGTTCTCGCCCATGACCTTGCGCACCACGCGCTCGGGCATGCCGCGCTTGAGCAGGGTCTCGGTGAGGTTGGGGAATTCGCCCACGGTGCGGATGCCCAGCGGGTTGACGATCTTGCCGAAGTTGGTGAGGCGGCGGGCGTAACCCTTGTCGTGGGTCAGCCACTCGAAGAAGTCCTGGCCGTGGCCCTGGGTGAAGTCGGTGCCGATGCCGATGGCGTCCTCGCCGACGAGGTTCATCACGTACTCGATGGCTTCGGCGTAGTCGTCGATGGTCGAGTCGATGCCCTTGGCGAGGAACGGCGCGAACATGGTCACGCCGACGAAGCCGCCGTGGTCGGCGATGAACTTCAGCTCGGCGTCGGACTTGTTGCGCGGATGTTCCTTGAGGCCCGACGGCAGGCAGTGGGAATAGGTGACGGGCTTCTTCGACTCGAGGATGACTTCCTCGGAGGTCTTCGAGCCGACGTGGGACAGGTCGCACATGATGCCCACGCGGTTCATCTCCGCGACGATCTCGCGGCCGAAGCCGGAGAGGCCGCCGTCGCGCTCGTAGCAGCCGGTGCCGACCAGGTTCTGGGTGTTGTAGCACATCTGCACGATGCCCACGCCCAGCTGCTTGAACACCTCCACATAGCCGATCTGGTCCTCGAACGCATGGGCGTTCTGGAAGCCGAAGAGGATGCCGGTCTTGCCCTGCTCCTTGGCCTTGCGGATGTCGGCCGTGGTGCGCACCGGGATGACCAGGTCGCCGTTCTCGCGGATCAGCTTCTGGCTGGCAACGATGTTGTTCACCGTGGCCTGGAAGCCTTCCCATACGGAGACGGTGCAGTTCGCGGCGGTCAGGCCGCCCTTGCGCATGTCTTCGAACAGCTCGCGGTTCCACTTGGCGATGATCAGGCCATCGATGACGATGCTGTCGGCGTGAAGTTCGGCTGGGCTCATCTTGGCGTCTCTCTATTCAGGCAAGGCTTGTCAGGCTTGGCGCGCCGGGACTTGTGCCGACGCTTTGCAGGCAGGATATCCCTGCCCCCGGAGGCGACCCGGTTCGAAAACGACCAGGGTCGACCCGAAAGCGTCAACCTCACGACATGGGCGACAGCGTTTGCGTCGTGCAGGGGAATGCGTGCCGTGCAAAGGCTCGGAAGCCGCGGATTACAGATAAGGAGGTGGTTCAGAGCCGAGACGTAGGATGGCGTGGAGCGCAGCGATACCCATCAATTTGCGATCGCAGGCCGCGCCGATGGGTATCGCTGCGCTCCACCCATCCTACAAAGAGCACAGCGACGGAGATCAGCGCTTGCGCCAGCAGGCGAAGAGGTTCCACGCCACCAGGCCGGTGACGAAGGCGGAGCTGCTGTAGAAGAGCATGGCGTCCACGTGGCTTCCTCGGTAACGACAGCGCCCCCGCTAACGGGGGCGCCGATGGGGCGGGGCCTACTTCTCGGCGACCAGGCGCGCGTGGGCGGATTCCTCGCCCAGGTTGTTGAGCATCCGCTCGCTGTACCAGTCGAGGAAGTTGATTACGCCGAACTCGTAGGTCTTCGAGTACGGCCCCGGCTGGTAGGCGGTGGAGTTGATACCACGCTGGTTCTCCTCGGCCAGGCGGCGGTCCTGGTCGTTGGTGGCGTCCCAGACTTCGCGCAGGCGCGCCACGTCGTAGTCGACGCCTTCCACCGCATCCTTGTGCACCAGCCACTTGGTGGTGACCACGGTTTCCTGCGCGCTGATCGGCCACACGGTGAAGACGATCAGGTGGTCGCCCATGCAGTGGTTCCAAGAATGCGGCAGGTGCAGGATGCGCATCGAGCCCAGGTCCGGGTTCTGGATGCGGCCCATGAGCTTCTTGCTGCCCTGCTTGCCATCCATGGTCATGGACACGGTGCCCTGCAGCAGCGGCATGCGCACGATGCGGTTGCGCAGGCCGAAGCTGGCGTGGGCGTAGGGGATCTTCTCGGCATCCCAGGCAGTGGTACAGGCCGCGACCTGGTCCTTGAACGCCTGGCTGGCGCGCGGGTCGGTAACGTCGTCCCACTCCAGCAGGGTGTTCAGCAGCTCCGGGTGCGAGCCGTTGCAGTGGTAGCACTCGCGGTTGTTTTCCAGCACCAGCTTCCAGTTGGCCTTTTCCCGCAGCGTGGTCTGCACCGCCACCTTGGTGTTCTCCATGTCGTACGGCTCCATGTAGTGCTCGAGCGTACGCAGGAAGTCGTCGATGGCCGGCGGGTTCTCCGACAGCGAGATGAAGATGTAGCCGCCGGCGGTCTTCACGTTCACCGGCTTCAAGCTGTAGTCCTTCATGTCGAAGTCCGCGCCCATCTCGGTGCCGGCGAACAGCAGACGGCCGTCCAGCTCGTAGGTCCACTGGTGGTAAGGGCAGACCAGCTTGGCGACCTTGCCCTTGTCGCTCACGCAGAGGCGCGAGCCGCGGTGGCGGCAGACGTTGTGGAAGGCGTGGATCTTGCCCTCGGCGCCGCGCAGCACGATCACCGGGTTGTCGCCGATCTGCAGGGTGAGGAAGTTGCCCTTGGCGGGAATCTCGCAGGTCATCCCGGCGATCAGCCATTCCTTGTGGAAGATCTCCTGCATGTCCAGCTGGAACAGGCGCTCGTCGTTGTAGAAGGGCTGCGGCAGCGAGAAGCTGTGGTCGCGAGTGCGCAGCATCTCGGCGGTGGCCTTGCGGGCCGGTTCCAGCGGATCGCCCAGACTCAGGGTAGTGGTGACGTCCATTGCTAGGTCCTCATGCCGCAGCCTGTTTGGCTGCCGGCGGAAATAAGTGGCTGATACGGTTTGCCACGCAGGGCATTTGCGGCAGGTGTCAGGCGCGCCGAGTGCGCCGTTTCCCGCCGTCGCGCTCAACCTGGGGGTTGCTCGGCATGGAGCTGAGTGTGGGGCCGCGACCCGGGAATACCCTTATCCATGGGCGACACGGCCAGATCATTTCCCGACGCGCAACGGCACGTGCCAGGCGGCAGGTCGCGATAAGCATGCAAATGTCGCTGGCAGGTAAATGCAGCGGGCATCCTCGTGCACACAATCCGCCCCATCAGGCATGCCGACAGGCCCCGTGCTTTCTATGTCCACGCGACGCAGACAAGCAGGCCCCGGCGCTGCCCCATCAGGCCCAGCACGGCCCGCGTGCGCGGAGAAACAGCATGTCGACGAACACCTTCCTCAACCCGGTCAACACCCAGACCTGGGCCAACGGCCGCCACCTGGTGCGCTGCGTGAAAGCCATCCAGGAAACCTGGGATGTGCGCACCTTCTGCTTCATGGCCGACGCGCCGATCATGTTCTTCTTCAAGCCGGGGCAGTTCGTCACCCTGGAGCTGGAGATCGACGGCCAGCCGATCATGCGTTCCTACACCATCTCCAGCTCGCCCTCGGTGCCCTACAGCTTCTCCATCACCATCAAGCGCGTACCCGGCGGCAAGGTGTCGAACTGGCTGCACGACAACCTCAAGGAGGGCGACCAGATCCCGGTGCACGGGCCGGTGGGCAACTTCAACGCCATCGACTTCCCGGCCGAGAAGGTACTGTTCCTCTCCGGTGGCGTCGGCATCACCCCGGTGATGTCGATGTCGCGCTGGTTCTTCGACACCAACGCCAACGTCGACATGGTCTTCGTGCACAGCGCGCGCACGCCCAAGGACATCATCTATCACCGCGAGCTGGAGCACATGAACTCGCGGATCAACAACTTCAAGCTGTACCTGGTCTGCGAGAAGTACGAGATGGGCGAATCCTGGGCTGGCTACCGGGGCTTCCTGAACAAGCCCATGTTGCAGCTGATGGCCCCGGACTACCTCGAACGCGAGGTCTTCTGCTGCGGCCCGACGCCCTACATGCACGCGGTCAAGCGCCTGCTCGAAGCCGAAGGCTACGACATGTCGCGCTACCACGAGGAAGCCTTCGGCCCGACCCCGCCGGAAGTCCGCGCCGACGTGAAGGAACTGGCCGCCGAGGCCGCCGAAGCGCCTGCCGTGCCGCTGGCCGAGCAGAACCTCGTGGAGTTCTGCGAAACCGGCAAGAGCATCCGCGTGGCGCCGGGCGAGACTGTCCACGCCGCCGCCGCCCAGCTCGGCCTGCACATTCCCAAGGCCTGCGGCATGGGCATCTGCGGCACCTGCAAGGTGATGAAGCGTTCCGGCGAGGTGGAGATGGAGCACAACGGCGGGATCACTGACGAAGACGTCGCCGAAGGCTACATCCTGTCCTGCTGCAGCGTGCCCAAGGGCGACGTGGTGATCGAGTACTGATCACAGGCTGCCCCCATCCGCCCCACACGTTACCCACTGAGTTATCCACAGGCCGGAGGTATCCCGACACCAGGTCGGAGACACCTCCGGCCGAACCGCCTGGCCGCCTCGATCCCACCTGCAACCCGCATGCCACGTGGCTTTCAGCAGACTTGCAGGACTGCTGTGGAGACGCGCGAAAGCGCACAGGCATGGGCCTTTGCGGCACCTGCCTGCGACAACTATCCACATTCGCTCAGTCTTCTTCCGGGGTTGCCTTGTAGCCACTGGACAGGCGCTGCTGCACGTCCTGTGGGACGGCGCTGTAATGGCTGGAGGAAAGGTTGTAGAGCCCCTGGCCGGCGGTGATGGATTTCAGCCGGTTGGCATAGCCGTCCAGCTCCGCCAGCGGAACCTGTCCGCGCACCAACGCCACGCTGGTGGATAACGACTCGGTACCCAGCACCTGGCCCCGGCGGCCAGTGAGATCGGCGGTGATGTCGCCCAGATGCGCCTCGGGAGTGGTCACCTCGATCTGCATCACCGGCTCCAGCACGACGCCACCGGCGTTGCGCAGGGCATCGAGCATGGCCTTGCGCCCGGCGGCCTGGAAGGCGATGTCCTTGGAATCCACCGAGTGGCTCTTGCCGTCGAACACCGTGACCTTGACGTCTTCCACCGGGAAGCCGGCCAGCGGCCCGGCCGTCAGCGCCGAGCGCACCCCCTTTTCCACCGAGGGGATGAAGTTGCCGGGAATCACCCCGCCCTTGATCGCATCGACGAAAGCGAAACCCTCACCACGCGGCAGCGGCTCGACGCGCAGGTACACCTCGCCGAACTGCCCCGCTCCGCCCGTCTGCTTCTTGTGCCGGCTGTGGCCCTCCGCCACGCGGCTGGCGGTCTCGCGGTAGGGCACGGCGGGCGCGCGGGTGTGCACCTCCAGCTTGTATTGTCCAGCCATGCGTTCCAGCAGGTAGCGCAGGTGCATCTCGCCCATACCGCGCAGTACGGTCTGCTGGGTCGAGGCGTTGTAGTCCAGGCGCACGCACGGGTCCTCGGCCTGCAGGCGCTGGAGGATTTCCGCCAGGCGCTGCTCGTCGCCGCGGCGGCTCGCCTCGATGGCCAGGCCCTGCATCGGCTCGGGGAATTCCAGCGGCTTCAGATGGATATGGTCCTCATCGTGGGAGTCGTGCAGCACCACCCCGTACTCCAGTTCGTCGACCTTGGTCAGCGCGCCGAAGTCTCCGGGGATCAGCCACGGCGCCTCCTCATGCTTCTTTCCCTGCAGGCGCAACAGGTGGCCGACCTTGAACGGCTTGCGTCCGTCGCCGGCGAACAGCTGCATTTCCCGGCGGATCGTGCCCTGGTGCACGCGGAACACGGCCAGGCGGCCGACGAAGGGGTCGATCACCACCTTGAACACGTGGGCCAGCACATGGGCCTTGGGGTCCGGCTGACAGGTCACCGGGTGTTCCCTGCCCTTGTCGTCGGTGCGCAGGAACAGCGGCGGATTGCCCTCGCAGGGATTGGGCGCGAGGCGCGCAAGAATATCGGCCAGCTCGGGTACACCGGCACCGCTGCGTGCGGAAACGAAGCACAGGGGAATCAGGTGCCCTTCGCGCAGCGCGCGCTCGAAGGGTTCGTGCAGCGCCTCGGGCGCCACCTCGCCCTCCTCCAGGTAATGCGCCATCAGCGCCTCATCCACTTCCACCACCTGGTCCACCAGCGCCTGGTGCGCCTCGGCCACGGAGGAGAAGTCAGCCTCGCCGTCGGGATTGAAGAAGCAGTCCACCACCCGTGCACCGCCCCCGGCGGGCAGATTGAGCGGCAGTACTTCCTTGCCGAACGACTCGCGCAAACCCGCCAGCAGGGCCGGCAGGTCAACGCGTTCGGCATCGATCTTGTTCACCACCAGCATCCGGCACAGGCCGCGTTCGCCCGCCCAGTCCATCATCCGCCGCGTGGACAGTTCGATGCCGTTCTGCGCGTTCACCACCACCAGCGCGGTTTCCACCGCGGCCAGCGCCGGCAACGCGTGGCCGATGAAGTCGGGATAACCGGGGGTGTCGACCAGACGGATGTGCGCGCCCGCGTGCTCGAAGTGCGCCAGTGCGGCGGCCAGGGAGTGGTGGTATTCGCGCTCCATGGGGTCGGAGTCGCAGAGGGTGTCGCCGCGCTCCAGCGAGCCCATGCTGGGGATTGCTCCGGCGTGCTGCAGCAGCGCCTCGGCAAGCAGGGTCTTGCCGCTGTCACCATGACCGACCAGGGCCACGGTGCGGATCTGTTCCACCGAGTAACTGGACATGCTGAATCTCCCGCCCCCAGGGTTTCTGCCCGCCGTGGGTAAATTATAGGCAGCCTCCCCTCGCGGCCCTGGACAAATATTGATCAACCTCACGGGAGCCAGAGGGAGCGGGGCTCGCAGCAATCCATCCACAACCCGCCCACAAGTTCCTGGCAGAACGCTGCACAGCCGATGTGGAAAACTCGTCGGGAAATCCGCTGCAAGCCAGTAACGACGCCACTCTCGCCATTTGATCAAAAAACGTACTGAGACAAGAACAGCGCGCCGTGCGCGGCCTGCAGCGATCTGGGTACAGCTTGTCCACAGCTTCCTCGAGATTCGCCCCACAGCCATTGTGGAAAGTTTTACGTAGGCCCCGCCATTGGGGAAAAGTCGCTGTGGATCAGCTGCTTGCGCCTCTTGCTGGTCAAATCTTGAGCAAGGCCGTGAAACCCACGGCAGGCGTGGCACCGACGATGTTTTCCACAGGAGGCGCACAAGTGGGTCAACACAAACCGGGGATAGCGGAGGAAAGATCGTGCACAGACCCTTTGCCAAAATCGATACACAGGCTCCCAAGTGATTGAAAAGAAGGGTTTGATCAGAAAACAGCCAGATCCAGGCAAGCCAGGCGCCATCAGCTGCGCAGGCTCCTCCCAACAGGTTTTCCACAGGTTGGGCAAGTGTGCCTCCACAGCAGCTGTGGAGATCTCCTCGACATTCAGCATTCCGCCTGAAAGCCCCGTATGGCGGGCACTTGGTAGAGATCCGCAGAGATTTTTACGCCTTCACGAAAGTGCCATGGGAGCGTCATTTTCCACCAGGTTGTCCACAGCTTTATCACAAGCTTTCCCCGGTACCTTCGGCAAACGCTGAAACACAGCCGTCGCGGCCTTCCGTGGGGTGCGGGGCTATGCTGGATTTCCCCCAGCAGAGGAGCCAGTCCCATGATCCTGACCACCACACCCACCATCGAGGGCAAGACCATCCAGGAATACCGCGGCATCGTGGTCGGCGAGGCGATCCTCGGCGCCAACGTGTTCCGCGACCTGTTCGCCGGCCTGCGCGACATCATCGGCGGCCGCTCCGGAGCGTACGAGAAGGAGTTGGGGCGGGCGCGGGAGATCGCCTTCGAGGAGTTGCAGGAGCGCGCGCAGGAGCTGGGCGCCAACGCCGTGGTCGGCATCGACCTGGATTACGAGGTGGTGGGCCAGAACGGCAGCATGCTGATGGTCAGCGTGAGCGGGACGGCGGTGAAGATATAGAAACCCTGCTTGTTCTCCGGGAGGCCCGAGCCATTGCCTCCCCCAGCCCTCTCCCTCAGGGAGAGGGGGCGATCCGTGCCGGCTGAGACCACCGTCTCATCCTGTGCCAATCGCTGTGGGGAGTAAGACCCCTTGTAGGAGCGAGCTTGCTCGCGAACCGCAGTCCGCCTGATTCCACGGTGTGAAGCGAAGCTACGGATGTTCGCGAGCAAGCTCGCTCCTACCATAAGGCGCGCGTCGCTCAAATATTGACCGGACCTGTGCAAGCCACGCCACCCGTGGCCTGCAATCATTCATCCACAGGTTGGCGACAGGTTGCCCGTGCAACCGTCCCCAGCGCCTGGGGACAACTCAGGCGCGTTTCAGCCGGCCGCCATGACCTTGCGAATGTCGGCAGCCAGTTCCTCGACCCGCTCGATCTCGGTATCCCACGAGCACATGAAGCGCGCGCCGCCGGCGCCGATGAAGGTGTAGAAGCGCCAGCCGAGCTGGCGCAAGGCTTCCAGCGCGGGTTCGGACATCTGCAGGAACACGCCGTTGGCTTCCACCGGGAACATCAGTTGCACCCCCGGCACATCGGCGACACGCTCGGCGAGCAGTTGTGCACAGCGGTTGGCATGGCTGGCGTAGTGCATCCAGGCGTCGTCCTGCAGCACACCCACCCAGGGCGCGGCGAGGAAGCGCATCTTCGAGGCCAGTTGGCCAGCCTGCTTGCAGCGGTAGTCGAAGCCTTCGGCCAGCTCGCGGTTGAAGAACAGGATGGCCTCGCCCACCGCCATGCCGTTCTTGGTACCGCCGAAGCACAGCACCTCGACGCCGGCCTTCCAGGTCAGCTCGGCCGGCGTGGCGCCGAGGAAGGCGCAGGCGTTGGAGAAGCGCGCGCCGTCCATGTGCAGGTGCAGGCCCAGTTCGCGACAGGTGGCGCTGAGCGCCTGCAGCTCGTCCGGGCGGTAGACGGTGCCGACCTCGGTGGCCTGGGTGATGGTGACCACGCGCGGCTTGGGATAGTGGATGTCCTGGCGCTTGAGAGCGATCTCGCGGATCGCTTCCGGGGTCAGCTTGCCCTGGGCGTCGGTGCGCGCCAGCAGCAGCTTGGAGCCGTTGGAGAAGAACTCCGGCGCGCCGCACTCGTCGGTCTCGACGTGGGCGGTCTCGGCGCAGATCACGCTGTGGTAGCTCTGGCACAGCGCCGCCAGGGCCAGGGAGTTGGCGGCGGTGCCGTTGAAGGCGAAGAACACTTCGCAGTCGGTCTCGAACAGCTCGCGGAAGTAGTCGGAGGCGCGGGCGGTCCACTGGTCGTCGCCATAGGCTCGTTCGTGGCCGCGGTTGGCCTCGGCCATGGCTGCCCAGGCTTCGGGGCAGATGCCGGAATAGTTGTCGCTGGCGAACTGTTGGGTGTTGTCGGTCATGGGGGTGCCTCGGCACTGCGCATAAAGTCAGTCAGCAGCGTAGCGAAAACCCCGTCCCTCGTGCAGCCCGCCAAGGCCTACCGGCGTTGCTGCAGGTAAGCCGAGACGAATTGAGCGGGATCCTGCGCCGTCGAAAGTGCCTGGTCGTAGCAGACCCGGCGCCCAACGCGCTCACCGGGGAGCATGACTTCGCCGCAGTCGCCGCGCAGCACCAGGGCAATCGGCTCCTCGCGCTGGGAATGCAGCTTGAACAGCGACTCGTCCAGCAGGCTCAGCCCATCCATTCGGTGAATGCGCATGTTCCAGGCGTGATCGACCCCGCCGACGCGCAGCAGATACATGTTGGCCCGGCGCGGCCCGATCTGCTCGAGCCAGACCTTGAGCCCATCGGTACCGCTGTAAGCCTTGATTTCGTGGACCGGCTGCGCAGGCATCTGCACCGCGTGCGCGGAGAGCGACAGCAGTGCCGCCAGGAATAGCGGCAGGCCTCGTGCTTTGAAATTCATGGTCCTCCACCTCTTCCTGACGTTGGGTGATAAGCAACGCCGGAGATTTTCCTCAGATATAGGAGAGGTGGAGAATCAGAACTTTGGACGCCTAAATGTCAGATATCTCTCCATCTGTCACGGCAGCTTGGTCAGCGCCATCTGCTCGGAGATCGGCACGAACAGCTCGCGCAGGGACTGGGCGGTGCCGCCGTTGGGCTTGTCCGGCGAGGTCATGTTGAGCACGTAGCGGCCCTTGATCAGGCCGGTCAGGCTGGACTCGCCGGCCTTGTCGTCCGGGCCCGGCACGCTGATCGCCAGCGGGTCGCCCATGCGCGTGCTGTCGATCAGCGGCAGGTACTGCTCGCCGCCGAACTGCGCGGCAGTGCCGTTCTGCAGCGCGGCCTGGCGCGCCTGGTTGAGCAGCGAGACGTTCTTCGCGGTGGTGTCGCGCAGCTTGGCCTGGGCGGCCAGATACTGCTTGGCGGCCTCGCCCTGCTGGTCGGTGCCCGGCGCCGGCAGGCCGGTGTCGGTCAGGGTCACGACCAGGTGCTGGCTGCCGTCGGCCTTGCCATAGACGATGGTAGCGTCGTCGTAGCCGCACTCGCGGGAGAGGTAGGGGTAGCCGTAGATGGCCTTGGCCGGCGGCAGGGCCTTTTCCAGTACATGGCCGGTGCAGCTGTCGCCGGCCGGCGTGGCTGCGGCGGTGCCGGCGGCTGCGGGCGCTTCGGCCTTGGCAGGTTTGCTGTCGTCACCACAGCCCTGCAGCGTCGCGGTGAGCAGCAGGGCGGAAAGCAGAGTCAGGGAGCGGTTCATGGCGTCCTCGCATATCGTGAGGGGCGCAGTTTAGTCCCTTGGCCGAGCGGTTCCTATCGGCAGCTGCATTACGCTGGATCGCAGCGCCAGCGACCGAGGGTCTTGTCGTAGATGGCGTCGATCACTGCCAGCCGGTCGCCGCGTGGCGCCAGGCAGAAGGTCCGCATGAACGTCGCCCGTGCGCCATCGCCGGCACTGTCACGGCCGTTGAGCGTGACGTGGTACAGCCCGGGAACCAGCGATTGCGCGGGACGCGTTTGCTTGAAGCCGGGAATGGCCTGTCCGTAGGCGAAGCAGGTGTCGCTGCGCAGCGGCGTGCCGACTGTCGGGTCTTCGGCGCCCGCCGCCCACAACGTCTCGTAGGGGTCGCGATAGACCTCGATGTAGCTCACGGCGACCTGCCGCTGGTCGACGTCCAGCAGGCGGTTGAAGAACATCCCGGGCGACTTGAACGCCTTGCCGCCGAAGCACAGGGTGTCGCCGCGTTGCCACACCTGTGCGTCGCCGTCGAACAACCGCGACATGCCCCAGGCCGATAGCGTCGAGATCAGCAGGGCAAGACACAGCGAAACGGATAGAAGGCAGCGATTCATCGCCTGGGCTCCACAGGCCACGCCGTCCTGGCGCGGGGATGTCGCATTCTGACCTGGGACAGGGGCCAATTCCACGCACCGGGTCGCTTCTGCGCCTGTCGCGGCATGTCGCAAACGCACCTAGCCGCGGCGTGCGTAGGCATCTGGTCCGGCAGGGCCAGTCATACCATCGCTGCCATGGGGGCCACTCGGCCCCGTACCGGCCATGGCGCTTCCGGGCGCCGCAGGGAGACCAGCGATGTTCAGCAAGCACGACCAGATCCAGGGCTATGACGACGAACTGCTCGCGGCGATGGATGCCGAGGAGGCCCGCCAGGAGGACCACCTCGAGCTGATCGCCTCGGAGAACTACACCAGCAAGCGCGTCATGCAGGCCCAGGGCAGCGGGCTGACCAACAAGTACGCCGAAGGCTACCCGGGCAAGCGCTACTACGGTGGCTGCGAGCATGTGGATAAGGTCGAGCAGCTGGCCATCGACCGCGCCAAGCAGTTGTTCGGCGCCGACTACGCCAACGTCCAGCCGCACTCCGGTTCCTCGGCCAACTCCGCCGTATACCTCGCGCTGATCAACGCCGGCGACACCATCCTGGGCATGAGCCTGGCCCACGGCGGCCACCTGACCCACGGCGCCAAGGTGTCGTCCTCGGGCAAGCTGTACAACGCGGTGCAGTACGGCCTCAACACCGACACCGGGCTGATCGACTACGACGAAGTCGAGCGCCTGGCCGTGGAGCACAAGCCGAAGATGATCGTCGCCGGCTTCTCCGCCTACTCCAAGACGCTGGACTTCCCGCGCTTCCGCGCCATCGCCGACAAGGTCGGGGCGCTGCTGTTCGTCGACATGGCCCACGTTGCCGGCCTGGTGGCTGCCGGCCTGTACCCGAACCCGCTGCCCTATGCCGACGTGGTCACCACCACCACCCACAAGACCCTGCGCGGCCCGCGCGGCGGCCTGATCCTGGCGAAATCCAACGAAGAGATCGAGAAGAAGCTCAACTCCGCCGTCTTCCCCGGCGCCCAGGGCGGCCCGCTGATGCACGTGATCGCCGCCAAGGCGGTGTGCTTCAAGGAAGCGCTGGAGCCCGGTTTCAAGGACTACCAGGCCCAGGTGATCAGGAACGCCCAGGCCATGGCCAAGGTATTCATCGAGCGTGGCTACGACGTGGTGTCCGGCGGCACCGACAACCACCTGATGCTGATCAGCCTGGTGAAGCAGGGTCTCACCGGCAAGGAAGCCGACGCCGCCCTCGGCCGCGTCGGCATCACGGTGAACAAGAACGCCGTGCCGAACGACCCGCAGAGCCCGTTCGTCACCTCCGGCATCCGCATCGGTACGCCGGCCGTCACCACCCGTGGCCTGAAGGAAGAACAGTGCCGCGAGCTGGCCGGCTGGATCAGCGACGTGCTGGACCACCTGGGCGACGCCGACGTCGAGGCCAAGGTGGCGACCCAGGTCGCCGGGCTGTGCGCGGACTTCCCGGTCTACCGTTGAGATTCCCCAAGGCTCTTCTGTAGGAGCGAGCTTGTGACCCACAGGGATGTGGGAAATGCCGTTATCCGTAGGGAACGGATTCGGCCTCGCGAACAGCCCCGCTGCGAGGCCATTCGCGAGCAAGCTCGCTCCTACAGGGGCGGCACGGCGACTAGAGATTTCAGGAGCACCCCATGCAACGCTACTCCGGCTTCGGCCTGTTCAAGCACTCCCTGAGCCACCACGAGAACTGGCAGCGCATGTGGCGCACGCCCACGCCCAAGCCGGTGTATGACGTGGTCATCGTCGGCGGCGGCGGGCACGGCCTGGCCACTGCCTACTACCTGGCCAAGGAGCACGGCATCACCAACGTCGCGGTGATCGAGAAGGGCTGGCTGGGCGGCGGCAACACCGCGCGCAACACCACCATCGTGCGTTCCAACTACCTGTGGGACGAGTCGGCACTGCTCTATGAACACGCCATGAAGCTGTGGGAAGGCCTGTCCCAGGACCTGAACTACAACGTCATGTTCTCCCAGCGCGGGGTCTACAACCTCTGCCACACCCTGCAGGACATGCGCGACGGCGAACGCCGCGTCAGTGCCAACCGCCTCAACGGCGTGGACGGCGAGCTGCTCAACGCCCAGCAGGTAGCCGAAGAGATTCCCTACCTGAACTGCACCAAAAGCGCCCGCTACCCGGTCATGGGCTCCACTGTGCAACGTCGCGGCGGCGTGGCTCGTCACGACGCCGTGGCCTGGGGCTTCGCCCGTGCCGCCGACGCCCTGGGCGTGGACCTGATCCAGCAGACCGAAGTGATCGGCTTCCGCAAGCAGGATGGCGCAGTGATCGGCGTCGAGACCAATCGCGGCTTCATCGGCGCCAAGCGCGTCGGCGTGGTCACCGCCGGCAACTCCGGACACATGGCGATGCTCGCCGGCTTCCGCCTGCCGATCGAATCCCACCCGCTGCAGGCGCTGGTTTCCGAGCCGCTGAAACCGATCATCGACAGCGTGATCATGTCCAACGCCGTGCACGGCTACATCAGCCAGTCGGACAAGGGCGACCTGGTCATCGGCGCCGGCATCGACGGCTACAACGGCTACGGCCAGCGCGGCTCCTACCCGGTGATCGAGCACACCCTGCAGGCCATCGTCGAGATGTTCCCGGTGCTCTCCCGCGTGCGCATGAACCGCCAGTGGGGCGGCATCGTCGACACTACCCCGGACGCCTGCCCGATCATCGGCAAGACCCCGGTGAAGAACCTGTTCTTCAACTGCGGCTGGGGCACCGGCGGCTTCAAGGCCACCCCCGGCTCGGGCAACGTCTTCGCCGCCACCCTCGCCAAGGGCGAGCCGCACCCGCTGGCCGCGCCCTTCTCCATCGAACGCTTCCACACCGGCGCGCTGATCGACGAACACGGCGCTGCGGCCGTAGCTCATTGAACATTCGTCCGTAGGGCGACAACTGATGACCTTCTCCCCCTGGGAGAGGGTGCCCGAAGGGCGGGTGAGGGTGGTTCGGCGAAACGCCAACACCCCGCGCCACTCGGAAAGAAACTCGGGAGGCTACAAAAATGCTGAACATCTTCTGCCCCCATTGCGGCGAGCTGCGTTCCGAAGAGGAATTCCACGCCAAGGGCCAGGCGCACATCCCGCGCCCGCTCGACCCCGCCGCCTGCACCGATGCCGAGTGGGGCGACTACCTGTTCTTCCGCGACAACCCGCGCGGCATCCACCACGAACTGTGGGTGCACGCCGCCGGCTGCCGCCAGTACTTCAACGTCACCCGCCACACGGTGACCTACGAGATTCTCGAAACCTACAAGATCGGCGAAAAGCCCAGCATCACCGCCGCCGACTCCGACAAGAAATCCGCCGTCCAGCCCGCCGTGGAGAAGGCCTAATGAGCCAGATCAATCGCCTGTCCCGTGGCGGTCGCATAGACCGCAACAAGCCGCTGACCTTCAGCTTCAACGGCCAGAGCTACCAGGGCTTCGCCGGTGACACCCTGGCCGCTGCCCTGCTGGCCAACGGCGTCGACATCCTCGGCCGCAGCTTCAAGTACTCGCGCCCGCGCGGCATCGTCGCCGCCGGTGCCGAAGAGCCCAACGCCATCCTGCAGATCGGCTCGCGTGAATCCACCCAGGTGCCCAACGTACGCGCCACCCAGCAGGCGCTGTACAGCGGGCTGGTAGCGACCGCCACCAACGGCTGGCCGAACGTGCAGAACGACCTCATGGGGATCTTCGGCAAGGTCGGCGGCAAGCTGATGCCGCCCGGCTTCTACTACAAGACCTTCATGTACCCGCAGTCCATGTGGCTGACCTACGAGAAGTACATCCGCAAGGCCGCGGGCCTTGGCCGCGCGCCCACCGAAGTGGACCCGGACAGCTACGACTGGATGAACCACCACGCCGACGTGCTGATCGTCGGCGCCGGCCCCGCCGGTATCGCCGCCGCCCTGGCTGCCTCGCGCAGCGGTGCGCGGGTGATCCTCGCCGACGAACAGGAAGAGTTTGGCGGCAGCCTGCTCGACACCCGCGAAACCCTCGACGGCAAGCCGGCCGAGGAATGGGTGGCCAAGGCCATCGCCGAGCTGGAAGGCAACCCGGACGTGATCCTGCTGCCGCGCGCCACGGTCAACGGCTACCACGACCACAACTTCCTCACCATCCATGAGCGCCGCACCGACCATATCGGCGAGACCGCTCCGCTGGGCCAGGTGCGCATGCGCGTGCACCGCGTCCGCGCCAACCGCGTGGTGCTCGCTGCCGGCGCCCACGAGCGCCCGCTGGTCTACGCGAACAACGACGTGCCGGGCAACATGCTCGCCGGCGCCGTCTCCACCTATGTGCGCCGCTATGGCGTGGCTCCGGGCAAGAAGCTGGTGCTGTCCACCAACAACGACTACGCCTACCGCGTCGCCCTGGACTGGCAGGAAGCCGGTCTGCAGGTAGTCGCCATCGCCGACGCCCGTCCCAATCCGCGCGGCGAATGGGTCGAGGAAGCGCGCAAGCGCGGCATGCGGGTCATCACCGGCAGCGCAGTGATCGAGGCACGCGGCAGCAAACGCGTGACCGGTGCGAAGGTCGCCTCCATCGACACCTTCCGCCACACCGTCAACGCACCCGGCGAATGGCTGGACTGCGACCTGGTGGCCAGTTCCGGCGGTTACAGCCCGGTGGTGCACCTGGCCTCGCACCTGGGCGGCAAGCCGGAATGGCGCGAGGACATCCTCGCCTTCGTTCCCGGCCTGGCCTTCCAGAAACGCATCTGTGCCGGCGCGGTGAACGGCGTGTTCCGCCTCGCCGATGCCCTGGCCGACGGCTACCAGGCCGGCAGTCAAGCGGCGGTCGACGGCGGCTTCAAGGCTGTCGACGGTGCGCTGCCGGTGGTCGCCGAGCGCGCCGAGGACGCCACCCTCGCGCTGTTCCAGGTGCCCCACGAGAAATCCACGGCGCGCGCGCCCAAGCAGTTCGTCGACACCCAGAACGACGTCACCGCCGCCGCCATCGAACTGGCCTGCCGCGAGGGCTTCGAGTCCATCGAGCACGTCAAGCGCTACACCGCGCTGGGCTTCGGCACCGACCAGGGCAAGCTGGGCAACATCAACGGCCTGGCGATTGCCGCCCGCGCCCAGGGCAAGAGCATCGCCGACACCGGCACCACCATGTTCCGCCCGAACTACACCCCGGTGACCTTCGGCGCCGTCGCCGGCCGGCACTGCGGCCACCTGTTCGAGCCGGTGCGTTTCACCGCCCTGCACGCCTGGCACGTGAAGAATGGCGCCGAGTTCGAGGACGTCGGCCAGTGGAAGCGCCCCTGGTACTTCCCCAAGCGTGGCGAAGACATGCACGCCGCCGTGGCCCGCGAATGCCGCGCCGTGCGTGAGTCGGTCGGTCTGCTCGACGCCTCGACCCTGGGCAAGATCGACATCCAGGGCCCGGACGCCCGCGAGTTCCTCAACCGCGTCTACACCAACGCCTGGACCAAGCTGGACGTGGGCAAGGCCCGCTACGGCCTGATGTGCAAGGAAGACGGCATGGTCTTCGACGATGGCGTGACCGCCTGCCTGGCCGACAACCACTTCGTCATGACCACCACCACCGGCGGCGCGGCGCGCGTGCTGGAGTGGCTGGAGCTGTACCACCAGACCGAATGGCCGGAGCTGAAGGTGTACTTCACCTCGGTCACCGACCACTGGGCCACCCTGACCCTGTCCGGCCCCAACAGCCGCAAGCTGCTGGCCGAGGTCACCGACATCGACCTGGACAAGGACGCCTTCCCGTTCATGACCTGGAAGGAAGGCAAGGTCGCCGGCGTGCCGGCGCGGGTGTTCCGCATCTCCTTCACCGGCGAGCTGTCCTACGAGGTGAACATCCAGGCCAACTACGCCATGGGTGTGCTGGAGGCCATCATCGCCGCCGGCGCCAAGTACAACCTGACGCCGTACGGTACCGAGACCATGCACGTCCTGCGCGCCGAGAAGGGCTTCATCATCGTCGGCCAGGACACCGATGCCTCGGTCACCCCGGACGACCTCAACATGGGTTGGGCGGTGGGTCGCACCAAGCCGTTCTCGTGGATCGGCTGGCGCGGCATGAACCGCGCCGACTGCCAGCGCGAAGACCGCAAGCAGCTGGTGGGCCTGAAGCCGACCAACCCGATGGACCTGCTGCCCGAGGGCGCGCAACTGCTGTTCACTCCGCAGCACAGCGTCCCGGCGACCATGGTCGGCCACGTCACCTCCAGCTACATGAGCAGCAGCCTGGGCTACAGCTTCGCCCTGGCGGTGGTGAAGGGCGGCATCAAGCGCCTGGGCGAGAAGGTCTATGCGCCGCTGGCGGATGGCCGGGTGATCGAGGCGGAAATCTGCAGTTCGGTGTTCTACGACCCGAAAGGCGAACGGCAGAACGTGGATTGACCCGGCGCGTCCGGCTGCCCTCACCCTGACCCTCTCCCACAGGGAGAGGAGACAGTTCGGAGCCGCCAGCGAGCACGACACTCACAGCACACTCAGCTCGGCCCCTCTCCCCTTGGGAGAGGGCTGGGGTGAGGGGAAACAGGCGACAAGCGCCCCCAAGGTGAACAGAACATGAGCAAAGCCAACCTCTACCAGCAACGCCCCGCCGACGGCATCCAGGCCGAATCGCCCCTGCACCACGCCGAGCTGGACAAGCTTGCCGCACGCAAGGTGGCCAACGCCGGCGTGACCCTGCGCGAGAAGAAATTCCTCGGCCACCTGACCCTGCGCGGCGACGCCCACGACCCGGCCTTCGCCGGCGGCGTGCACCAGGCCCTGGGCCTGGAGTTGCCGGTGGCCCTGGGCCTGGTGGCCAAGGGCGAAACCTCGCTGCAGTGGCTCGGCCCGGACGAATGGCTGCTGATCGTCCCCGGCGGCGAGGAGTTCGCCGTCGAACAGCGTCTGCGCGAAGCACTGGGCGAAGAACTGCACTACTCGGTGATCAACGTCAGCGGCGGCCAGACCCTGCTGGAGCTCGAAGGCGCCAAGGTCCGCGAAGTGCTGATGAAGTCCACCGGCTACGACGTGCATCCGAGCAACTTCCCGGTGGGCAAGGCAGTCGGTACGAACTTCGCCAAGTCCCAGCTGGTGATCCGTCATACCGGCGAGCACACCTGGGAGCTGGTGGTGCGCCGCAGCTTCTCCGACTACATCTGGCTGTGGCTGCAGGACGCCTGCGCCGAGTACGGCCTGCAGGTAGCGGCGTAAGAAACGCTCTTCCCCCTCTCCCACGGGAGAGGGCCGGGGTGAGGGAAACCCCACTCCAACCTCTGCAACCAGAGGAAAACTTCGGAGCCAGACCATGAGCCGCACCCCCGATACCTGGATCCTCACCGCCGACAGCCCGAGCCTGCTGGGCACGGTGGACGTGGTCACGCGCTACCTGTTCGAGCAGCGCTGCTACGTCACCGAGCACCACTCCTTCGACGACCGCCTGGCCCAGCGCTTCTTCATCCGCATTGAATTCCGCGCCGGCGACGGCTTCGACGAAGCAGCCTTCCGCGCCGGCCTCGCTGACCGCGTCTCGCCGTTCCAGATGAATGTCGAGCTGACCCCGCCAGGCTATCGCAGCAAGGTGGTGATCATGGTCTCCAAGGCCGACCACTGCCTGAACGACCTGCTCTACCGCCAGCGCATCGGCCAGTTGCCGATGGACGTGGCGGCGGTGGTCTCCAACCACCCGGACCTGGAGCCGCTGGCGCGTTGGCATGGCATCCCCTACCACCACTTCGCCCTCGACCCCAACGACAAGGGCGCGCAGGAGGCGAAGGTCTGGCAGGTGATCGAAGACACCGGCGCCGAACTGGTGATCCTCGCGCGCTATATGCAGGTGCTCTCCCCCGAGCTGTGCCGGCGCCTGGACGGCTGGGCGATCAACATCCACCACTCGCTGCTGCCCGGCTTCAAGGGTGCCAAGCCTTATCACCAGGCTTACCAGAAGGGCGTGAAGCTGGTCGGCGCCACCGCCCACTACATCAACAACGACCTCGACGAGGGGCCGATCATCGCCCAGGGCGTCGAGCCCGTGGACCACTCCCACTACCCCGAGGACCTGATCGCCAAGGGTCGCGACGTGGAGTGCCTGACCCTGGCGAAAGCCGTGGGCTACCACATCGAAAAACGCGTCTTCCTGAACGCCAACCGGACGGTGGTGCTGTAAGAGCCGCCCCAGGCTACAAGCCACAAGCTGCAAGCGGAGCCGCCGGCAAGCCGGGCGCTCAGCCGAGACACCGAACAGCAAGTAGGGCGCATAACGCCACCGGCGTTATCCGCCATGGCGCCTGCAACGGCGGATGGATGGAGCTCATCCGCCCTACGGTCCGGAGCCGCCGGAAAACCCGGCGGCCCAGCGATGCACCGAACAAGCCCCCTCTCTCTGCAGGGAGAGGGTTGGGAAGAGGGGCTCTCAGGCCCACTTCCACGCACCGAGCAACACCGACAGCCCAGCCGGCTGCCAGCAGTACCTACCGGCCCTGTCGCGCAACACACGACATCCCAGTGCAGAACCGCGCGCCGCAAGGCCCGCCTTTGTACCCACAAACACAATGAGGAATGCGTATGTCTGGCAATCGTGGTGTGGTTTATCTCGGCCCGGGAAAGGTCGAGGTCCAGAACATCCCCTATCCGAAGATGCAGGACCCGCAGGGCAAGCAGATCGACCACGGGGTGATCCTGCGCGTGGTCTCCACCAACATCTGCGGCTCCGACCAGCACATGGTCCGTGGCCGCACCACCGCGCCGCAGGGCCTGGTACTGGGCCACGAGATCACCGGTGAGGTCGTCGAGATCGGCCGTGGCGTGGAAACCATGAAGATCGGCGACCTGGTCTCGGTGCCGTTCAACGTCGCCTGCGGCCACTGCCGCACCTGCAAGGAGCAGCACACCGGCGTCTGCCTGACGGTCAACCCGGCCCGTGCCGGCGGCGCCTACGGCTACGTCGACATGGGTGGCTGGGTCGGCGGCCAGGCGGAATACGTACTGGTGCCCTACGCCGACTTCAACCTGCTGAAGCTGCCCAACCGCGACGCGGCGATGGAGAAGATCCGCGACCTGACCTGCCTCTCCGACATCCTGCCCACCGGCTACCACGGCGCGGTGACTGCCGGCGTCGGTCCGGGCAGCACCGTCTACATCGCCGGTGCCGGTCCGGTCGGCCTGGCCGCTGCTGCGTCGGCGCGCCTGCTGGGCGCCGCCGTGGTGATCGTCGGTGACGTCAACCCGACCCGCCTGGCCCACGCCAAGGCCCAGGGCTTCGAGATCGCCGACCTGTCCAAGGACACCCCGCTGCACGAGCAGATCGCTGACCTGCTGGGCGAGCCGGAAGTGGACTGCGCAGTGGACGCGGTGGGCTTCGAGGCCCGCGGCCATGGCCATTCGGGCTCGCAGCACGAGGCTCCGGCCACCGTGCTGAACTCGCTGATGGGCGTGGTGCGGGTGGCTGGCAAGATCGGCATTCCGGGCCTGTACGTCACCGAGGACCCGGGCGCGGTGGACGACGCGGCCAAGCACGGCGCGTTGAGCATCCGCTTCGGCCTGGGCTGGGCCAAGTCGCACAGCTTCCACACCGGCCAGACCCCGGTGATGAAGTACAACCGCCAGCTGATGCAGGCGATCATGTGGGATCGCATCAAGATCGCCGACATCGTCGGGGTGGAAGTCATCACCCTGGACGACGCACCCAAGGGCTATGGCGAGTTCGATGCCGGCGTGCCGAAGAAATTCGTCATCGACCCGCACAACCTGTTCCGCGCCGCCTGACGGCGGCACCTGCTCCCGGCCGTGCTCCCCAGCGCGGCCGTCTCTCCAGGGAGCCGCAAGGCTCCCTTTTTTTGTGCCCCGCTCCCTCGCAGCAGCGGACTCCGTCCGCGATGGCGAGCCTCGGCACCACGTCGAATGAATCGCGGTGGGCCTGATCTGTAGGAGCGAGCTTGCTCGCGAACCCGCCCAACGCCGACGCAACCGGGAAATCTGTTCGCGAGCAAGCGCGCTCCCACAACAGCCGGGCCCGCAAGGCCCTCGTAGGATGGGTGGAGCGCAGCGATACCCATGCTGGCGGTGCCGAGAATTGATGGGTATCGCTTCGCTCCACGCCATCCTACAAAGCAGCTCAGCGCTTCGGAGCGGGACAGTTGAAATCGCCTTCCTGGCAGTCGGACAGCGTCTGCAGTTCCTTGATGCGGTTATCGGTCATGGCCTTCAGGCAATTGCTGTAGGCCATCGGGTAACCGGAGCCGCCTTCGACGCTGGACGTCTCGAACTTGCAGCTCAGGTCGCGGTAGTTCAGCCAGGCTTTCTGCGCGGCGGTCAGGGCTTTCTTCTGCCCGGCATCCAGGCGCTGGCGGTACTGCCCGTAGAGGTCGTTGAGGCGTTTGTCGCTGGCTTTGTAAGCGGAGCCGATGCAGGCGTTGATATCCGCCTGGGTCTGGGCGTCGGCGCAGTCGGCAGCGGCCTGGGCGAAGGAGGAGAAGGCCAGCAGGCCGAGGGGAAGGAGCAGCCACTTCATGGGGACGCGATCCGTTGTTTTGGATGGAATCCCCACTCTAGCCGCTCGGGCAGGAAAACGTTGTAGGACGCGGGCCCAGGTTCGACCAGGACCGGCGGCGGATAACGCCTGGGGCGTTATTCGCCCTACGTGGGGCCGAACCCCTGGCGTAGGGCGAATAACCGCTAGCGGTTATCCGCCGTTACGTCGCCAGGCCCCATGCCAGCAACATCAGCCCAGCAACTTGACCGCCATCCGCTCCAGCGCCTGGCGCTGGAAGGCGCGGAAGTCCGCGTCCGGCTGCTGGCCTTCGAGCATCGGCAGGAAGGGATCGACCACTTCGGTGCGCACGCCAACCATTTCCTCGATCACTGCATGACCGCAGAACGGCACATAGGCTTCCGCGTAGCCGCCTTCGTGCACCACGACCAGCTTGCCATCGCACAGGCGCTCGGCAGCGTCACGCACCGCAGCGGTCATGAAGCGGAAGGTTTCGCTGTGGGCGAGCATCCGCGCCAGCGGGTCCACGCCGTTGGCGTCGAAGCCACTGGCGACCACGATCAGCTCGGGCTGGAAGCGTTCCAGCGCCGGCACGATGAGGGTTTCCATGGCCACGCGATAAGCGTCGTCGCCGCTGCCCGGATAGAGCGGCACGTTGAGGTTGTAGCCCTTGCCCGCGCCCTCGCCGATGTCGTCCACCGCGCCAGTCCCCGTGGGGTAGCAGTCGGCCTGGTGGATCGACAGGGTCAGCACGTCGTCGCGACCATAGAAGATCGCCTCGGTACCGTTGCCGTGGTGCACGTCCCAGTCGAGCACCGCCACGCGCTGGATGCCGTGGCGCGCCTTGGCCGTCTCCACCGCCACGGCGATGTTCGCCAGGTAGCAGAAGCCCATGCCGCGATCGGGCAGGCAGTGGTGACCCGGCGGGCGGGACAGCGCGTAGGCGTTGTCCAACTCACCGCGCAGCACCGCATCCACCGCAGCGATGGTCAGGCCGGCGGATTGCCGGGCGATGTCGTAGGTGCCATGGCTGACCATGGTCTCCTCGCCCATGTCGCCGTGGCCAACTTCGCTGTAGGCCTTGAAGCGCTCCAGGTAGCTCGCCGGGTGCACGCGCAGCAGGTCTTCCTCGCTGGCCAGCGGCGCGCTGGACAGGTGCAGCTGGCTGCTCAGGCCGGAGACGTCCATCAGGCTTTTCAGCCGGCGTTTGCTTTCCGGCGATTCGGCGTGGCCGCCGCCCACCGGCGGCTGCAACCAGCCACCGACGGGAAGGATCAGCGCGTGCAGCCCGGTTGCGTGCCAGAAGCAGCGCTCGTCGAAGAAGAACCCGGTACGACGGCTCATGCGCGGGCCGCCTCGAGGGCACGTTGGCGCTTGCGGCTGAACAGCCAGTAGACCGGCGAGACCACGCCCAGGCCGACGACCCAGGAGATGTCCGCACCGTTCATGGCTTGTGCGGCAGCGCCGGTGTAGAGCGCGGTGGACATGAACGGAACCTGCACCAGAATGCCGAGGATGTAGCAGTTCACCGCGGTCCAGTTGAAGGTGCCGTAGATGCCGCCGTCACGACGGAAGAACGACAGCACGTCGTACTCGCCGTGGGCGATCAGGTAGTAGTCGACCAGATTGATCGCACTCCAGGGCACCAGCACGTAGAGCAGCAGCAGGATGAAGTTGGTGTAGTTGGCCATGAAGTTGTCCTGGCCGAGCAGGGCGATGGTCAGCGAGCCGCCGAACAGCGCCAGGGCAATCACCGCGCGCCAGCCGGCCTTGGCCGACCAGGCCGGGATCAGCGTCTGGCCGACAGTGATGGCCGAGAGCGTGCCGCAGTAGAGGTTCATCGAGTTGGTGGCGGCGATGCCGATGGAGAACACCGCGACCATCACGGCGCTGAAGCCGCCGGTCATCTCGATCAGGCCGGCGATGACGTCACCCTCGCCTACCGACAGGCCGACCAGCACGCCCAGCAGCATCGGCAGGATCGAACCCAGGCAGCAGCCCCAGTAGCTGGACCAGAACGCGGTGCGCGAACCGGTGCCCTGCGGCATGTAGCGCGAGTAGTCGGAAACGTAGGGCGCGTAGGCCAGTTGCCAGAGCGCGGCGATGGACAGCGCGCCGAGGAAGCCGGGGATGTTGTTCTCGTTGCGCTGCAGCAGGTCCGCCGGCAGGCCGTGGACGAACACCAGCCAGACGAAGCTGACCAGCAACACCGCGCCGGACAGCCAGGACATCACGCGGGTGTAGCCGTGGATCAGGCGGTAGCCGAACACCGTGGCGATCACGCTGATCGCGCCCACCAGCAGGATGCCGGTGTTGGTGCCGATCACCTCGAAGCGTGCATGCAGAGCCTGGCCGCCGAGCACCAGGTTGGAGGCGAAGAAGCCCAGGTACATGATCACCACCAGGGCGACCACCAGCAGCGAGCCAAAGGAGCCGAACTGGCCGCGGGTCTGCACCATCTGCGGCACGCCCAGCTGTGGGCCCTGGGCCGAGTGCAGGGCCATGAACACGCCGCCCACCAGGTTGCCCAGCACCAGCGCCAGCACGGCGGCGAAGAATGGCAGCTTGAACACGGTGACCGCCAGGGCGCCGGTGACCACGGTCAGCAGCATGATGTTGCTGCCGAACCAGATGGTGAAGAGGTCGCGGGCGCGGCCGTGTCGTTCGTGCGCGGCGATGGGCTGGATGGTGCTCAGCTCCAGCGTCGTCGCCTGGTTTTGCGTCGTTGTCATTGTGTTTCTCACGCGTCGTTGGCAAGGCAGGCCCGGCGCAAGCGCCGGGCGCGGATCAGGAAAGGCAAATCAGCGAGCGGCCCAGGCGTTGAAGCGCTGTTCCAGCTCTTCGCCGTGGTCGACCCAGAAGGCCGCGTCCACCGAGCGGGCGCCTTCGAGGTTGGCCGGCGCGGTGGGCAGCGCGTCGCGCACGTCCGCCGGCAACAGGTCCAGCGTGCCCTTGTGCACGGGGCCGTAGGGGATGTTCTCGGAGAAGGTCTTCTGGGTTTGCGGCTGGCTGGCGAAGGCGATGAACTTCTCGGCCAGCGCCTTGTTCGGCGTGCCTTTCACCACGGCCCAGTATTCCGGGTCGTAGAGGCTGCCCGGCCAGACGATGCCGAGCTTCACGCCTTCCTTCTGCGCGGCGGCAATGCGGCCGTTGTAGGCGGCACTCATCACCACGTCACCGGCGGCCAGCCACTGCGGCGGTTGCGCACCGGCTTCCCACCACTGGATGTTGCCCTTGAGCTGGTCGAGCTTGGCGAAGGCGCGATCGACGCCCTCTTTCGTGCCGAGCACTTTGTAGAGGTCTTCGGGTTTCACGCCGTCTGCCAGCAGGGCGATCTCCAGGGTGTACTTGGCGCCCTTGCGCAGGCCGCGCTTGCCCGGGTATTCGGCGGTGTTCCAGAAGTCGGCCCAGGATTGCGGGGCCTTGGTTACCTTGGCGCCGTTGTAGGCCATGACCATGGACCAGACGTAGGTGGCCACGCCGCACTCGCTGAGAGTGCCGGGGACGAAGTTCTTCTCGTCGCCGATGGCCGCCGGGTCGATGCGTTCGAACAGGCCTTCCTCGCAGCCGCGCAGCAGCTCGGGGCTTTCCACCTCGACCACGTCCCAGGTGACCTTGCCGACGTCGACCATGGCCTTCACCTTGGCCATCTCGCCGTTGTATTCACCGGCGACGATCTTGCCGGCGCCGCTGGCCTCGAAGGGCTTGAAGTAGGCCTGCTCCTGGGCCGCCTTGGTGGCGCCGCCGAAGGAGATGACGGTGATGCTTTGGGACTGTGCGTTAACGCTGCCGACAGCAGCGGCGAGGGCACAGGTGATGGAGATGCGCGTGAGCAAGGACACTTTCATGGAACGACTCCCACAGCCGGATTGGCGTTGTTGTGTTGCTGGGCAGTACCCCCGGCCAGAAGCCGGGCAAAAGGGTTCCATCGCGCGGGCGTCTTTGCGCTCGCGGCGTTGTTGATATTGGGTTGAACCGTAGGGCGCATAACCTGGAACAGGTTATCCGCCGGCTCCTTTGGCGGCGGATAACGCTGGCGCGTTATGCGCCCTACAGGTGGCTCCAGCGCCTTACAGCACGCCGATTTCCTGGGCCGTGCGATCCACCGCGCGGCGGGTCTTGTCGACCAGCTCGTCGATCTCGGCACGGCCGGCGACCAGCGCCGGGGCCATGATCATGCGGCCGAGGGTGGAACGGATGATCACACCTTCCTCGAAGCCGATGGTGCGGCAGCGCCAGGCGATGTCGTTCTCGTTGTCGAAGCGCTTGCGGGTGGCCTTGTCCTCGACGAACTGCAGCGCGGCGACGAAGCCGGTGCCCTGGATGTCGCCCACCAGCGGGTGATTGCCGAAGACTTCGCGCAGGCACTGCTGCAGGTACGGGCCGGTGTCGTTCTTCACCGCATTCACCCAGCCTTCGTCACGCAGCGCGCGCAGGTTGGCAACGGCGACGGCTGCCGCCACCGGGTGGCCGGAGTAGGTCAGGCCGTGGGCGAACACGCCGCCCTCTTCCACCAGCGCCTGGGCGATGCGCTTGCTCAGCACCAGACCGCCCATGGGGATGTAGCCGGAGGTCAGGCCCTTGGCGATGGACAGGGTGTCGGGCTGGAAGCCGAAGTGCTGGTGGGCGAACCACTCGCCGGTACGGCCGAAGCCGCCGATCACTTCGTCGGCGCACAGCAGCACGTCGTACTGGCGGCAGATGCGCTGGATTTCCGGCCAGTAGCTTTCCGGCGGGAAGATCATGCCGCCGGCGCCCTGGAACGGCTCGGCGATGAAGCCGGCGACGTTGTCGGCGCCCAGTTCGAGAATCTTCTCTTCCAGTTGCAGGGCGCAGCGACGGCCGAACTCGGCCGGGGTCAGGTCACCGCCGGCAGCGAAGAAGTAGGGTTCGTCGATGTGCGCGATGTCCGGGATCAGGCCGCCCATCTCGTGCATGAACTTCATGCCACCCAGCGCGGTGGCCGCCAGGGTGGAGCCGTGGTAGCCGTTCCAGCGGCCGATCATGATCTTCTTCTGCGGCTTGCCTTCGATCTGCCAGAAGCGGCGCACGGTACGGATCAGCACCTCGTTGGCCTCGGAGCCGGAGTTGGTGTAGATCGCGTGGCTGTAGTGGTCGGGCAGCAGGCTGAAGAGCGTCTCGGAGAGTTCGATCACCGCCGGGTGGGTGGTGTGGAAGAACATGTTGTAGTACGGCAGTTCGTCCAGCTGGGCGGTGGCGGCGGCGGTCAGGTCCTTGCGGCCGTAGCCCAGGTTGGTGCACCACAGGCCGGACATGCCGTCGATGTACTTGTTGCCGTCGTTGTCCCAGAGGTGCAGGCCTTCGCCACGCACCATCACGCGCGGGCCCTCGGCGTTCAGCGCCTTCTGGTCGAGGAAGGCATGGATGTGGTGGGCCGCATCGGCTTTCTGGTATGCACGGGTGTCGCGCGGGGCGCGGGTGTTGTCGGTCATCGACTTTCTCCTCTATCCCTCGGCGGTGCTCCGGCAGCCGGCCTGAGGGGTCTTCAGGGGATCGAGGGCGACGGACTTACCTGGGCAGTCTCACCGGCCGTCTCGAGCGGTTCGGTTGGGAATTCGGGTGTTACTCAGGCGCCGGGCTCGAACCCGGCGGCCTGTCTTGCATTTAGTCGCGCAGCTGGAACCAGGTGGTCTTCAGCTGGGTGTACTTGTCGAACGAGTGCAGCGAGAGGTCGCGACCGAAGCCGGACTGCTTGCCGCCACCGAACGGAATCGCCGGGTCCAGCGCGTCCACGGTGTTCACCGACACGGTGCCGGCGTTCAGCTTGCGGGCTACGCGGTGGGCGCGGTGCAGGTCGTCGCTCCACAGGGAGGCGGCGAGGCCGTAGATGCTGTCGTTGGCCAGACGCACGGCTTCCTCTTCGCTATCGAAGGGGATGACTGCAAGCACCGGGCCGAACACTTCGTCGCGGGCCAGGGACTGCTCCGGGCGCACGCCAGTGAAGATGGTCGGTTCGATGAAGTTGTCCGAGCCGTTGAAGCTCAGCTGGCGACCACCGCAGGCGAGCTGCGCGCCGTCGCTCTGGGCGCGGTCGATGCAGGTCATGATGCCGGCGGTCTGCTTGTTGTCGACGATGGAGCCGGCGCGGCTGGCCGGGTCCAGCGGGTCGCCCGGCGTCCAGTCGCGGGCCTTGGCGATCAGGCGCTCGACGAATTCGTCGTGGATCGATCGCTCGACCAGCAGGCGCGAGTTGGCCGAGCAGACTTCGCCCTGGTTGAAGAAGATGCCGAAGGCGGCTTTTTCAGCGGCGAGGTCGAGGTCGCGGCAGTCGGCGAACACCAGGTTCGGGCTCTTGCCGCCGCACTCCAGCCAGACCTGCTTGAGGTTGGACTGCGCGGAATACTGCATGAAGTACTTGCCGACCTGGGTCGAGCCGGTGAACACCAGGGCGTCCACATCCGGGTGCAGGCCCAGCGCCTTGCCGGCGGTTTCGCCCAGGCCCGGCACGACGTTCAGCACGCCTTCCGGGATGCCGGCTTCGAGCGCCAGCTCGGCCAGGCGCAGGGCGGAGAACGGCGACTGCTCGGCGGGCTTGAGCACCACGGAGTTGCCGGCGGCCAGCGCGGGCGCCAGCTTCCAGGCGGCCATGTCGAGCGGGAAGTTCCACGGCACCACGGCGCCGATCACGCCCAGCGGCGTGCGGGTGATGGTGGCCAGGGCGTTCTGCGCAGTCGGGGCGACCTGGTCGTAGAGCTTGTCGAGGCTTTCGGCGTACCAGGAGAACACGCCAGCGGCGCCGGGCACGTCGATGTTCCAGGCATCCATCACCGGCTTGCCCATGTTCAGGGTGTCGAGCAGGGCCAGTTCGTCGCGGTTGGCCATCATCAGCTCGGCGAGCTTCTGCAGCACGGCCTTGCGCTCACGCGGCGCCATGCGCGCCCAGGGGCCGGTCTCGAAGGCCTGGCGGGCAACCCGCACGGCGGCGTCGATCTCGGCCGCGCCACAGGCGGCGACATTGGCCAGCAGGCGATTGGTCGCCGGGTCGATGGCCGCGAAGGTCGCGCCGTCCTGCGCAGCCACGCGGCGGCCGCCGATCAGCGCGCTGTCGATGAAGGTCTGCCGGGCAGCACGCTGCCGCCAATCGTTGAGCTCGTACACCAGGGCACTCCGTAGGGGATCGTTGTTGTTGGAATGTGGATTGGATGGTCGCCCAAGGCCTTGCCAAGGAAAATTATTAAATTTGTCTTCGGGGTATATGAAAAAGCTGGGCAGCCTTGCACCAGTCCAGAGCATGGCGCGCCATCTCGGTGCGCGCCTGCGCACCGCTACAGGGCCCGTATTCAGCGGGTCAGCGCACCGTACAGCTCAGGGCGACGGCACGGCAGGTAGGGGAAAGTACCGGCCTGGCGGGCACGCTGCTGCGCGTCCAGGTCGACGATCAGCAGACTCTCCGCGGGCCCGGCGGCAGCCAGGCGCTCGCCGTCCGGCGCGACGATGCAGGAGCCGCCGAGGAAGGCCAGCCCGTCCTCCACGCCGCAGTGGTTGCAGTAGGCGACGAACAACTGGTTCTCCACCGCCCGCGCCGGGACGATCACACCCGGCACCGCGCCGTACTCCGGGGTCAGCGCGGTGGGGATGAGGATCAGCCCGGCGCCGTTCAGCGCGTGGGTGCGCACCGCCTCGGGGTACTCGACGTCGAAGCAGATCAGCAGGCCGATACGCCAGCCGGCGTAGTCGAACGGCGCTTCCAGCACATCGCCGGCGCTGAACACTTCGCGCTCCATGGCACCGAACAGGTGCGCCTTGCGGTAGTGACCCAGCGCGCTGCCGGACGGGCCGATCACCTGCACCGAGTTGTAAGGCTTGCCGCCCTGCGGATGGCGTTCGGCGTAGCCATAGGCAATGGCCAGCCCGAAGCGCCGGGCCAGCTCGCCGATGCGCCGGGCGGATGGCCCGTCCGCCGCTTCGGCCAGCTCGTTCATCCGCTGCGGGACGTTGTAGCCGCCCAGCCACAGCTCCGGGCAGAGCAGCAGTTGCGCGCCCGTTGCAGCGGCCGCGCTGGCCTGGCGCTCCAGTTGGTCGAGGTTGCCGGCGACGTCGCCGGGAAGTCCGCAGGTCTGCCACAGGGCCATGCGCATGGGCTTAACTCCAGTCCGCGTGTACGGGATTTGCAGGGTGCATTTCGGGTCTGGGCGGAGTATGCCCGCGCCCGGAGGGACGCAGCAGGCGGCCAAGGCCATGAAAAATGTGGTCCCCGGCGAGGAAAATCTTCGCCACGGGCCGCCCCCGCCAGCCGGCTCAACGCGGTATCTTGTATAAAAAAGCATCAACGAGGCGTGCAGTGGCTTCCTATACCTTGCGGCAACTGAAGTATTTCGTGACCACCGTGGAGTGCGGCAGCGTGGCTGAAGCCTCGCGCAAGCTGTACATCGCGCAACCGTCCATTTCCACGGCGATCAAGGGCCTGGAAGAGAGCTTCGGCGTGCAGCTGTTCATCCGTCACCACGCCCAGGGCGTGTCGCTCACCCCCAGCGGCGCGCGCTTCTACCGCAAGGCGCAGGAACTGCTGCGCATGGCCCACGAGTTCGAGCAGAACGCCCTGGCGGACAACGACGTGGTCGCCGGGCAGATCGACATCGGCTGCTTCGAGACGGTCGCCCCGCTCTACCTGCCGCGCCTGATCTCGGGTTTCCGCGAGCGCTATCCGGGTGTGGAAATCCGCATCAGCGACGGCGAGCAGCAGGAACTGGTGCAGGGCCTCACCGCCGGCCGCTTCGACCTGGCGCTGCTCTACGAACACGACCTGGACGCAACCATCTGCACCGACCCGCTGATGCCCGCCCAGCGCCCCTACGCGCTGCTGCCGGAGAACCACCGCTTCGCCAAGCAGGACAAGGTGTCCCTGCGCGACCTGGTGCTGGAGCCGATGATCCTGCTGGACGTGCAGCCCAGCCGCACCTACTTCGTACGCATCTTCGAGGAGCTGGGGCTCAACCCGCACATCGCCTTCAGCTCGCCCTCCATCGAGATGGTGCGCGGCATGGTCGGCCGCGGTTTCGGCTTCTCGGTGCTGGTGACCCGCCCGCATTCGGAGTGCACCTACGACGGCAAGAAGGTGGTGATGGTGAACATCGCCGAGGACGTCAGCGCCTCCGGCCTGGTTGCCGCCTGGCTCAAGCGTGCCCAGCTGACCAAGCCGGCGCAGCTGTTCGTCGACTTCGCCCGGGAGGAGCTGAGCGGGAAGCACTGATGCCCGCTCTTCGCCTTCTTGTAGGAGCGAGCTTGCTCGCGAACCGACTTCGGCGCTGCGACCTGCCCTCACCCTAGCCCTCTCCCGGAGGGAGAGGGGACTGTTCGGCAGGCTCTGAATGCTCGGCACTCCCCGGCTGACTCCGTTACGACCCAACGCTGTGGACGGCTCCCTCTCCTCCTGGGAGAGGGCAGGGGTGAGGGAAACGCCCGAGCACCAGACGCCCCTCCCGTCACTCCCCGTGCCTCCCACCGACATCCGGCGTTACAATCTCGCCCCCTTTCGTTTTTGTCATACCCCGCCCCATGCTGATCTGGAAAGAGCGCGTGCAGCGCCTCATCACCCTTGTCCTCGGTTTGCTGCAGCGCTACCCGCGCGTCATCGCCCTGTTCGGTTTCTGCTCCGGGGTGTTCAGCTTCATCATGGTCGATCGCCACCGTGCCGGCTTCGCCCGCGCCATGGCCATCGTCATGCTGGTCAGCTGGGTCTGGCTGATGCTGGAAAACCTGCTCACCGACCGCTTCAAGCGCCGCTTCGGCTGGGAAGTGCCACCGGGCCTGCTGCGCTACGCGACCCAGCTGATCCACCAGGAAAGCCTGTTCTTCTGCCTGCCGTTCTTCTTCGTCACCACCACCTGGAACAGCGGCCAGGCGCTGTTCACCGGCGTGCTGACGCTGGCGGGGCTCGCCGCGATCACCGACCCGATCTACTACAAATGGCTGTCGGTGCGGCGCTGGACCTTCCTCGGCTACCACACCCTGACGCTGTTCGCGGTGCTGCTCACCGCGCTGCCGATCATCCTCCACCTGAGCACCCCGCAGAGCTACGAAGCCGCGCTGGGCATCGCCGTGCTGCTGTCGTTCCCCAGCCTGGCGGTGACGGTGAAGATCCACAAATGGTGGCGCTGGTTCGCGTTGATCGGCCTGACCCTGTCCATCGGCGCAGTGGGCTGGTTCGCCCGCGCCTGGGTGCCGCCCTCGACCCTGTGGATGACCGAGATGGCGGTGACCGAGAGCTTCGACAACGCCCAGCGCACCCCCGGCGACAGCCTGGATACCGTCAGCGTGGCGCAGATCAAGAGCCAGGGCCTCTACGCCTACACCGCGATCAACGCGCCGCGCGGCCTGAACGAGCGCATCTACCACGCCTGGCGCAAGGACGGCCAGGAAGTCGACCGCATCGCCCTGGACATCAAGGGCGGCCGCGAAGCCGGCTACCGCGCCTGGACGCACAAGCAGAACTTCCCCAGCGACCCCAGTGGCAAATGGCAGGTACAGGTGCTCACCGAGGCCGGCCAGGTGATCGGCACGCTGAGGTTCGAGGTCACGCCCTGACCGCTCGGTATCCTTGACCCGCCTCGGCGCTTTCCTCTACATAGAGCCTCTCCCGAGAACAAAAAGCGCCGAGAGAGTCATGACCGATACCGCCTTGCACCCGTTCGACCGCGCCGTGGCCCTGCAACCCGTGGCCGGCCAGCCCAACCTCTACGAGGGCCATACCAGCCAGGACTACTGGAACATGGTCGGCCCCTTTGGCGGCGTGACCGCCGCGGTCCTGCTGCAGGGCGCGCTGCGTCACCCCCAGCTGCTCGGCAGCCCGGTGTCGCTGACGGTGAACTACGCCGCGGCAGTCGTGGCCGGCGCCTTCCAGGTCGAAGCCATCCCGGTGCGCACCAACCGCTCGACCCAGCACTGGCTGCTGCAACTGACCCAGGCGGATGAAGCCGGCGAGCAGCAGGTCACCACCACCGCCACCCTGGTCACCGCGCTGCGCCGCGAGACCTGGAGCCTGACCGACCTGCCCTTCCCGAACCTTGCCCCGGCCAGCGACTTCGAGCCGATGAGCCCAGCCGCCAAGGGCGTGGCCTGGCCAAAGCAGTACGAGATGCGCCCGGTCTCCGGCGCCTTCCCGACCAAATGGGACGGCAGCGGCGAGACCAGCCGCAGCCAGCTCTGGCTGCGCGACGCCCAGCCGCGCCCGCTGGACTTCCTGTCCCTGGCGGCGCTGAGCGACATCTTCTACCCGCGCGTCTGGCTGCGCCGCGCCACGCCGGTACCGGCCGGCACCGTGTCGATCACCACCTACTTCCACACCGACGCAGCGCAACTGGCGGAGGTCGGCAGCGGCTACCTGCTGGGCGACGCCCGCGCCCAGGAATTCCGCAACGGCTTCTTCGACCAGAGCGCCCAGCTCTGGAGCGAGTCCGGCGCGCTGCTGGCGACCAGCAACCAGATCGTTTACTACAAGGAATAACCCGCTTCGCTCCCCGTAGGATGGCGTGGAGCGAAGCGATACCCATCAACTTCGCCGACACCACGCGATGGGTATCGCTTCGCTCCACCCATCCTACATAGATGCTCACTCTGGCCCGTTCCCTGTGGCGAAAAGAGGCGCATAAAAAAGCCCGGCACTTGGCCGGGCTTTTTCATCGCTGCGCAGAAGGCTCAGACCTTGCGCACGAACTCCGACTTCAGCTTCATCGCGCCGATGCCGTCGATCTTGCAGTCGATGTCGTGGTCGCCGTCGACCAGGCGGATGTTCTTCACCTTGGTGCCGACCTTCACCACCAGGGACGAGCCCTTGACCTTGAGGTCCTTGATCACGGTGACGGTGTCGCCGTCCTGCAGCAGGTTGCCGACCGAATCCTTGATCACGCGTGCGTCGCCATCGGCCTCGGCGGACGCATCGGCGGACCACTCATGGGCGCACTCGGGGCACACCAGCTGGGCGCCGTCTTCGTAGGTGTATTCGGAGTTGCATTTGGGGCAGGGCGGCAGCTGGCTCACGGCGGTTCTCACAGTGGAAACGGTAAAAAAGACCGCAGAGTATATAAGGTTTCTCCCGTCCCTGCCCGGCAACAGAGTTGGCAATGAGCCAGCACCGTTACAAAAGCGTAAGAATCCATCGCTATAACAGGCGGCCACTTCGATAAGAAAAGGACGCCACGCCATGCTGCACAAGCCCTCCCCGCTCGCGCTGAGCATCGCCGTCGTGCTGGCGAGCCTGGCCGCCGAAACCGCCAACGCTGTTCCGCTATCGCCGATCATCAGCGACGCCCAGACCAGCAGCCGGACCCTGGCCAACCAGGACACCCTGACGGTCACCGGCACCGGCAGCCTGGTCACCAGCGGCAAGAGCGTCGACCTCAAGGGCGCGGCCACCGGCACTGGCGTGGTCATCGACAACAGCGGTCTGATGCAATCCACCACCGGCCGCGTGGTCGATACCTCCGGCAGCGACAGCACCACGCGCTTCTCCCAGATCATCAACCGCGAAGGTGGGCGCATCCTCGGCTTCGATGACGCCATCCGCATGAATAACCCGTTCAGCGCCGGCAGCCTGCTGATCGACAACGCCGGCAGCATCTATTCGGCCACCGGCCAGGCGCTGGACTTCGACAAGCTGCAAAGCGCGGCGACGGTCACGATCATCAACCGCGCCAGCGGCGTGATCCACAGCGACGGCAACGACGCCATCCGTCCCGGCGGCAACGCAACGATCAGCAACTACGGCGAGATCAGCAGCTCGGACATGATCACCGCCGACACCAAGAACGACGGCATCGACTTCCAGGGTGCCGCGGGCGGCCAGGTGGAGAACCACGGCCTGATCAGCGGCGGGCGCCATGGCATCACCACCGACGTCGGCGCCACCCTGATCAACTACGCGGACGGCGTGATCATCGGCCGCAACGGCTCGGGCTTCGGCTCCGACGGCGACGGCACGGTGATCAACTACGGGCGCATCAGCGGCGCCTACAACGGCCTGGTGCCGGACGGCGACGGCGATGGCGTGGACATCGACTACACCGGCCATATCGAGAACCACGGCATCATCGAGGGCCTCGGCGCCGCCGGCTCGAAGGACGGCTCGCCCAACGGCAGCGAAGGCATCGCCATGGGCGGCGGCAGCATCATCAACTACGCCGGCGCGATCATCCGCAGCGTCGACCGCGGCATCCTGGTCGACGACGGCAACGGCAACAGCGGCTTCAGCTCCACCACCCTGGAAAACCACGGCACGATTTCCGGCGAAAAACTTTCCGGGGTGACTCTTTCCGGTGACCTCGACGATACCGTGATCAACGACGGTCTGATCCACGGCGGCAACGGCATCGCCCTGGAAATGGGTGGCGGCAACGACCGCCTGGTGCTGCTCTCCGGCAGCCGCTTCGAAGGCCTGGTGGACGGCGGCAGCGGCCGCGATAGCGTGACCCTGGACGACGCCGCCGGCGGCGGCTTCGGCAACAGCGTCAACTTCGAGTGGCTGGACGTGAAACAGGGCAGTTGGGCGCTCTCCAGCACCAACGATTTCAGCGAAGGCGGCGAAGTCTTCAGCGGTGCCAGCCTGAGCAACACCGGCAGCATTCTCGGCACCCTGCAGATTGACCAGGGCGCCAGCTACTCGGGCAGCGGCAGCGTCGGCGGGCTGAACGTCGCCGGCAGCCTAGTCGCCTCGCCGGCCCTGGGCGCTGCCCACGTCACCGGCAACCTCAACCTGCAGAGCGGCTCGACCCTGTCCTTCGGCGTGGAGCCCAGCGGCGCCCACGCCACTGTGCAGGTGGACGGAGCAACCCGTATCGACGGCGCGCACCTCGCCGTGCAGGCCGGCAGCGGTAACTGGCCGTGGCAGAGCAGCGTGCAGGTGATCAGCTCCAGCGGCGGCGTCAGCGGCCAGTTCGCCGACGTGAAGAGCAACTTCGCCTTCCTCACCCCGACGCTCAGCTACGGCGCCAACAGCGTCGACCTGCAACTGACCCGCAACGACGTACAGTTCGGCGAGCTGGCCAGCAGCAGCAACGGCCGCAACGCCGGCGCCGCGCTGCAAAGCCAGAACGGCGGCGCGCTGTACAACGCGCTGATCACCAGCGACGCGGGCAACGCCACCGCTGCCCTGGAGCAGTTGGCCGGCGCCAGCAACGCCAGCCTCGCCGCCGCGACCATCGCCGGCAGCCAGCAGGTCGGCAGCGCCATGCTCAACGCCGTGCGCCAACTGGGCAGCAGCAGCTTGCTGGCAGCCACCGAGCGCGGCGATACGCCGATGCTCGCCGCCACTGGCGTACCCAGCGCAGCGCGCAACCTCAACGACCCGAATGCCGCCGGCCGGCTGTGGGTGCAAGGCATCGGCAGCCACGGCAAGCTCGACGCGCACGACAACAGCGGCGACCTGCAACAGAACACCGGCGGCACCCTGCTCGGCGCCGACTGGGCGCTGACTCCGGACTGGCGCATGGGCGTGCTCGGCGGTTACTCGCACACTGACCTGGATGGCAGCGGCGGTGTTTCCGGCGATATCGACAGCTGGCACCTGGGCGCCTACGCACTGCACCAGAGCGGCCCGCTGGCCGTGCGACTGGGCGCGGCCTACAGCAGCCACGACGGCGAGAGCAAACGTCGGGTCGAGTTCGACGGCTTCAGCGATCGCCCCAAAGGCGACTACGACGCCGACAGCTGGCAGGCCTTCGCCGAGACCGGCTACGCCATGGGCAGCGGCCGCCTGAGCGCCGAGCCCTACGCACGCTTGGACTACCAGCGCTACGAGCGCGATTCGTACAACGAGAAAGGCGGCGCCGCCGCACTGCACGTCGACTCCCAGGACCAGGACAACCTGAGCAGCACCCTCGGCCTGCGCATCGCCCGCCTGGACACCCTGAGCAACGGCATGAGCTTCACCCCGCGCCTGGGCCTGGGCTGGCGTCACACCTTCGGCGACATCGACAGCCAGACCCGCCAGTCCTTCATTGCCGGCGGTGATGCCTTCAGCGTCCAGGGCACGGCGCTGGACCGCAACAGTCTGCTGCTGGACGTCGGCTTCGACGTCGGCGTATCGGCACGCAATACCCTCGGCATCGGCTACAGCGGCCAGATGGGCAGCAACGCGCAGAACCACGCGCTGATCGCCCAGTGGCAGATGGCGTTCTGATTCTGCTCGTAAGACGAAAAGCCCGGCATTCGCCGGGCTTTTTGCAGGTGTCGTTTAGACCAGAGATTCAGAATATTCGCAGCCCTTCTCGGAGCGAGGCCTGTGGTCCCATCGAGCGCTGACGGCAAAGCTTGCCGCCCCGGTCAACTGACCGGCATCCGCCCAACCTCGATGAGTGAGCACTCCATGAAAAAACTCTGCATCCTGATCGCCGCCTGCGCCGTTCTCGCCGCATGCGATAAGAAAGACGAGCAAGCCTCGCAGACCGCCGTTCCCGCCACCGTTACCCAACAGGAAGCCAAGCCTGTGGCGCAACCGGAGCCCAAGCCGGCAGAACAGCCAGCAGCATCCGAACAAGCCAGCGCGCCGGCCCAACCGGCAGCCGAAGAAGCCAAGCCGGCCGACGACAAGCAGCAGTAAAACCCGCAAGCCGCTGCCGCAATGCGCCGGCGCAGCACACCGGCCAGCCGCCTTCGGGCGGCTGGCTGTTTTCAGGGCTGTAACTGGCTGAGATAGGCCGTCAGCGTGGCGATATCGTCCTCACTGAGCAACCCCGCCACCGCCAGCATCGGCGAACCGGCTCGGCTCGGGTCCTTGTCCCGGTAGCGCTGCAGGGCGTGGGTCAGGTAGGCCCGCGGCTGTCCGGCGATGCGCGGGAAGCCATCGTGGCCCATGGCCTTGTCACCGTGGCAGGTAACGCAGACCGTGGCGAAACGCTGGGCGCCCTGCTCCACCAGCGCCTTGTCCGGTGCCGCTTCCGTACGTGGCACGACCTTCTGCTGGCTGAAGTAGTAGGCGATGTTGACCCGTTCGTTGATGGTCAACAGCTTGGCCGCCTGGTTCATCACGAAGTCGGTGCGCTGGCCGTCGACGTATTTCTCGAAGGCGTCGAAGAGGTACTGCGGGTTCTGCCCGGCCAGGTTGGGGATGTAATCGCGCTTGCTGTTGCCATCCTTGCCGTGGCACTTGCTGCACAGCAGGATGCGTTCCTCGGCGGCGGCATAGGCTTGCTCGCGCTTGGCCGGGTCCTTTTCCAGGGCGGCCAGCCGATCCATCATCTCCGAGGCCTGCGCGACTCCGCACAGCAGCACCCACAACAGAACGACTCTTCCCATCGCCATACCCTGGTCAGTTTTCCCAGCATCGACGCTAATGAGTTTCTGAAGGAAATTTCCGACCTGGATCAACCATTCGGTTCGAGCAGAAGTGAACGGGCGCGCAAAAAAAGGGGGAGCATCGTGCTCCCCCGTGGGACTGAACCTTAAAGACCCGTCTGTCCTTGGTCAGCCTTCAATTTCAACCAGGATCTCACCAGGGTTGACCCGGTCGCCCTTGGCTACGTGGATGGCCTTCACGGTGCCAGCAATACCCGCCTGCACCTCGGTCTCCATCTTCATCGCTTCGGTGATCAGCACGGCCTGGCCGGCCTTCACGCTGTCGCCTTCCTTCACCAGCACATCGACGATGTTGCCCGGCATGGTGGTGCTGACATGGCCCGGCTCGCTGGCCTGCTTGCGCTTGTTGTTGCCGCCGCCGATGAACTCGTTGAGCGGCTCGAACACCACTTCTTCCGGCATGCCGTCCACCGACAGGTAGAAGTGGCGCTTGCCGTCGGTCTTCACGCCGACGCCGGTGATGTCCACGCGGTAGCTTTCGCCATGCACGTCGACCACGAACTCGGTCGGTACGCCCTCACCGCCAGCGGCGGCGACGCCCTTGCCATTGGGGATCGGCAACAGCTCTTCGGGTTTCAGGGTGCCGGCGGCGCGTTCCTCGAGGAACTTGCGGCCGATGTCCGGGAACATGGCGTAGGTGAGCACGTCCTCTTCGGACTTGGCGACACTGCCGATCTCTTCGCGCAGCTTGTTCAGCTCCGGCTTGATCAGGTCGGCCGGGCGCACGTCGATGACTTCCTCGTTGCCGATGGCCTGGCGGCGCAGTTGCTCGTTGATCTTGCCCGGCGCCTTGCCGTAGCGGCCCTGCAGGTAGAGCTTCACCTCGTTGGTGATGGTCTTGTAGCGCTCGCCGGCCAGCACGTTGAAGAACGCCTGGGTGCCGACGATCTGCGAGGTCGGGGTGACCAGGGGCGGGAAGCCGAGGTCTTCACGCACGCGGGGGATTTCCGCGAGCACTTCGGGCATGCGGTTCAGCGCGCCCTGCTCCTTGAGCTGGTTGGCCAGGTTGGAAATCATCCCGCCCGGTACCTGGTTGACCTGCACGCGGGTATCCACGCCGGTGAACTCGCTCTCGAACTGGTGGTACTTCTTGCGCACGGCGTGGAAGTACATGCCGATTTCCTGGATCAGTTCCAGGTCCAGGCCGGTGTCGAACGGCGTGTCACGCAGCGCGGCAACCATGGATTCGGTGCCCGGGTGGCTGGTGCCCCAGGCCATGCTGGAGATCGCCGTGTCGATGCGGTCAGCGCCGTTTTCCACCGCCTTGAGCTGGCACATGCTGGCGACGCCGGCGGTGTCGTGGGAGTGCACCACCACGTCCAGCGGCAGCGCCTCTTTCAGCGCCTTGACCAGCTCGCCGGTGGCGTAGGGGGTCAGCAGGCCGGCCATGTCCTTGATGGCGATGGAGTCCACGCCCATGTCAGCCATGGCTTTGCCCTGGGCGACGAACGCATCGATGGTGTGCACCGGGCTGGTGGTATAGGCGATGGTGCCCTGGGCGTGCTTGCCGGCGGCCTTCACGGCTTCGATGGAGACGCGCAGGTTACGCACGTCGTTCATCGCGTCGAAGATGCGGAAGACGTCGATGCCATTCACCGCCGCCTTGGCGACGAAGGCACGCACCACGTCATCGCTGTAATGGCGGTAGCCGAGCAGGTTCTGCCCGCGCAGGAGCATCTGCAGGCGGGTGTTGGGCAGCGCGGCCTTGAGCTTGCGCAGGCGCTCCCACGGGTCTTCCTTGAGGAAACGCACGCAGGCGTCGAAGGTTGCGCCGCCCCAGACTTCCAGCGACCAGTAGCCGACCTTGTCGAGCTTGTCGCAGATGGGAAGCATGTCCTCGGTGCGCATCCGGGTCGCCAGCAGCGACTGGTGGGCGTCGCGCAGGATGGTATCGGTGACGGTGACTTTCTTGGCAACGGTCATGTACGTGATCCTCACAGGCCAGCGTGGGCGGCAATGGCGGTAGCGATGGCGATGGCCAGGTGCGACGGGGTGCGTTTGATGGAGTACTGGGTCAGTTCCGGGTGGCTTTCGACGAAGCTGGTGTTGAACTGGCCGTTACGGAATTCAGGATTCTTGAGGATTTCCTGGTAGTAGGCGGCGGTGGTCTTCACACCTTGCACGCGCATGTCGTCCAGCGCACGCAGGCCGCGGTCCAGCGCTTCTTCCCAGGTCAGCGCCCAGACCACCAGCTTCAGGCACATCGAGTCGTAGTACGGCGGGATGGTGTAGCCGGTGTAGATCGCCGTGTCGGTGCGCACGCCAGGGCCGCCGGGCGCGTAGTAGCGGGTGATCTTGCCGAAGGACGGCAGGAAGTTGTTCTTCGGGTCTTCGGCGTTGATGCGGAACTGCAGGGCGAAGCCGCGGTGGATGATGTCGTCCTGCTTCACCGAGAGCGGCAGGCCCGAGGCGATGCGGATCTGCTCGCGGACGATGTCGATGCCGGTGATTTCCTCGGTGATGGTGTGTTCCACCTGCACGCGGGTGTTCATCTCCATGAAGTACACCTCGCCATCGGCGAGCAGGAACTCCACGGTGCCGGCGTTCTCGTAGCCCACCGCCTTGGCCGCGCGCACCGACAGGTCGCCGATGTAGGCGCGCTGCTCGGGGGTCAGCTGCGGGCTGGGGGCGATCTCGATGAGCTTCTGGTTGCGGCGCTGGATCGAGCAGTCGCGCTCGAACAGGTGCACGGTGTTGCCGAAGGAGTCGGCGAGAATCTGCGCCTCGATGTGCTTGGGATTGACGATGCACTTCTCGAGGAAGACTTCCGCGCTGCCGAAGGCCTTGGTCGCCTCGGAGATCACCCGGGGGAAATTCTGTTCCAGTTCCTCGCGGCTGTTACAGCGGCGGATACCGCGGCCGCCACCACCGGAGGTGGCCTTGAGCATCACCGGGTAGCCGATGCGCTCGGCTTCGGCCAGGGCTTCGGCCAGGTCGGCGACGTTGCCTTCGGTACCGGGGGTGCAGGGCACGCCAGCGGCGATCATGCTGCGCCGCGCTTCGGTCTTGTCGCCCATGCGGCGGATGACTTCCGCCGACGGACCGATGAACTTGATCCCGCGCTCGGCGCAGATATCGGCCAGTTCGGCGTTCTCGGAGAGGAAGCCGTAGCCGGGGTGCAGGGCGTCGCAACCGGTTTCCACGGCCAGGTTCACCAGCGCACGCGGGTTGAGGTAACCCGCCAGCGGGTCGGCGCCCAGGCTGTGGGCTTCGTCGGCGCGCTTGACGTGCAGGGCGTGACGGTCGGCATCGGAATAGACGGCCACCGAACGGATGCCCATTTCGGCGCAGGCGCGCACGATCCGGACAGCGATCTCCCCACGGTTGGCGATCAGGATTTTCTTGATCACTGCGGCTTTCCCTCGGCCCGGGCCTTGTGGACCCCGGCGTAAAAACCCATCGGCAGCTCCGATCACGGCAGCTGGATTTTCTTGTGGATATTGCTCGACCGGAGCGGGTTCCGGCGTGTTTTTACCCTAGCGCGGGAGGGAGGATTAACCAAAATCAATAATTATTGGGGTAGCCATAAAGAATGCTTTATAGTCGCTGGAAAATGTCGCCATCGAGCAGGCTTCTATGCGTAAGTCATTGATGCGTATGACCCTTCGCCAGCTGCAGGTTTTCCGCGCGGTGTGCGAAAGCCGTTCCTACAGCCGCGCCGCCGAGGAAATGGCCCTGACCCAGCCGGCGGTCAGCCTGCAGATTCGCCAGCTCGAAGAACTGGTCGGCCAGCCGCTGTTCGAGTACATCGGCAAGAAGCTCTACCAGACCGATGCCGCCGACGCCCTGCTGCGCGCCACTACCGACATCTTCCAGCGCCTGGAAGTGCTGGACATGAACCTCTCCGACCTCAAGGGTTCGCTGCAGGGCCAGCTGCGCCTGGCGGTGGAATCCAGCGCCAAGTACATCACCCCGCACCTGTTCGCCGCCTTCCACGCGCAGCACCCGGATGTCAGCCTGAACCTCACGGTGGTCAACCGCGCCCAGGTGATCAAGCGCCTGTCGGACAACCGCGACGACCTGGTGATCATGTCCCTGGTGCCGCAGGACATGGCGCTGGAATTCCTGCCCTTCCTGAACAACCCGATCGTTGCCGTGGCACCGCCGGACCACCCGCTGTGCAACGCCGCGAAGCTTTCGCTGAAGGACCTGGAACCCTATCCGCTGCTGATCCGCGAGCCCGGCTCGGGGACGCGCAAGGCCTGTGAGGAGCACTTCCAGCAGAAGCGCGCGCACTTCGCGCAGACGCTGGAGTTCGCCTCGCTGGAGGGGTCACGGGAAGGGGTATTGGCGGGACTGGGACTGGCGCTGCTGCCGCGCCACGCGGTGAGCCGCGAGCTGCAGTCCGGGCTGCTGCACGAACTACCGGTGGAAGAGCTGCCGCTGTACCGCAGCTGGTGTCTGGTGCATGCCCGCGGCAAGCGCCTGAGCCCGGTGGCCCAGGCGTTCGTCGCCTTCATCCGTGAAGAGCGGGCGCTGATCAGCCAGCTTGCCGAACGCTTCGCCGGCCCGCCTTCGCCGAAGTGAGGTAGGCGGCGGCGATCAGGTCAGGGTAATCGGAGGTTTCGAGGGCGAGGCGCTGGGCCTCCACGCGGTCCTCGATGGCGCGACGGAACTGCATACGCCGCTGGTCTTCGAGCTTGCGGCGGGTCTTGCTGTCCACTTGGAGCTGGGTGTCGTCGATATGGCGGGGCATCTCGCATCTCCCAAGGCCGAAGGGCTGGAGACGCCAGCATGCTGGGGGCGGATGACCGTTTGACGACGTGGTGGTGAAGCGCCGGTGACGCCGACGAGTGGTCGGCGAGCCGCTTTTGTAGGAGCGAGCTTGCTCGCGAACCGCTCAGCCCTGGAACACCCGGCTAGCTCTGTTCGCGAGCAAGCTCGCTCCTACAGGTATGGTCTTAGGACGCCTCTTCCGGGCGCTCCTCGTGGTTCTTCACCACCTTGGGCGACAGGCGCAAGCTACGCAGGCTGCGCTTCACGCTCTTGAGGTGGTTCACCAGGTCCGGGCCGCGAGCCATGGCCACGCCCATCGCCAGCACGTCGATCACCACCAGGTGGGCGATACGCGAGGTCAGCGGGGTGTAGATGTCGGTGTCTTCGTGCACATCCACCGCCAGGTTCACCGTGGCCAGGTCAGCCAGTGGGGTCTGGCTGGGGCACAGGGTGATCAGCGTGGCGCCGGCTTCGCGCACCAGGTTGGCGGTCACCAGCAGGTCCTTGGAGCGGCCGGACTGGGAGATGCAGATCGCCACGTCCGAAGGCTTCAGGGTCACTGCCGACATGGCCTGCATGTGCGGATCGGAGTACGCCGCTGCCGACAGCAGCAGGCGGAAGAACTTGTGCTGGGCATCCGCCGCCACCGCGCCGGAAGCGCCGAAGCCGTAGAACTCGACACGCTGGGCATGGGCGATGGCCGCGATGGCGCGCTCCAGGGCATGGGTGTCGAGGTGCTCGCGCACTTCCATCAGCGAGTGCAGGGTGGTGTCGAAAATCTTCAGGCTGAAGTCCGCCACCGAGTCGCTCTCGTTGATCGAGAACTGACCGAAGCTGGCACCGGCGGCCAGGCTCTGCGCCAGCTTGAGCTTGAGATCCTGGAAGCCGCTGCAGCCGATGGCGCGGCAGAAGCGCACGATGGTCGGCTCGCTGACACCGACGCCATGGGCGAGGTCCGCCATGGAGCTGTGCATGACCGATGCAGGGTCCTGCATCACGTGATCGGCAACCTTGAGCTCCGACTTGCGGAGCAGATGACGCGACTGGGCAATGTGCTGCAAAAGGTTCACAGGGATAGGCTCGGTGATAGTTGTCTGAGAATTATGTAGTCTTGTTGTAGTTATACTACAAAACTACTCGCCAAGCCCAGGGAATAAGTCTTGAATACGCCCGCCAGCCTTAGTCTTCCCAGTTCCTGCGACATCCTGGTATTCGGCGGCAGCGGCGACCTGGCGCTGCACAAGCTGCTCCCGGCGCTCTATCACCTGCACCGGGAAAACCGCCTGCCGGCCGACACGCGGATCTTCGCCCTCGCCCGCAGCCAGCGCGACAACGCCGCCTACCTCGAACTCGCCGAACGCAATTGCCGGGTGCAGGTCGCGCGCAGCGATTTCTCCGCCGAAGCCTGGCGCAGCTTCGCTCAACGCCTGCAGTACGTAGCGATGGACGCCTCGCAGAGTGCCGACTTCGGCCGCGTCGCCAAGGCCCTCAAGCGCAGCGAAGGCCGCGTGCTGGTGCACTACCTCGCCACTGCGCCGAGCCTGTTCGCGCCGATCGCGCAGAACCTGAAGATCGCCGGCCTGGCCGGGCCGCTGGCGCGCATCGTGCTGGAGAAGCCGCTGGGTCATTCGCTGGAGTCGGCCCTGGCAATCAACCAGGCGATCGGCGAGGTGTTCGACGAATCCCGCGTCTTCCGCATCGACCACTACCTGGGCAAGGAGACGGTGCAGAACCTCATGGCCCTGCGCTTCGCCAACACCCTGTTCGAGCCGGTGTGGCGCAACGGCCCCATCGACCACGTGCAGATCACCGTCAGCGAAACCCTCGGTGTGGAAAACCGCGGCGGCTACTATGACCATGCCGGCGCCATGCGCGACATGGTACAGAACCACCTGCTGCAGCTGCTCTGCCTGGTGACCATGGAAGCGCCGGTGCGCTTCGATGCCGAGGCTGTACGCAACGAAAAGGTGAAGATTCTCCAGGCGCTCAAGCCGATTTCCGGACAGGACGTGCAGGACAAGACCGTCCGTGGCCAGTACACCGCCGGGCATATCGGCGGGCAGGAAGTGCCTGCCTACTGGTTCGAGAAAAATGTCGATAACGACAGCGATACGGAGACCTTCGTCGCCGTACAGGCTGAGATCGACAACTGGCGCTGGGCCGGCGTGCCGTTCTACCTGCGCACCGGCAAGCGCATGGCGAAGAAGTGCTCGGAGATCGTCATCCAGTTCAAGCCGGTGCCCAACAGCCTGATCGGCAACGCAGCCGGCGAGGCTAACCGCCTGTGGATAAGGCTGCAGCCCGAAGAGCGCATCAGCGTGCAGCTGATGGCCAAGGCCCCGGGCAAGGGCATGCAACTGGAGCCGGTGGAACTCGACCTCAACCTCGCCCAGGCCTTCAGCGCCAACAAGCGCCGCTGGGACGCCTACGAACGCCTGCTGCTGGACGTGATCGAGGGCGACTCGACGCTGTTCATGCGCCGTGACGAGGTAGAAGCAGCCTGGCGCTGGGTCGACCCGATCCTCGCCGGCTGGCACGAGCATTACCAGAGCCCGCGCCCCTATCCGGCCGGCAGCAACGGGCCGGAGCAGGCGCAGACCCTGCTGGAACTGCAAGGGCGCCGCTGGCTGGAATGATCCCCTCCGGATATTCACCCCCGTAGGATGGCGTGGAGCGCAGCGATACCCATCATTCTGGCGCACCGACAGCATGGGTATCGCTACGCTCCACCCATCCTACAAAGAGCACATCGGGCCTATCACCACGGGGCGCGGATACAAAATCCCTTGACCTCGCTCAGCACGCGCAACCCGCGGATTTCCTAGAGTGGCGGCCTTTTCCCCCACTATCCGCCGCATCGCCATGTCCACCACTCCGTTTGTCCCCGAACTGCTCTGCCCCGCCGGCTCGCTGAAGAGCCTGCGCCACGCCTTCGCCTATGGCGCCGACGCCGTCTACGCCGGCCAGCCGCGCTATAGCCTGCGGGTGCGCAACAACGAATTCGACCACGCCAACCTCGCTACCGGCATCAACGAGGCCCACGCTCAGGGCAAGCGTCTGTACGTGGTGGTGAACATCGCCCCGCACAACGCCAAGCTGAAGACCTTCCTGCAGGACGTCGAATCGGTGATCGCCCTAGGGCCTGACGCGCTGATCATGTCCGATCCCGGCCTGATCATGCTGGTTCTCCAGCATTTCCCCGAGGTTGATATCCACCTCTCGGTGCAGGCCAATGCGGTGAACTGGGCCAGCGTGGAGTTCTGGCGCCAGCAGGGGCTCAAGCGGGTGATCCTGTCCCGCGAGCTGTCGCTGGAGGAAATCGACGAAATCCGCGAACGCGTGCCGGGCATGGAGCTGGAAGTCTTCGTCCACGGCGCGCTGTGCATGGCCTACTCCGGGCGTTGCCTGCTGTCGGGCTACATCAACCGCCGCGATCCCAACCAGGGCACCTGTACCAACGCCTGTCGCTGGGAGTACCAGACCCACGCCGCCCACGAGGACGAACTGGGCCACGCGGTACGCAACGTCGAGCCGACCCTGGGCATCGGCGCGCCGACGAAGGAAATCGTCCTGCTCGAAGAAGGCAATCGCCCCGGCGAGCTGATGGAGGCCTTCGAGGACGAGCACGGCACTTACATCATGAACTCCAAGGACCTGCGCGCCATCCAGCACGTGCAGCGCCTGGCACAGATGGGCGTGCATTCGCTGAAGATCGAGGGTCGCACCAAGTCCCACTACTACGTCGCGCGCACCGCCCAGGCTTACCGCAAGGCCATCGACGATGCCGTCGCCGGGCGCGCCTTCGACCTCGGCCTGATGGACACCCTCGAATCCCTGGCCCACCGCGGCTACACCGAGGGCTTCCTGCGCCGCCACGTGCATGACGAGTACCAGAACTACCAGTACGGCCACTCGCTTTCCGAGCGCCAGCAGTTCGTTGGCGAATTCACCGGCGAGCGCCGTCACGGGCTGGCTGAGGTACGGGTAAAGAACCGTTTTGAAGTGGGCGACAGCGTCGAGCTGATGACCCCGGCCGGCAATCGCACCTTCCGCCTGCATGCGCTGGAGAACACGCGGGGCGAATCCATCGGCGTCGCGCCGGGCGATGGTCACGTCGTCTACATCCCCGTGCCCGAGGGGCTGGACCTGGAGTACGCGCTGCTGATGCGCAACCTCAACGGCGGCAACACCCGCGATGCGCGGGAACCGGCCGCAGCCGGTGGTTGCGGGAATGATTGCGGCAAGTGCGGGTGTGGCGGCAACTGACCCACCCATTACCCCTCTGCCGAAACAACCTGTCGCTAAGAACGTAGGATGGCGTGGAGCGCAGCGATACCCATCAATGTCGTGCACCGGGAGCATGGGTATCGCTCCGCTCCACCCATCCTACAAAGAGCACCCTCTGCCTAGTCCATCCTGGCTCACGGGTTCTGCAGGAACACCACATACCCCCTGAACCACCGGCTCTTCGCCAGGTAGTCCGGCGCCTGCCACTCCCCGTACTGCGCCAGCCCGATGCGGAAGGGCAATTGCAGCCGCGCCACGCGCGGCAGGTAGGCCTGGTAGTTGGGGATGGTCCGGCGCCCCTGGTAGGTCTGCACCACCACCTCATCCACCACGCCGGCCAGGCGGTTGATGGTCTCCGGCGCAGCGTTGCTGCCCCAGTCCATCAACCCGGTGATGCTCAACTTGCAGTCTGCGGGCAGGCGCTGGCGCAGGTTCTGGAGGAAATCGACGTACTCATCCAGGTAGCGCGTGCGCGCATCGAAGTCGATCTGCACGCCTACCACCGGATTGCCGGCGGCACGCCAGCGGCGCAGCTGTGACAACAGGGTACGGTAGATGTCCTCGTCCCAGCGCAGGGTGTGGGCACGGTAGACCACCCAGACCTTGCCCTGCTTGAGACGTGGAATGGCGATGCCCTGGGCGATCAGCCGGGCGCGACCATCACGGTAGCGCGGCGCGCTGACCTGCCCTTGCAGCACGTAGAGGGTGCGCGCCTGAGCCAATACCGGCTGCGCGGCAACGCCGCTCCAGAGCCAGAAGGCGTCGTGGTCGGCGGCGTCCACGCCGCTCGCTGATGCGTTGCCCGTGAGCAACGCCAGCGCTAAGACCAGGACGCGCCGCACGCGTCTTACCAGTAGTACTTCAGGGACTTCGCCCAGGGCGTCGCTGAGTACTGCCCCTTGAGGGTGCGGAACCATTGCTTGCGCTGCGCCGGGGCGATGTCCTGGCTGCCGCAGCCGTTGTAGCCGCTGGGCGCGAAGCAATTGATGGCGCGGAACAAGGCGTAGGCGCGATCCTCTTCCACAGCCTGTTTGTCAGCGATGACCTTCAGGTAGCCGTCCATGCGCGAATAGGCGCTGCCAGGGAAGAGCGACTCACCACCCCCCAGTTCGCGCTCGCTGGGCTGGGTATCGAGCGGGAAGCCATCGAGGTTGTTGCGCAGGATGAATTCGCCCAGGCAGTTCAGCGCCCTGGGCGGCGGCGGACTCTGCTGCAGGTCTCGGGCAATGTCGGCGATCGCCGGGCATTCGTAGCCACTGTCGTTCTTGCCGCCCGGCCACTGGAACAGCGACAGCGGCATGCTGCCGTAGAGGTAGCCGATGCTCGCACCCAGGGGCTTGCCGCTGCCATCGGTGGGCAGCAGCGCGAGGTCGTCGATGTAGGCCTGGTACTGGCCGTGCAGCAAGTCCTTGTAGAGCAGAGCGAACAGCGCGGTGTCGCGCTCCTCCACCGAGACGCTGGTGGATCTTGCCTGCTGGCGCAGCAGGTCGGGGCCGGCGACGTGGCGCAGGAGGATTTCCCGGATGATCGGCGTATGCACCGGCGAGCCTTCGGCGAAGACTTTCACCAGGCGGTCGCTGCGCTCGTAGTTGAACGCCAGCGCCAGCTCCAGCTGCTCGCGCTGCAGCGGCTGCTCGGCCAGCGGCAGCAGGCGCAGCCAGAGTTTCTCGGCAGCGATCCAGTCGTTACCGGCTTCCAGGGCGAAGCCGCGCAAGGTCTGCTGGCTGAAGGCAAGGTAGTCGAGTTTCGACGGCAACTCGTCGGGCAGGGACTTCAACGCCTCGGCGGGATTCTCCTCGACGTACAGCTGGTAGGCCGCCGTCAGGTAGTCGTGCAGGCCGGGATACTTAGCGAAGAGATCCTTCTGCGCCGCCAGGCCGGCAACGTCCAGGGCCCGGGGCTCGTTGGCTTCGTGGTGGCGCATCTGCATCAGGTCGAGAACCGCCAGCAGGCGCGCGTCACGCACGTCGGCCGGGTGCGCGGTGACCAGCAGCTTGTTGTCGACTTCCTGCACCAGTTGCGCAAGATCGTCGGAATCCTCGCGCGCGAACAGCTCGGCGTACTCGCCGGCCAGCCGGCCTTCATCGCTCATCAACCAGTAGACCCGGCGCGTCAGGCCCTTGGCCGATGCGCTGTACTGGCCCTGTGGATAAGCCTTGAGGTATTCCCCCAGCGCGGTTTCGGCCTGGGCAAGGATTTTCTTGTCGACCTTGCGCAGGTCCGGATAGCCCATCTCGTCGAAGGCATTCTGCTGCGCCTGGTTGAGCAGGGCGCGGGCGACCATGTAACGCGAGGTTTCCTTCAGCCAGGGCTGGTCGCTGTCCTGCAAGGTACGGAAGGCCTTCAGCGCATCCGTGAAGCGGCCACTGTAGAAATCCGCCGCGCCCTTGAGATAAGCGCGATAGGCCTTGGCCGGCGAGCTCTGCAGGTCATCGGGCAGCAATACACTGAGCTGTGTTTCGTCCCACTGGCAGGCACCCAGCAGGGTCAGGCGCGCGCGGGCCAGGGCCTGGCGCTCACCAGCAGAGAGGCTGTCGACCAGCAGTAACTGGCTGAGGAAACCCTGGGCAGTGGCCGCGTTGTTGCTGCGGCAGCGGCTGCCTTCGCCGCTGGCGAAGCTGTCGGCGGACGACTGCACGGCATCCGCCGGCAGGCCGATGCGCGCAGCGAGGTCTGCCAGCGGCGCGGTGCTGGAGCTGTCGGTCGAGTCTCCCGGCGTCAGGCCTTCCAGCCAGCGCGCCAGCGGGAACGGCACCTGGCCATAGCCCAATTGCTGCTCGTCATCGGTCAGTGCGTGGTTGGGGATGCTCGCCTGCCCTGCGTCGGCCAGCAGCAGTTGCAGGTTGATCCGGCTGTCGTTACCCGGACTGAGGAACGGCAGGCTGTTGCAGACGTCCAGGCTATCGCGCTTGAGGTTCCAGCTCGGGTAACAGGAGTCGTCGCTGCTCGCGCGCGCATCCTGCACGCCGAGGCAGCCGGTGATCAGGGCCAGCAGGGTCAGTCCGTACAGACGCATGAATGATCCTTGTCCGTTGGAGCCCGCACACCGGGCCGGGAATCAGAGCAGGAAGAATCTTACCTCGGCGCGCCGACACTTGCCCGCTTCCGCAGGCACAAGTCTGTAAACGCGATATGTCGCACAGCACGGCCTGCGACATGATGTCCAGCAGAATCGTTCTTTGCTCCCGCTCAAAGAAGGATTCTGCCCAGCGAGTATTTCTTCGTCTAACGACAGTTCGTCGATTACGGAGAGTTACCCCATGCAAGATCAGGAAGATATTTCGCTTTCCCGCCGCACTCTGCTGGCCGGTGCGGTGGTTCTGGGCGTCACGGGCACGATGCTCGGCAGTGGCAAGGCGATGGCCGACACAGCAGTGTCACCCAAGAACATGAGCCCTGCCCCGGATCTGTCCAAACTGGAACGCGTCAAGATCGAACTGCTGACTCCCCCATTCGTGCATCCCCACGAGGCGCGCGCCACGGGCAAGCCCAAGGTCGTGGAATTCACCATGGTCATCGAGGAGAAGACCCTGACCCTGGACGATGACGGTACCCAGGTCCACGCCATGACCTTCAACGGCTCGGTACCGGGTCCGCTGATGGTGGTGCACCAGGACGACTACGTGGAGCTGACCCTGGTCAACCCGGCCACCAATACCATGGCCCACAACATCGACTTCCACGCCTCCACCGGCGCCCTCGGCGGCGGCGGGCTGACCCACGTCAGCCCCGGCGAACAGGTCAAGCTGCGCTTCAAGGCGACCCGTGCCGGTGTGTTCGTCTACCACTGCGCACCGGGCGGCGCGATGATTCCCTGGCACGTAGTCTCGGGCATGAACGGCGCAATCATGGTGCTGCCGCGCGATGGCCTGAAGGACCGCAACGGCAAGTCGCTGAAGTACGACAAGGTATTCTACGTCGGCGAGCAGGACTTCTATGTCCCACGGGACAAGGACGGCAAGTTCAAGCGTTACAACTCGCCGATGGAAGGCTTCAACGATATGCAGGAAGTCATGAAGGGGCTGATCCCCAGCCACATCGTGTTCAACGGCAAGGTCGGTGCGCTAACCGGCAAGAATGCGCTCAAGGCCAACGTTGGCGAAACCGTGCTGATCGTCCACTCCCAGGCCAACCGTGACACCCGTCCGCACCTGATCGGCGGCCACGGCGACTATGTCTGGGCTACCGGCAAGTTCAACAATCCGCCGGAAGAGGACCTGGAAACCTGGTTCATTCCGGGAGGCGCAGCCGGAGCGGCGCTCTACACCTTCCTGCAGCCCGGACTGTACGCCTACCTCAACCACAACCTCATCGAAGGCGTACTGCTGGGTGCCTCCGCACACTTCCAGGTGGAAGGCCAGTGGAACAACGATCTGATGGCCCAGATCGAGCCACCGAAGCCGATCAAGTAAGCCCGCCGGCCGGCCCACCACCGGGGCCGGCCTTCCTCTTCCGGCCAGGCCTCGCCCTGGCAAGCAGCGGATGATGCAAGCATGCGCAAGGCAACCCTGATCGGCGTGCTCATCACACTCCTGATCGGCGCCGTCGCTCTCTATCTAGGCTCCCGTTACGACACGGGTCTGGCCCCGGAAACGGTGAAACTGGTGGAACGCGAGTTCTCCTTCCGACCGGCCGGCGACTACTGGCAGGAAAACCGCTCGATAGATTCCCCCTCGACCAGCGAACGCCTGCAACCACGCTTCGAGGTGATGAAGTACCAGGTCAGCCAAGCTGAATATGCCCGTTGCGTGAGCGATGGTGACTGCCTGCCGCTCAGCGAGGGCACGCCCCGCGACGACCTGCCGCGGACCGGCGTCAGCCTGCTGGATGCGCAGTTCTACGCCGACTGGCTGTCCAGGCGCACTGGTCAGAACTGGCGCCTGCCCACCGACCAGGAGTGGGCGTTCTTCGCCGGTTCGCGCTGGGCCGACGACGCCTTGCGCATCGACGACGACGGCAGCAATCCGGCACGGCGCTGGTTGGCACGCTACAGCTTCGAAGCGAAAACCCGCACCACCGACTCGGCCCAGGCACAACCCCGGGGTAGCCACGGCCTCAATGAGTTCGGCGTGGCCGACCTGGGCGGCAATGTCTGGGAATGGACCCGGAGCTGCCATCAGCGGGTCAACCTGGATGCCCAGGGTGGCCAGGTCAGCCGAGTCGAGGCCTGTTCGATCCGCATCGCCGAAGGCAAGCACCGCGCCGCCATCAACGACTTCGTCCGCGACGCGCGCGGCGGCGGATGTGCCGCCGGGCAGCCACCGGACAATCTGGGCTTCCGGCTGGTCAGAGACATCCCTTGATCCCTCTCAAGTTTCGCCGCGACCTTTAACGGCTATGCTGCGGCAGGCCCTCCGGGAATCGCTGCCGTGACCGCCAATACCGCTCTCAACCGCGCCTGGCTGGCCAGCTTGCCACCATTCGCCAATTGCAGTCGTGAGGAACAGGACTCCATCCTCCGCCAGGCCAGCATCTTGCGCCTGGTCAACGGAGTTGCCGTGTTCGAACAGGGCGCTCCGGCAACCTGCTTCTATCTGCTGGTGCACGGCCGGCTAAAAGCCACCCAGCTCACCGGAGATGGCCAGCGCGTGCTGGTACGGGTGGTCAATCCTGGGGATCTTTTCGGTTTCGTCCGTGCCCTGGGTCTGAGCGACTATCCGGCCACCGCAATCGCCAGCCAGGACAGCCTCGTCCTGGCCTGGCCCACCAACCAGTGGGAACCGCTGCTGGCCCGCCACCCCGGCTTCGCTCTGAACACCGTGCAGGCCATCGGCGAGCGCCTGCAGGAAGCCCACGTACGCTTCTGCGAACTGGCTACCGAAGAAGTCGAGCGACGTGTCGCCCACACGGTGCTGCGACTGGTCCAGCAATCCGGTCGACCGGAGGCCGATGGCATTCGCATCGACTTTCCGGTTACGCGCCAGGACATCGCCGAAATGTCCGGAACTACCCTGCACACCGTCTCGCGCATCCTCAGCGCCTGGGAGGATCGCGGCCTGGTCATCGGCGGTCGGCAGAAGCTGCTGGTGCGCAATCCGCAGCAGCTGATGCTGGTGGCCGGCGGCAGCGAGCGGGACGTGGCGGCCGAGAACGCTTGACTGCAATCAAGGAGCCAGTCGCGCGACCTTCCCTAGACTGCCCGCCTCCTTGCCAAGACTGACGGCCACGACGACTGCGGCCGCCGTGCCCCACTCCACCCGAGGCCCGCCATGACCAATCACCTCACCGAGCGCACCCTGAGCGACCTGGCCTTCAGCCTGCCGGGCAGCGCCGCGCTGTTCCACGACTACAAGCTCGATTTCTGCTGCGCCGGCCAGCGCAGCCTGCGCGACGCGGCCAACGAGCAAGGCCTGGACGCCGAACGCATCGCCGAGGAACTGCTGGCGTTGCCGCCTGCAGAAGAAATGAATGTGCAGTGGATCGATTGGCGCCTGACCAGCAACGACCAGTTGATCGACCATATCCTCGAGCGCTACCACACGGTCCACCGCCAGCAATTGCCGGCGCTGATCCCGTTGGCCGAGCGCGTCGAAAAGACCCACGCTGCGCACCCGCTATGCCCAGTCGGCCTGACCGCACACCTGAAGAAGATCCAGGAAGAGCTCGAATGGCACATGTGCAAGGAGGAAAGCGTGTTGTTCCCCTGGCTGCGCCAGGGAATCCCGCTGACTCACGTACAGGGTCCGATCGGCGTGATGCGCCATGAGCACGACGAACACTCGCAGTCCCTCGCCGTGCTGGCCGACCTGACCGACGACCTCACGGTACCGGCGGACGGCTGCAACAGTTGGCGCCGCCTCTACAGCGGCCTGGAAGAGCTGCGTCGTGACCTGATGCAGCACATCCACCTGGAGAACAACCTGCTGTTCCTGGGCGCCAATCATCCGGCCTGATGGCCGGACCTGGAGCCAGGAGGGCGACCAGTGACAGCTTGTCTCACCACGCTGCCGAACAGCATCGCGCATACTGGCAGGATTGTCCCCGCCCAGGAGCGCTCCGCCATGCTCGCGCATCGCGTCCACCACCAGATTCTGTGCGGCCACCACCTGTTCAACGTGCTCAACGAGGAACAGTTGGAGCAGCTGCTTGCCACCAGCACGCTGCTCAATCTGGAGAAGGGCGACAAGCTGTTCCTCCAGGGCGAGCCGGCCCATGCGTTCTACTTCGTGATTGCCGGCGCGGTAAAGATCTACCGCCTGACTCCGGAAGGGCAGGAAAAGGTGCTGGAGGTCGTCGGCAGCCGGCAGACCTTCGCCGAAGCCATGATGCTGATGGATACCCCCGACTACGTGGCCTCGGCCCAGGCGCTGGAGCCTACGCAGGTCTACCGTTTCGCCAACCGCACCTACATGGAGCTACTGCACAGCAACCCGCAGTTGCCCTTCTCGCTGCTCGCCACCCTCTGCGTGCGCCTGCACCGGCGGATCAACGAGATCGAGACGCTGTCGCTTAAGAACTCCACCCACCGCGTGGTTCGCTACCTGATCACCCAACTCAACCGCCAGGGAAACGAGGAGCGGCGCTTCGAGCTGCCGATGGCCAAGCAACTGGTGGCCGGGCACCTGTCGATCCAGCCGGAGACCTTCTCCCGAGTACTGCGACGACTGATCGACGAGAAGATCATCGACCTTAACGGGCGCATGGTTCAGGTGCTCGACGTCGCACGGCTGGAACAGTTCGAGTAGGCCATGCGCCAGTGTCTGTACTGTCAGCACGAGAACCCCGAGGACACTGCGGATTGCTCGCAGTGCGGGATGCCCCTGCCAGTGGGCCAGGAGCTGGCGAAGCAGCGCAGGCTGCGACGCTTTGCCTGGTACTGCGCCATTCTCGCGCTGTTCTGCGGGGTGATGATGCTCTGGTTGCCGCGCTGAGCCCCGCTCGCCTTTGTTCTTCGTAGGACCGAGGGGGCGCCTAGCCCTTGCTCGCGAACCTGGCGCCGCTGCGGGATTCGGTTCGCGAGCAAGCTCGCTCCTACAGAGTGTGCCATCAGCCCCGTAGCTTCGTAGGGCGCATAACGCCCCAGGCGTTATCCGCCGTGGCGGATGAAGCGTTCCGCTTCATTCGCCCTACATTCCTTGCTGGTCATCCCTGGCGGCGGGTGAGCTGCCGATACAGTTGCGGCAACTGCACCGGCAATTGCGCCGGGTCATTGATCAACAGATAACCCTGGCTGCCGAACAGGTGCGGCAGGTAATCCGCGGCCTCGCGGTCGATGGTGATGCAGAACGGCACCAGCCCTGCGCGACGAGCCTCAAGCACCGCCTGGCGGGTGTCTTCGACACCGTAGCGCCCTTCATACAAATCCAGATCGTTGGGCTTGCCGTCGGTGAGGATCAACAACACGCGCTGGCGCTCCTTGCGCTCCAGCAACAGCTGCGTCGCCCGGCGGATTGCCGCGCCCATGCGTGTGTAGTAGCCGGGGCGCAGCGCACGGATGCGTCCGCGCACGATGTCGTTGTGGCGCTCGTCGAAAGTCTTCAGCTGGGTCATGCGTACCTGCTGGCGACGCAACGAGGAGAAGCCGTACAACGCAAAGCGATCGCCTGCCGCCTGCAGCGCCTCGCCAAACAACAAGAGGCTGTCGCTGATCAGGTCGATCACTCGATGATCATTGTCGATGTGCGCGTCGGTGGACATCGACAGGTCCGCCAGCAACAGGCACGCCAGGTCACGGCGGGTCTGCCGACGCTCGAGGAAGAGCCCTGGTTCACTGCAGGCACCCAGGCGTCTTTCAACGCTGAAGTCCAGCCAGGCTTCCAGATCCAGCTCCGCACCCTGGGGTTGCCGCCGCAGCCACTGCGGCTGCTGGCGCAGGCTCTCGAACTGCCGTCGCAGGCGGCGCGCGATGGGTGCCAGGGCATCTGGCAACGGCGCGGGCGTAGCGTCCCGGGGCAGCATCGGCTGCAGACAGACGTAGTCGTCGATCAGTTGCTGGCGGCGATAATCCCATTCAGGCAGGCGGATGCCTTCGCCCAGCGGTACGTCATCGAAGTCGGCGGCTGGCAGATCGAGGTCGAGCCTCAACCCGCCACCCTTCTTCTGCCGCTGTCGGGACATGCTCAGGTGGTCGAGGTCATCGGCGACCTTCGCAGCGTCCAGGTCTTCGCTGTCGTCACCGGCCCGATCCAGCTCGATATGCTCGGACCAACTGAACAGATTCTCCAGACGGAACAACAGCAAGCCACCGCGGCCCGGGTCCTGTCCGACCCGCTCGGCGCGCTTGCGCGCCAGGCCCTTGGCCTCGCTGTGCGCGGAGCGGCCCTGCTCGTCGCCGTCGATCAGATCGGTGTGCTGGGGCGCGGCCAACCGTTGCGGTGGATAGAGCCATAGCGGCACTGGCCAGGGTGCCTTTTCGCTGCGCGGCAGATGCTCGACGCTGCCCGGATCGCGCAGTGCCTGTTGCAGCGCCAGCTCCAACTCCGCTTCGGCGGGCGGTAGGTCACCGGCATCGGGACGCAGGCTAAGCAGCGCTTCCACCAGCCGACGGTAGCGCGGACGCAGCAACGGGTAGCGCTCCAGTACGGAGCAGGTCCAGGCCTGGTTGTCGCGTGCCCAGTGGCGCATCGGCTGGCTGTGGGCGGCGAGCAGCGCCAACCAGCGGTAAAGCTCGCGATTCAGCTCCGGGTCGGGAAACACCGCCAGTTGTGCCGGCAAGCGCAGCGAATCAGCGTCAAACCAGGCCACCGGCAATTGCTGGCAGGTACCGGCGACCTGTTGCAGCAGACTGCGTCGCACCAGCAACTCACGCGCACTGGCCGCCTCCACACCGACACCGGCCTCGCCACCGGTACCGCGGAACAGCAGCAGCAGACTGCGCCGCACCTCGTCCAGGGACACGGCGGCTTCCTCGAACTCGGGGCTGGCGCGGCGCGTGATGAAACGGTGCCAGACGCGGCCGAAGCCTTCTTCGATTTCGAGGTGGATGGTCATGACGCCCCCTGCAGAACGAAAAAGGGCCCGCCGCAAAGCGGTCGGGCCCGGGGTGGAAGGTATCGATCAGCCCGCCTGGGTCGCACCGGAGGCGACCGCAACGCGACCGCGTTGGCGGAAGCTCAGCAGGTAGCAGATCAGCCCGATGAAGAAGCCGACGCCGCAGTACAGGCGCAGCCAGAAGAAGATCTTCAACTGCTCGACCGTGGCCATGAACGGCATGGCGGCGCCATCGGCCGGCATACGTTGCAGCCAGACCTGGACGATGCCGGCGGCGGTGAGCATCAGAGTGATCAGCAACATGGAGATGGTCATCAGCCAGAAGCCCCAGATTTCCAGGCTCTGTGCACGCGCATCAGGTGCTTCGCCAATGCCCCGCAGGCGCGGCATGGCGTAGCTGATCATGGTCATCACGATCATTGCGTAGGCACCATAGAAGGCCAGGTGCCCGTGGGCCGCGGTCAGCTGCGAGCCGTGGGTGTAGAAGTTCACCGGGGCCAGGGTGTGCAGGAAGCCCCACACGCCAGCGCCGAGGAAGGCGGTGACGGTAGTGCCCAGGGCCCATAGTGCGGCAGCCTTGTTCGGGTGCTCGCGACGACGACGGTTAACCATGTTGAAAGCGAACAGCACCATGGCGAAGAACGGCAGTGGTTCCAACGCCGAGAAGATCGATCCCAGCCATAACCAGACTTGTGGTGCGCCAATCCAGAAGAAGTGGTGACCAGTCCCGATGATGCCGGTGATCAGCGCCATGGCGATGATGACGTAGAGCCACTTTTCCACGACCTCGCGGTCGACGCCGGTGATCTTGATCAGCACGAAGGCCAGCATCGCACCCATGATCAGTTCCCACACGCCTTCCACCCAAAGGTGCACGACCCACCACCAGTAGTACTTGTCGCGCGACAGGTTTTCCGGGTTGTAGAAGGAGAACAGGAAGAACACCGCCAGGCCGACCAGGCCGGTCATCATCACGACGCTGACCGCGGTCTTGCGGCCCTTGAGCATGGTCATGCCGATGTTGAAGAGGAAACCCAGCGCCACCACCACGATGCCCATCTTGGTGATCGTCGGTTGTTCGAGGAACTCGCGCCCCATGGTCGGCAGCAGCTCGTTGTGGGTCAGCCTGGCCAGGCCCGCATAAGGCACCAGCAGGTAGCCCAGGATGGTCAGCACGCCGGCGATGGCAAACACCCAGAACAGCACCATGGCCAGTTTCGGGCTGTACAGTTCGCGATCGGCCTCCTCGGGGATCAGGTAGTAGGCCGCGCCCATGAAGGCGAACAGCAACCAGACGATCAACAGGTTGGTATGCACCATCCGCGCGACGTTGAACGGGATGGCCGGGAACAGGAAGTCGCCGACCACGTACTGCATGCCCATGATCAGGCCGAAGATGATCTGCCCGACGAAAAGCATCAGGGCGAACACGAAGTACGGCTTGGCCACCGACTGCGAGGCGAATTTCAGATAGGGATTGCCCGGGTTCATCATCAACCCTCCTTGTTTGGCGGCCATTTGTTGGTGTCGATCTTCGATGTCCACAACAGGAACGCCGCAAGATCGGTGACCTCCTGGTCGCTCAGATGGAACTGCGGCATCTGCCGGCGACCGGGCACGCCCAGCGGCTGCATCTTCATCCAGGCCGCAAGGAAGCTGCCGAAAGCCGCGTCACCGCCACGGCGCACCGCGACGTTGCCCAGTTCCGGCGCGAAGTAGGCACCTTCACCGAGGATCGAGTGGCAACCCACGCAGTTGTTCTGCTCCCACACCAGCTTGCCGCGCACCACCGACTCGGTGAGCTCACTCTGGTTGGTGCGCTTGGGGAAGGTGGTTTCGGTGTGATAGGTCAGCGCGAGGAACACCAGGAAGAAGAAAACGCCTCCTCCCAGGTAGATGTTCCTCGCCATCCCTTTGGTAAATGTCTCTGACATGGGGCCCTCCTAGGTCACGGTCGGTGCCATTGTAGGAATCGCCCCCAGGCGTCTCGCTTGATGGCAATCAAGAAAGACCAATGCTTCCAGTCAGGTATTTTTCTGAATAAAAATCAGTGAGTTGCGTGGAGCGCCAGAATCACACCGGTCATCACCAGCGGCCAGCCAAACAGCAGCGATTGCCAGAGGCGCGGACCATGGTTCAGCTCCATGAAGCGCAGCACGATGATCCAGGCCTTACCCAGGCCCAGCAACAGGATCGCAGCCACCGACAGCATGGCCTCGGGCGCCTGGTGGCCCAGCCGGACAGCGCTGACCGACATCGGCAGCATCAGCAGCCAGGCGAGCAGCAGCGTCCTCATGAGCCAGGCGCCAATACGTAGACCAGCGGGAACAGCACGACCCAGACCAGGTCGACCATGTGCCAGTAGAGCGCGCCGGACTCCAGGCCGCCCAGGGCCTCGCTGCGGTAGGCGCGGCGCTGGCAGCGCAGCGTCATCCAGGCAAGGATCACCAAGCCCAGCAGCACGTGGAGGAAGTGAAAGCCGGTGATCAGCCAGAACAGCGTGAAGAAAGTGCTGAACTCCAGGTCCAGCCCGCGCGACGCGAGATGGTGGTACTCGGCGGACTTCAGCACGACATGGGCAAGCCCGAGCAGCACGGCACTCCCCAACAGGGCCGCGGCGATCCGCTGGCGCCCTCGGCGCACCTGCTCCACCGCCAGCGCCGCGCAGAAACCGGCGGTCAGCAGTGTCAGGGTCAGCGCCAGCGCAGTCGACAGGTCCAGCTGCGCGCGGCCGGCACGGAAGCCCTCGGCGTTCAGCTGTTGGGCCACAGCGAAGACGATGATGAGGATGGCGAAGACGGTCAGTTCGGCAAGGATGAACAACCACATCGCCAGATCGCCCGGCAGGCGCCGGGCGCTGATCGCTTCAGGCGAAGTGGACATCGACCAGGTCCATCAGCGCAGCGACCGTGGCCTCGTCGTCCGACAGCGGCTCGGCGAGCCCGGCGCGGCAAGCGTCGCGCGGTAGCACGCCGGCCTGTAGCAGACGCGCAGTCAGCACCAGCAGGCGCGTCGAGCAGACCTCCTCCAGCTCCTGCCGCCCCAGCCGCCGCAGGGCCACGCCCAGTTGTGCCAGGCGCTGTGCCAGCTCGAAGGAAACTCCGGCCTCGCGGGCGATGATGCCGGCTTCCATCTCCGGCGTCGGGTAATCGAAACGCAGGGCAACGAAGCGCTGGCGGGTACTGGGCTTCATGCCCTTCAGCAGGTTCTGATAACCAGGGTTGTAGGACACCACCAGCATGAACCCCGGCGGAGCCACCAGGGATTCGCCGGTACGTTCGATGAACAGTTCGCGGCGGTCATCCGCCAGGGGGTGCAGCACCACGACGGTGTCCTGCCGCGCCTCCACCACCTCGTCCAGGTAGCAGATGCCGCCCTCACGCACCGCTCGGGTCAGCGGGCCGTCCTGCCACCAGGTGCCGTCGCTGCCGATCAGGTGGCGACCGACCAGGTCCGCAGCCGACAGGTCATCGTGGCAGGCCACGGTGTACAGCGGCAGGTTAAGGCGCTGCGCCATGTGCTGGACGAAACGCGTCTTGCCACAGCCGGTGGGGCCCTTGATCAGCACCGGCATGCCGTGCGCGGACGCGTGGGTGAACAGCGCCACCTCATTGCCTGAAGGCTGATAGAAGAGCGGCGGAGCGTTCTGCGCAGGGGCATTCATGACAGGCGAATCTCGGTAGGAAGTTTCGGATGGCAAGCTATCCAGCGCGACGCATTGCCTCAAGGACGGCGCTGGAAGTTCTTGATTGGCATCAAGCGGAAGCCGCACGGGCCGCTCCTAGAATCGCCACAGACGCCGGGCGGGAAGCCGGCGAAAACGATCGGCGCCTCGAAGCGCCAAGCCTGTGAGGAGTGACGTTCATGAACAAAGCCCTGGTAGCCCTGCTGTTCGGCGGCATGCTGGTCCAGACAACCGCGATGGCCAGCACCGGTGAGGAGCTGTTCAAGGCGAAGGTGTGCGTGGCCTGCCATTCGATCGACAAGAAGCTCGTCGGCCCCGCCTTCCATGACGTCGCTGCCAAGTATGGTTCGCAGGCCGATGGCATCGCCCATATCACCAAGAGCATCACGACCGGCAGCAAGGACAACTGGGGGCCAATCCCCATGCCGGCCAACGCCGTGACTCCGGAAGAAGCCAAGACCCTGGCCGAGTGGATAGTCACCCTCAAGTGACCCCGCGCGTGAGATCGGCGCCCACCGCCTTCTGACGCAGTTCTGCCCACTCGGGCAATCGAGGAAGGAGCCCTCATGGTGGGCGTTCGCGAGCTGTTCAGGACCCTGGTCGGCTGTCTGTTACTGATGGCTGGCCTCGCGGCCCACAGCGGAGAACTCAGTGACCTGGAGCGCACGCGCATCCAGCAGGTATTTCCCCAGGCCGACCACATCGGCGAGCCCGAAGGAGAGTACGGCGTGCGGCGCCTGACCCACGGCGACACGCTGCTGGGCTACGCCTTCCAGAGTATCCGTGTCACCCACATGCCCGCCTATTCGGGCAAGCCGATCAACATCCAGGTGATCCTTGACCCGCAGGCGGTGATTCGCGACAGCTATGTCCTCGAACACCACGAACCGATCCTGCTGATCGGCATTCCCGAAGAGAAACTCCACGCCTTCACCGCCGGCTATTCCGGACTGCGCGCCGACCAGCGCGTCGCCGTGGGCCGCTCCGGCGACCCCCAGACGGTGACGATAGATGCGGTGGCCGGGGCCACCGTGACCGTCATGGTGGTCAACGAGATCATCATGCGCGCCGCCCGCACCGTGGCGGTCTCCTTGAAGCTGATCAAGGACAACGGCCAGGTCAGACCCAAGCCCGCTATCGTCCGCGCCGATTTCTACCAGCCCGCGAGCTGGAACGAGCTGTTGGGCAACGGTGCGATCCGCCGGTTGAAGCTGACCCATGGCCAGATCGATGCAGCCTTCAAGGGTACCGTCGCCGAAAAGGCGAGCCCGGCTTACGACACCGAGCAGCGCGAGGAGACCTTCATCGATCTCTACACCGCCCTGCTCGATCCGCCCTCCATCGGCCGCAACCTGCTGGGCGAGAAGCAATACAAGGAGCTGCTGGAATCGCTGCGCCCAGGCGAGCACGCGATAGCGGTGCTGGGTACCGGCCAGTACTCGTTCAAGGGTTCGGGCTACGTGCGCGGCGGCATTTTCGATCGGGTGCAGATTCGCCAGTTCGGCGACATCCTGAGTTTCCGCGACCTCGACTACCAGCGCCTGTCGGACACCTATGCCGAAGGCATGCCGCACTTCACCGAGATGGCAATCTTCACCATCCGTGCCGCGCAGCGCTTCGACCCAGGCACGCCCTGGGACCTGGAACTGCTGGTGCGACGCCAGACCGGTCCCGTGGAAAGCCTGTTCACCACCTTCGACCTGGGCTACCAGACGCCCGAGGCCTACCTTGACCGGCCACAGCCCACGGCCGCGGAACTCGAAGCACTGGAAGACGCCAAGCGGCCGATGTGGCTGCGCATCTGGTACCAGAAGAGCTTCCAGATCGGCGTGCTGCTCAGCGCCCTGGGACTGCTCGCGGTGATCCTGTTCCTGCAGGACAACCTGGCACGCCGCCCCCAACTGCTGCACTGGTTACGCCGCGGCTACCTGCTGTTCACCCTGGTCTACATCGGCTGGTACTGCCTGGGGCAGCTCTCGATAGTCAACGTGCTGACCTTCGTCCACTCGCTGTTCGAAGGCTTCCGCTGGGAGCTGTTCCTCATCGATCCGCTGCTGTTCATCCTCTGGACCTTCACCGCCGCCAGCATCCTGCTCTGGGGGCGCGGCGTCTTCTGCGGCTGGCTCTGCCCGTTCGGCGCCCTGCAGGAGCTGCTCAATGAGGCTGCGCGCAAGCTCCGGGTGCCGCAGTACGAATTGCCCTTCGCCGTCCACGAGCGGCTCTGGGCGATCAAGTACATCGTCCTGCTGGTGCTGTTCGGCCTCTCCCTCGAGTCACTGTCCACCGCCGAGCGCTTCGCCGAAGTCGAGCCTTTCAAGACCGCCATCACCCTGCACTTCGACCGCCAGTGGTGGTTCGTCGCCTACGTGCTGGTGCTGCTGGTCATCAACCTGTTCACCCGCAAGGTCTATTGCCGCTACGTCTGCCCGCTCGGTGCGGCGCTGGCGATCCCCGGCAAGGCCCGCCTGTTCGACTGGCTCAAGCGGCGCAAGGAATGCGGCCAGCCGTGCCAACTGTGCGCCAAAGAGTGCGAGATCCAGGCCATCCACCCTGACGGACGGATCAACGCCAACGAGTGCCACTACTGCCTCGACTGCCAGATGACCTACCACAACGAAAACAAGTGCCCACCGCTGGTGAACAAGCGCAAGAAACGCAGCAAGCGCGGGGCTGCCAGCGACAACGACCAGCTGATTGCGGTGCAACAGATCTGACTATTTGCCTTCAGGAAGGAGCAGGAAATGACTGACAAGAAACAGCCACACGACGAGATCGCCGGGCTCAGCCGGCGAGGGTTCCTCGGTGCCTCTGCGGTGACAGGCGCAGCGGCGCTGGTCACCGCCGGCTCGATGGGCGCCTTCACCTCTCGCGAGGCCTGGGCCGATGCCGTCAAGTCAGCCCAGGACAAGGTCCACGTCGCCCCAGGCGAACTGGACGAGTATTACGGGTTCTGGAGTGGCGGCCACTCGGGCGAGGTGCGCGTGCTGGGCATCCCGTCGATGCGCGAGCTGATGCGCATTCCGGTGTTCAACACCGACTCGGCCACCGGCTGGGGGCTGACCAACGAGAGCAAGCGCATCCTCGGTGACAGCGCCCGCTTCCACAACGGCGACTGCCACCACCCGCACATCTCGATGACCGACGGCAAGTACGACGGCAAGTACCTGTTCATCAACGACAAGGCCAACAGTCGCGTCGCGCGTATCCGCCTGGACGTGATGAAGTGCGACAAGATCACCACTATTCCCAACGTCCAGGCCATCCACGGCCTGCGCCTGCAGAAGGTGCCACACACCAAGTACGTGTTCTGCAACGCCGAGTTCATCATTCCGCACCCCAATGACGGCTCCAGCTTCGACATCTCCGGCGACAACGCCTTCACGATGTACAACGCGCTGGATGCCGAGACCATGGAGGTGGCCTGGCAGGTCATCGTCGACGGCAACCTCGACAACAGCGACATGGACTACACCGGCCGCTTCACCGCCTCCACCTGCTACAACTCGGAGAAGGCCACCGATCTGGCCGGCATGATGCGCAACGAGCGCGACTGGGTCGTGGTATTCGACGTCCCGGCGATCGAGAAGGAGATCCAGGCCAAGCGCTTCATCACCTTGGGCGACAGCAAGGTCCCGGTAGTCGATGGCCGCAAGAAGGACGGCAAGGACAGCGCCGTCACCCGCTACATCCCGGTGCCGAAGAACCCGCACGGCCTCAACACCTCGCCGGACGGCAAGTACTTCATCGCCAACGGCAAGCTCTCGCCTACCTGCAGCATCATCGCCATCGACAAACTGCCCGATCTGTTCGCCGACAAGCTCAAGGACCCGCGCGATGTCATCGTCGGCGAGCCGGAACTGGGCCTGGGGCCACTGCACACCACCTTCGACGGGCGCGGCAATGCCTACACCACGCTGTTCATCGACAGCCAGTTGGTGAAGTGGAGCATTGCAGACGCGATTCGCGCCTACACCGGCGAAAAGGTCGACTACATCCGCCAGAAGCTCGACGTGCAGTATCAGCCGGGACACAACCACGCGACACTGACCGAGACCCGCGAGGCCGACGGCAAGTGGATCGTCGTCCTCAGCAAGTTCTCCAAGGACCGCTTCCTGCCCACCGGACCGTTGCATCCGGAAAACGACCAGTTGATCGACATCTCCGGCGACGAGATGAAACTGGTACACGACGGCCCCACCTTCGCCGAGCCGCACGACTGCATCCTGGCCCGCCGCGACCAGATCAAGACGCGCAAGATCTGGGCGCGCGACGATCCGTTCTTCGCCGAAACCGTGGCGCAGGCCAAGCGCGACGGCATCAACCTGATGCAGGACAGCAAGGTCATCCGCGACGGCAAGAAGGTCCGCGTGTACATGACCTCGACCGCTCCCACCTACGGCCTCACCGAGTTCACCGTGAAGCAGGGCGACGAAGTCACCGTCACCATCACCAACCTGGACGAGATCGAGGACGTCACCCACGGCTTCGTCATGGTCAACCACGGCGTGAGCATGGAGATCAGCCCGCAACAGACCTCTTCCATCACCTTCACCGCCGATAAACCCGGCCTGCACTGGTACTACTGCAGCTGGTTCTGCCATGCGCTGCACATGGAAATGGTCGGCCGCATGCTGGTGGAAAAAGCCTGACGAGAAGGCCCCTGGCCCCGCCGGCAGCCGCCGGCGGGGCATCGACGAAAAGGTGTTGCATGGGACCATCCAGGCCTGGACTGGCGCTGTTGCTGCTGCTCGCGACAAGCGCCCAAGCGCAGCCACAGCCACAGCCTCAAGCCATCGACCAACTGCCGCTGCAGCTCGATGGCGACATTCGCACGCTGCCAGCCGGCACCTACCACGGCTCCTTTGCCATCGACCACCCGCTGCACCTGCGCTGCGAGCCTGGCGCCCTAATCGACGGGCAGGGCACGGGCAGCACGCTGCACGTGCGAGTACCCGGCGTCACCATCGAGAACTGCACCCTGCGCAACTGGGGGCACGACCTCACCGCCATGGACGCGGCAATCTTCATCGACCAGGCGGCGCGCGGCACCGTGGTACGCGGCAATGACCTGCAGGGCGCCGGCTTCGGTATCTGGCTCGATGCCGTGGCCGACGTGCAGATACTCGACAACCGAATCCAGGGTGACCCGGGCGTGCGCTCCCAGGACCGCGGCAACGGCATCCACCTCTATGCCGTGAAGAACGCCCTGGTGCGCGGCAATCAGGTCCGCCAGACCCGCGACGGCGTCTACATCGACACCTCCAACGACAGCACCATTGAAGCCAACCTCTTCGAGGACCTGCGCTACGGCGTGCACTACATGTTCACCCACAACAGCCGCGTCATCGGCAACACCACCCGGCACACCCGCACCGGCTACGCGCTGATGCAAAGCCGCAAGCTCACCGTGGTCGGCAACCGCTCGGTAGACGACCAGAACTACGGCATCCTGATGAACTACATCACCTACTCCACCCTTACCGGCAACCGCGTGGAAGCCGTGCGCAGCGGCGATGGTGGCGGCGACGCGATGATCGCCGGCGCCGAAGGCAAGGCCCTGTTCATCTACAACTCGCTGTTCAATCGCATCGAGGACAACCGCTTCGAAAGCAGCGCCCTGGGCATCCACCTGACCGCCGGTTCGGAGGACAACCGCATCGCCGGCAACGCCTTTGTCGGCAACCGCCAGCAGGTCAAATACGTGGCCAGCCGTACCCAGGAGTGGTCCGTCGATGGGCGCGGCAACTACTGGAGCGACTACCTGGGCTGGGACCGCAATGCCGACGGCATCGGCGACGTCGCCTACGAGCCCAATGACAAGGTCGACCAACTGATGTGGATGTACCCGCAGGTGCAGTTACTGATGACCAGCCCTGCCATCGAATTGCTGCGTTGGGTCCAGCGCGCCTTTCCCGTCACCCGTCCGCCCGGCGTGCGCGACAGCTTCCCGCTGATGCGTGCGCCTGATCTGGAGGCGCAACCATGAACCCTGTGGATATCCGCGACGCTACCCTGGCCTACGGTGGTTTCACCGCGCTGGATGGACTGGACCTGCAACTGGGTGCCGGCGAAGTCCTCGGCCTGCTGGGGCACAACGGTGCCGGCAAGACCACCACGATCAAGCTGATCCTTGGCCTGCTGCGGCCGACCCATGGCAGCGTGCGTGTTTTCGGCCAGTCTCCCGGCGAGCCGACGGTGCGCCAGTGCATCGGCTTCCTGCCGGAAAACGTGACGTTCTATCCACAGCTCAGTGGCCGTGAAACGTTGCTGCACTTCGCCCGGCTCAAGGGTGCCCGGCCCTCCGAGGCGGACGAGTTGCTCGAGCAGCTCGGCCTGAGCCACGCCGCGCAACGCCGGGTGAAAACCTACTCCAAAGGCATGCGCCAGCGCCTCGGCCTGGCTCAGGCGCTACTCGGCCAGCCACAACTGCTGCTGCTCGACGAACCCACAGTCGGCCTCGATCCATTGGCCACCATCGAGCTGTACCAGTGGCTGGACCGCCTGCGTGCACAAGGCACCGGCATCATCCTCTGCTCCCATGTGCTGCCCGGCGTTGAATCACATATCGACCGTGCCGCGATCCTTGCCAAGGGCCGGCTGCTGACTGTCGGCAGCCTGGCCGAGCTACGCCGCGACGCCGGCCTGCCGGTGCGCATCCGTTTTGCCGGAAGCCCCGACGGCGACTGGCCGCGGCGCTGGCGCACCGCCGGCCACGGAGTCGCCACCCTGGATGGTCGGCGCCTCGAGCTGCGGGTCACGGAAGAACGCCAGCACGAGGTGCTCAGCGTGCTGCTCGCCGAGCGCGCACAAGAGCTCGAAGTGCTGCCGCCTTCACTGGAAGACCTCTATCGCCATCACATGCAGAGCACGCCAGCGGGAGCCCCGGCATGAACCCGATCTGGAACGTCGCCCGCAAGGAACTGGCCGATGGCCTGCGCAATCGCTGGCTGCTCGCCATCAGCCTGCTGTTCGCGCTGCTCGCAGTCGGTATCGCCTGGCTGGGCGCGGCCGCCAGCGGCCAGGTGGGCTTCACTTCGTTACCGGCGACCCTCGCCAGCCTGACCAGCCTGGCCACTTTCCTGATGCCTCTGATCGCCCTGCTGCTGGCCTACGACGCCATCGTTGGCGAGGAAGAAGGCGGCACCTTGCTGCTCCTGCTCACCTATCCACTGGGGCGCGGGCAACTGCTGATCGGCAAGTTCCTCGGCCACGGGCTGATCCTAGGCCTTGCCACGCTGCTGGGCTTCTCCGCCGCGGCGCTGGCCATTGCCGTGCTGGTACCCGGCATCCCGCTGGGGCAGCTGCTGGGCTCCTTCGGCCGCTTCATCCTGTCGTCCTGCCTGCTGGGCTGGACCTTCCTGGCCATGGCCTACGCGTTGAGCGCGCGGGTCAGCGAGAAGTCCACCGCCGCGGGCCTCGCCCTGGGCGTGTGGTTCTTCTTTGTGCTGCTGTTCGACCTGGCCCTGCTCGCCCTGCTGGTGATCGGCAAGGGCCAGCTCAGCGCCAACCTGCTGCCCTGGCTGTTGCTACTCAACCCCACCGACCTGTACCGGCTGATCAACCTGCCCGGCTTCGGTTCCGAGCTGGGAGGCGTGCTGACCCTGGGCCGCGACCTCAGCGTTCCCGTTGCCGGGCTCTGGCTGGCGCTGTGCGCCTGGACCCTGGCCGCACTGGCACTGGCCTATGCGCTGTTCCGTCGGCGACCGATCTGATTCGAGGAGTTTCCCCATGCTGCATTTCCGCTCACTTCGCCTCGGCCTCGCTGCCGGGCTTCTATCCCTGCTGCTCGGCGGTTGCGACGATGCAGCCCAACAGAACGCAGACCTGGGCCCGGTACCCTTCAAGGAGGGTGAGGAATGTCACGTCTGCGGCATGGTCATCAGCGACTTCGCAGGGCCGAAGGGCGAAGCCGTGGCTCCCGGCGCCGTGCACAAGTTCTGCTCCACCGCCGAGCTACTGGGCTGGTGGCTGCAGCCGGAGAACCAGCACAGCGGTGCACGCCTGTATGTGCACGACATGGCTCGCAGTGACTGGAACCATCCCGATGACCGCCACCTGATCGACGCCACCAGCGCCTTCTATGTGGTTGGGGTGAAACGTCCCGGTGCCATGGGCGCTACCCTCGCGTCATTCTCCGAACGCGCGGACGCAGAACGCATGGCCAACGCCGAGGGCGGACGAGTGCTGGGTTTCAGCGAGATCGACCAGAACGTTCTGCAGGGCGTATCGGGTGACCACCTGCATCATTGAGCCAGTCGGTCGCTTCTCTCCAGCAGCGCCAGGCAGGCATCCGCCGGCACCGGCTGGCTGATCAGGTAACCCTGAATCTCATCGCAGCCGTGGGCGCGCAGGAAGCGCAATTGCTCGGCGTGCTCGACGCCTTCGGCTACCACCTTCAACTCCAGGCTGTGCGCCATGGCGATGATTGCCCGGGTGATGGCCGCGTCCTCGCCACGTTCCGACAGATCGCGGATGAAGGTCTGGTCGATCTTCACGTAATCCACCGGGAAGCGCTTCAGGTAGCTGAGCGAGGAATAGCCGGTACCGAAGTCGTCGATGGCCAGCTTCACACCCATTTCGCGCAGTTGGCGGAAGGTCGTGGTAACGCTTTCGACGTTGTCCAGCAGTTGGCTTTCGGTGAGTTCGAGCTCCAGCAGGTGCGATGGCAGGCCGGTCTCTTCCAGCACAGTGCGCACCAGGTCGACCAGGTTGCCGGTGCGCAGCTGGTGCACTGACAGGTTCACCGATACCCGCAACTCGCGACCCCACAGCTGCCACGCACGGGCCTGCTGGCACGCACGGCGCAGGACGAATTCGCCGATGGCACCGATCAACCCGGTTTCCTCGGCCAGGCCGATGAAATCCCCGGGCGGCACCATGCCCATTTCCGGGTGGCGCCAGCGCACCAGCGCCTCGGCGCTGTCCAGGCGTTCGTTGGCCAGGTTCAGCTTGGGCTGGTAGTGCACGTCCAGCTGGCCCTCGTCGATGGCCTTGCGCAAGCGGGTTTCCAGCTGCAGGCGCTCCAGGGTGCAGGCCTGCAGGTTGTCGGTGAAGAACTGGAAGGTATTGCCGCCCAGGTGCTTGGAGTGCTGCATGGCCATGTTCGCCTGGCTCATCAGCGCGGAAATTTCCCAGGCGTTGTCCGGCAGCAGGCTGATGCCTACCGATGCACTGACCACCAGTTCGTGACCGCCTACGGTCATCGGGGTGCGCAGTTTGGCCAGCAGTCGACTGGACAGCCGCGCGAGCGCGGCGAGGCTGGCGTAGGAGTCGATCAGCACGGCGAACTCGTCGCCTGACAGCCGCGCGATGGTGTCGGCCTCGGGTACCGTCTGGGTCATGCGCCGCGACATCTGCCGTAGCAGTTGGTCGGCAACCTCGTGGCCAAGGCTGTCGTTGAGCAGCTTGAAGCGGTCCAGGTCGATCAGCAGCAACGCCGCCGTGCGGCCCTCCTGGCGCGCGCGCTGGCTGGCCTCGTGCAGGCGCTCCTTGAACAGCGTGCGGTTGGCCAGCCCGGTAAGTTCGTCGTAATGCGAGAGGTAACGCAGGCGCTCCTCGGCATCGCGGCGGGCGGTCAGGTCGGCGAAGAAGCCAACGACGTGGGTAACCTGGCCGCGGCCATCGCGCACCACGTTCAGTTGCAGCCACTGGGGGTAGAGCTCGCCGTTCTTGCGCGTCTCGATCAACTCGCCCTGCCAGGTACCCTGGCGTTCCAGCTCGGTGCGGATCGACTGGTAACGCCGCAGTGCCTCCGAGGAGCCCATCAGACGCGCGACGTTATGCCCCAGCACGTCCTCCCGGCGGTATCCGGTGAGGCGGGTGAAAGCCTCGTTGAGGGCAATCAGCCGGTAATCCGGGTCAAGGATGATGATGCCCTCACTGGCGGCCTCGAATACCGTCGCCGCCAGGCGTTGTTCTTCCTCGCGCTGCTTGCGGGTGGAAATGTCGGCGCGGGTGCCGACCATCCGCGTGACCTGCCCGCGAGCATCGCGCTCCATCACCCGGCCGCGATCCTCGACCCACACCCAATGACCGGCGGCGTGGCGCACCCGGTATTCGATGCGGTAGCCGTCGGTACGGCCCTTGAGATGCTCGACCAGGGCCCGGCGCAGCAGCGGCAGGTCATCGGGATGCAGGCGCGGGCGCAGATCATTGCGCACGCTCTTCACCGCCGCCTGGGTCAGCCCGAAAATCTCCTCCAGGTGCGAGTGGTGCACCTCGTCGGTCAGCAGGTTCCAGTCCCACAGGCCCAGTTCGCTGGCTTCCAGCGCCAGGGCCAGGCGCGCCTCGGTGTGGCTGAGCTTGGCACTACCCGCTTCCACCCGCTCCTGCAGCGCGTCGCGGGCGCGGCAGAGCTCGCGTTCGGCACGGCGGCGCTGCTCGACCTCACGCTCCAGATCCTGGTTCAGCGCCTCGGTCTGCGCCTTGGCGTGCTCCAGGTGCGCCACCAGCGCCTGGGCCTGGAAACGCCGCAGCAGGCCGACATGCACTACCCGGTGGATCTGCCAGGCCACCACCAGCAGCGCGGCCAGGAGGATCACCCCCAATACGCCCCAGCCCTGCTGCAGCGGGTTGGCGCTGATCAACAAATAGGCAATCGAGGGAAACAGGCAAGGCAGGGCAAAGGTGAGAAAGGCCGGCAGGCTGACCGCGTAGGCGACGCTGGCGGACAGGATGGCCGCGGCGATCAGGCCGAACACCAGGGATTGCTGGAGGAACGCGTCCGGCGGAACCAGGGCGATGGCGGCAAACGCCAGGGTCAGGCCCGAGGCGCCGGCGCCGAACAGGAAGGTACGCTGCCAGTGCGGGCTGGCCTGGCGCTCGGCGGAAGCGGCATTGAAGGCGGACACCTGGATCAGCCGCAGCACGGCCAGCAGCACCAGCCAGATCAACCAGCCGGCGAGCAGCCCCGGCTGCACGTAATCCCACAACAGACCGGCGCAGGCCAAACCGTTGAGCAGCATGAGCAGGGTCGGTACCCGCGAGCCCTGATACAGCAGGCGCGTGCGTTCGACGGCAATTTCGTGAGCGTACTGCTGGCGGATCTCGGCATGGCTCACCGGGATCGCCGAAGGCTCTACATAAGCGGTCATAGGCGTTTTTCTTGTAGGTTCTGGCCTAGGCGTCGGCGGAGCATACCCGAGGAGGTAGCCCCACCCAAGCAGGATGATGGCAATTGGCTGCGCGCCCTCCCAACTTTCGTCGGGAAGACGCCGGACAGCGGCCCGGTTTGCCGGGGAAAACCGCCCGTCGGTAGAATGCCGCCCCATGAACGATGACATCTCCTACCTGCTCAACTCCCTCAATGACCCGCAGCGCCAGGCCGTGGCCGCGCCGCTGGGGCGCCAGCGCGTGCTCGCTGGCGCCGGGTCCGGCAAGACCCGCGTGCTGGTGCACCGTATCGCCTGGCTGATCCAGGTCGAGAACGCCTCGCCGCACAGCATCCTGGCCGTGACCTTCACCAACAAGGCCGCCGCCGAGATGCGCGCGCGGATCGAGCAGTTGCTGGGGATCAACCCGGCCGGCATGTGGGTCGGCACCTTCCATGGCCTGGCGCACCGCCTGCTGCGCGCGCACTGGCAGGAAGCCGGGCTGCCGGAGAACTTCCAGATCCTCGACAGTGACGACCAGCTGCGTCTGGTCAAGCGCGTGGTGCGCGAGATGGGCCTCGACGAGCAGCGCTGGCCCCCGCGCCAGGCGCAATGGTTCATCAACGGGCAGAAGGACGAGGGCAACCGCCCGCAGAACATCCAGGCCGGCGGCGACCTGTACCTGTCGACCATGGTCAGCGTCTACCAGGCCTACGAAGACGCCTGCGCTCGCGCCGGGGTGGTCGACTTCGCCGAGCTGCTGCTGCGCTCGCTGGACCTCTGGCGCGATCGCCCGAGCCTGCTGGAGCACTACCAGCGGCGCTTCCGTCACATCCTGGTGGACGAGTTCCAGGACACCAACGCCGTGCAGTACGCCTGGTTGCGCTTCCTCGGCAAGGGCGGCGAGAGCCTGATGGTGGTGGGCGACGACGACCAGTCGATCTACGGCTGGCGCGGCGCGAAGATCGAGAACATCCAGCAGTTCGGTGACGATTTCGCCGGCACTGAGGACATCCGCCTGGAGCAGAACTACCGCTCCACCGGCACCATCCTGAAGGCCGCCAACGCGCTGATCGCCAACAACAGCGGGCGCCTGGGCAAGGAACTGTGGACCGACGGCGTCGACGGCGACCCGATCACCCTGTATTCGGGCTTCAACGAGCACGACGAGGCGCGCTACATCGTCGAGACCATCGAGGATGCCCTGCGCAAGGACGGCTTGAAGCGTAGCGAAATCGCCATCCTCTACCGCTCCAACGCCCAGTCCCGGGTACTGGAGGAGGCGCTGCTGCGCGAGAAGATCCCCTACCGCATCTACGGCGGCCAGCGCTTCTTCGAGCGCGCCGAGATCAAGAACGCCCTGGCCTACCTGCGGTTGATCCGCCTGCGCGACGACGACGCCGCGCTGGAGCGGGTGATCAACGTGCCGCCGCGCGGCATCGGCGAGAAGACCGTCGAGGCGATCCGCAACGCTGCGCGCCTGAACGGCACCTCGATGTGGCGCGCGATCAACGACGTGATCGCCGCCAAGGCCGTGGCCGGTCGCGCTGCCAGCGCGCTGAACGGCTTCCTCGAAACCGTCGACCTGCTGGCGGTGAAGGTCGAAGGCCTGCCGCTGCACCAGATGGCCCAGATCGTCATCGAGCAATCCGGCCTGATCACCTACCACAAGGAAGAAAAGGGCGAGAAAGGCCAGGCCCGGGTGGAAAACCTGGAAGAACTGGTCAGCGCCGCGCGCGCCTTCGAGACCCCGGACGACGAGGACACCCCGCCGCTGGTGGCCTTCCTCGACCACACCGCGCTGGAGTCCGGCGACACACAGGCCGACGCCTTCGAAGACAGCGTGCAGCTGATGACGCTGCACAGCGCCAAGGGCCTGGAATTCCCGCTGGTGTTCCTCGCCGGCATGGAAGAAGGCCTGTTCCCGCACAAGATGAGCCTGGAAGAACCCGGCCGTCTCGAAGAAGAACGCCGCCTGGCCTACGTGGGCATCACCCGCGCCATGCAGCGCCTGGTCATGACCTACGCGGAAACCCGCCGCCTGTACGGCAGCGAGACCTACAACAAGGTGTCGCGCTTCGTCCGCGAAATCCCGCCGAGCCTGATCCAGGAAGTGCGCCTGTCCAACTCGGTAAGCCGGCCGCTGTCCGGCAACCAGCGCAGCGGCAGCCTGTTCAGCGGCGCCAGCGTGCCGGACACTCCGTTCAGCCTCGGCCAGTCCGTACGCCACCCACTGTTCGGTGACGGCGTGATCCTCAACTTCGAAGGCTCCGGCGCCCAGGCGCGGGTGCAGGTGAACTTCGACAGCGAGGGCAGCAAGTGGCTGATGATGGGGTATGCGAAGCTGGAGGCGATCTAGGCCTCCAGGCTTCTCAGCGGGCGGCGGTGGCGCTCGGGCAGAGCGTCGCCTGCATGTCGTCCAGGCCGTAGCCGTCCAGTTGCGGCAGCATGAACTTGTCCACCAGCAGCGGCTTGGCGATCCTGCCGGCGAATCGATCGGCACCGCTGGCGGAAGCGCCAATGTAGGTCGGATGCGCCAACGGCGCAGCGGTTTCCGGTCGCGGCATCGGCTCCTGGGACTGCAGGATGGCCTTGCCATTGAGGTAGACCGTCAGCGCGCCCTTTTCCGGCCCCGGGAACGGGAATTTCGAGTAGGGCTTCACGTTGAAGCTGGCCACCAGGGTATTGCACTGGCGATCCAGGACCAGCGGCTCGCTCTGCACGCGCAGCGGGCCACGCCACACTTCGATTCGCCCCTTCTCGATGGCCATGCCCCATAGCCCTTCCTGTTCGACCAGGACCTGCCGCGCGCCATCAAGCCGCGCCTTGCCCAATCCCAGCCCCAGGCTGTAGGCCCCGTGGACCGGCGCACGCTGGTAGTCGCGGCCGCTGAGGAACGCCGGTTTCCTGCCGGCGGCAGGGTGCCAGGTGAGGGGAATCGGTCGGTATTTCTGCTCCCAGCCACGCAGCAGGTTCATCGCTTCGTCGCGGCCTATCGGCTCGAAAGCCTCGGTCTTGGGAGCACTCCCCCCCAGCGGGCCGGTGACCGGATGGCTCTCCAGCTTGCCCAGCGTGGGCCGGTAGAACAGTCCGCGCCCGGTGAGATGGCCGCCGTAAGTCATGCCCCAGGTCATCACGTCCGCGGCCCAGTAGAGTGCATCGACCCTGGGCAGTGGCTGGCCCTTGGCAATGTAGCCCGACAGATCGCGCCCGCTCAGCCCGGCAGGCGCCTTGCCGCCGGCCATGCCGACCAGCGTGGGATAGAGATCGGTAATGTGGCTGATGCCGGTGACGTCCGCGTTGCCACGATGGCCGGGCCAGAGCATCAGCAGCGGAGTGCGCACGCCACCTTCGAGATAGGTCATCTTGGTGCCGGTCAGCGGGAAATTGCTGTCGCGGGCCAGGTTCGGGCTGCCGTTATCGCTGGTGAAGACCACCAGGGTGTTATCCAGCTGGCCACTGCTGCGCAGGCTGTCGAGCAGTCGGGCGACGTTGTGGTCCAGTTGCTTGAGCACCGCCAGATAACGGCCTTCATCGGTGTCCGGGAACTGGCTGCGGAAGGTTTCCGAGGGCTGGAACGGATGATGCGGCGAGAACAGCCACAGGTTGATGAACCAGGGCTTGCCGCCCGACCGGCCCTGGTTGATCAGCTCGATGGCACGGTCGGTGAGTATGTCGTCCAGATGCCCTTGATATTGCACGGGCGGACCGTCGTTGGTTTCCAGCCAGGGGTTGATGTAGGTCGGCGGGCCGTTCACCAGCTTGCCGTTCTTGTCCGGCCCGTGCAGCACGAAGTGGTTGAGCATGCCGAACCAGTCATCGAAACCGTGGTGGTTGGGCCGGATATCCAGGTATTCGATGGCCTCGCCGATATGCCACTTGCCGATGTGATGGGTGCTGTAGCCCAGCCGCTTCAGCGACTCGGGCAAGGTCTGCAGGTCCGGCGATAGTCCAAGGCCGTTGGGCTCGAAGCCAATGCTGACCGGAGCACGCCCGGTGATCAGCGCCGCGCGGCTGACTGAGCAGGTACTGTCGGTATAGTGCTGGCGGAAGCGCAGCGACTGCCGGCTGAGCTCGTCGAGGGTCGGCGTCGGTGCCTTGCCATCGCCCCAGGCGCCAATGTCGTTGACGCCCAGGTCGTCGGTCAGGACGAACAGGATATTCGGTTTGGCGCCTTGATCCTGAGCATTGCTCACAGGGACCATGGCAAGCAGAATCAGCCAGGCAATGGCTAGTCGGGTCGTGAGCGCAGCTGCCGCTCGCGTGGAAAAGAACAACATTCAGTGAATTCCCGAAAAATGCTTAAGAATCTTTTCACCCCAAAGAGCAACGGCGATGTCAGCGTTCCGTCCCATGGACTGCTGCTGGACTATCCCGCCCTGATGGCCAGGGTGGCCGACCAGGCACCGAACTATGCCGGCAATGCGCCCTTTCCGCATATCGTCATCGACAACTTTCTGCCTCCCTCGACCTTCGCCCGGCTCCTGCAGGAATACCCGCACGATCAGAGTGACCCCCTGTGGAACAATGCCACGCACACCGACAAGGCCAGCGGCGAGTATGTGCAGAAGGACAAGCGCAATATCCGCGACCCGCTGCGCATGCCGCCGACGTACCGCCAATTGTTCTGGGAGCTCAACTCCCATGCGTTCCTCGACTATCTGGCGCAGCTGAGCGGCATTGCCAACCTGATCCCCGACCCCAACCTGCGCGGCGCGGGCATCCATCAGATTTCCCGTGGCGGCTTCCTCAAGGTTCACACCGACTTCGCCACTCATCGCGACTTCGGCCTGGACCGCCGGCTGAACGTACTGATCTACCTGAACGAGGAGTGGCCGGAAAGCTATGGCGGCCACCTCGAACTGTGGGACACGGAGATGGCCGGCCCGCCCCGTCGCGTGCTGCCGATCGCCAACCGCTGCGTGGTGTTCAGTACCACATCCAGCTCATTCCACGGACACCCGCAGCCGCTTACCTGCCCCGATGGCATCTATCGCCGTTCCCTGGCGCTGTACTACTACACCAATGGCCGCCCGGAAGGCGAAGCACAACCCGGCTTTGCCACCCACTGGCGCGACGTACCGGCCTGACCGGTCTCAGGCATCGGCAGCACGGCGCGCCCAGGGGGCGCGCCCGGTATAAGTCGCCAGGTGCGACTTCAGCCGCAGGAAGGGCAGCTCCACCAGGCGATAGCTCAACCACGCCAGCCCCCACGACAGCACCAGGCTGAAGGCGATCCGCAACAGATAGGCATCGGCGTTCGCGTCCAGGGTCATGCCGGCAGCCTTCAACGGGTACAGGCAGTAGAACTGCACGGGGACGTGTATCAGGTACAGCGAATAGGAAATTCGTCCGAAATGGTCCAGCAGCGGATTGGCCAACAGCACCTTGATACGCCAGCTCAGCGCCAGCAACCCGATCATCGCCGCGCCCCAGAGCATTGATTCGATGTTGTGGTACATCGGCAGTGCCTGCAGGGCATTGCGTTCCCCGCTCAGGGAGAACCACAACCACAGGCGCCCCAGCCCCAGCAGGCAACCGGCCAGCAGCACGGCGCAGACGAGCGGCCGTTGGCGCAGCCAGTCGTAGCCGCGCCCCAGGCTGAACCTGGCGCAGGCCGCACCCACCAGGAAGGCGCCGGCACGGCCGAACAGCGAGTTTTCCCAGAAGTTGGTCGGTGACAGCCATCCCGGCGAATGGAACAGGTAGACATGCGCCGCGGCCCATACCAGCAGCGTGCCCCCTACCAGCCAGCGTCCAGCACGGTAGCGCAGCAGCCACATGGCCCAGGGCAACAGCAGGTAGAACTGGATTTCGGTGCACAGCGACCACCAGGGCACGCTGAACGGGAAGGCCTGGAAGCCGATCGGGATGAACAGCAGGGCCTTGAGAGCCGCTGCCTTCTGCGTCATGAACCAGGCGAGCAGCACCGCCGCATAGTAGAGCGGCACGATGCGGAAGAATCGCGCCGAATAGAAGCGCCGGATGCTCACCTGTTCACCGTTGCGCAGGCCGGCGAGGAACGGCCGTGCGAGCAGGAAGCCACTGAGCACGAAGAACAGCGTGACGCCGGTATTGCCGCCACCGAGCAAAGTCACCCACAGCGGATTGTCCGGGCGCTCGGCCAGGGCGAGGATGCCGAAATAGTGGAAGCCCACCACCAGCAGGATCGCCCAGCCGCGCAAGGACTCCAGTTCGGGCAGATAGCTGGCGGGCTGACGCAGCCCGGCGCGAAAGTCGAGGGGCTCAGCCATGAGTCGGTTTGCCGGCCGTTCTGAGCGCACGCACATCGTGCAGGGTCGCGAAGTGGCATACCCACGGCTTACAAGCGCAAATCATACTGGCGAGGCCTCGGAAAGCTGGGTGCTAGAAGAGTACCGACTCTTCAGCGAAAGGAAGGGCTTTTCGATCGCGCTGTAGCTCAGGTGCGCCAGCACAAGGCTCAGACCAAGGCCCAGTGACACGCCGAGGGCAACGGGCTCGCCACGGGTCTCGGCAAAGGACAGGCAATACATGATCACCGGCAGGTGAATCAGGTAAAGAGAGTAGGAAATGCGCCCCAGGTAGCGCAGTGGCCGGGTGGCAGCTCCGCCACCCAACCCGGGCGTCGCCAGCATCAGCCAGGCAACCGCGCCCCAGAGCAGGCTTTCAGGCAACACGACCCAGGGCTGCCGCAAGGAAAACTCGACTACCCCGTGCTCAATGGTGACCTGCAGGAAAGCTGCCAGCATGATCACCAGGAGCATCAGGCCAATCTGCCCGGATCGCGGGGCAACGCTGGGCAGACGACGCTCGACCAGTGCCCAGCCAATTCCCATGCCCAGCAGGAACGCCGGCAGCTTGCCGCCCAGCGAAAGGACCCAGTAGAGGGTGCCGAGCAGGCCAAACGAGACAGCATGCAGGCACACCGCCGTGAAAACGACCAGCCAGGCCAGAAGCGCGGCCACGACCAGCCACCGGCTGTAGGTCAGCATCAGGAACATGAGCGGTAGAACGACGTAGAACTGCACCTCGGTCGCCAGGCTCCACCAGACGTTGCTGAAGGTGCCCAGCGAATGACCCCATGCGAGAAATGCCAGCGCCGCCGGCAATTGCTCGTAATGTCCGGTAACCAGCACCCCCACCACGACCATCAGGTAGTAGAGCGGCAGGATACGCAACGCCCGCTGCACGGCGTAGCGCTTCAGGTCCAACGGCTGGCGACGCTGCCGCGCGAGGAAGAAGGGCCGCGAGACGAGGATTCCACTGAGCAGAAAGAACAGGGTGACGCCGCTGTTGCCGGCATAGATGAATGCCAGCCAATAGTCCCCACCCTGCGGCGGCTGAAACCCCCAGGCCTGGGTTACGCCGTGGTAAAGGACTACCAGGAGAATCGCAGCGCCGCGCAGATCGTCCAGAGCGGCGAATCGTGCGTGTGCCTGGGCGTCGGCGCGCTCGCTCACGAATCAGTTGGCCGGCTGCTGTTGCGGCTGCCCCTGGGTCAGCCGCTTGAGCTTGCGGGTGTTCTCCAGGTGCTTGCTGGCGTGCACGTAGAAGGAACGCAGGCCGGCACCTTCGTCAGCCTTGGCGTCTTCGAACAGCAGCTTGAGCAGCGGATGATCATTGCTGCGATCACCGCCCGGCTTGCGCAGCACGCCCAGGCCGAAACCGTGGTTGAAGGTGAAGGTCTCGTGCTGGCTGCGGGTCTCGTCCCAGAACTTCCAGGCGCCGAAGTCCTGCAGGCGCGCCATGACATCGTGGAACAGGATGATGCCGCCCGGCTTCACCTTCGGATACCAGTTGGCGAAGTCGGCGCTCACCGCCTCGTAGGTATGGAAGCCGTCGATGTGCAGCAACTCGATGCTGTCGTCGTCGAAGTGCTTGAGCGCGTCCTCGAAGAACATCCGCATCAGGTACGAGAAGCCGTGGTAGTGCTGGCGGTTGTGGTTGTTCACCGCGTTGAACACCGACTCGTCATATTTGTCGGTGTGGGCGTCACCCTCGAAGGTGTCTACCGCATAGCAGACGCCGTCGATGTCGTTTTCCTTCATCGCCTGGCAGAAGGTGAAGTACGACAGGCCCTTGTGAGTGCCCAGCTCCACCAGCATCTTCGGCCGCAGTGCAGTGACCAGGTCATAGCCGAACGGCAGGTGGTCGACCCAGGTGCTGAAGACCATGTGCAGCGGCTCGAAATGCTTGATCGACGGGGGCATGTAGAGGGTCTTCATGATCTGGCCTTCTCCGGAAGCGTAGGGTCGGGGAGCAATGATCCGCACCGGCGTCTGCACCGGGGCGAGGCGAAATTCGGGTTTGAGCGCCTGGTCGGCGAACGGATCTTCCTGGCGCCCGGCGCAGCGCTGGACACGGTCCATGCCGCGCTGCACGGAGCGCTCGAGGTAACGCAGGCTGGGCGCCTTGGCCTGGCCAAGCAGAATGGGCTCCACGGTCGGCGAGCGGAAGGGCTCGCCAAGCAGTGCGCAGAGCTGATCGCTCTGCCGTTTGAGCAGCTCCTCGCGCCCCGCCACCTCGGAAGTGGTAACACCGCCGTGCAACTGATGGAACGAGCCTTCACCCACCAGCATCACCGACTGGGTGCGCGGGTGCATGGCGGCCTTGCGGTAGAGGTAGAGGTTCAGCGCGCCACCGCCGGGCATGTCGAAGCGCTCGTCGGCACGCCCGATGTCGCGGAATACCTGGGCGTTGATGAACAGGCAGTTGCTTTCCATGAACGGGTGGAAGTAGCCGTTCGGGTTGGCGCCGCTCCAGCAGGAGATATCGAACAGCCGGTAGCCATTGGCCGACTCTGGCCAGCCGATGCCGGCCAGCAGTTGCTGCTCGGCTTCCTCGGAATAGCCGTGGGTCAGGTGGAACTGTTGTTCGTTCTCCCCCAGGTGATAGCCGGGCACCACGACCATGGCATCGGGGGTCATGCGGAACGCCATCAGCGCGTATTTCACCACGCCGGGCGTGACCAGGCGGGCGCCATCGATCATCAGGCCGATGAAGCGGCCACGCGCCCGGGAGAAGCCGAAGTTGATGGCCGGGGCAGGCGACACGCCTTTCTCGTCGCGCAGGTAGTAGCGGAAATTGCCGGGCAACCGCGCAATGGCGTCGGCATCCATGTTCCGCTGCGAACGGTTCTCCACCAGGATGACTTCGTAGTCATCCGCATCGACGCCCTGCTGGTAGTCCGGCGCCAGGCTGATCAGGGTGTTCAGTGCCTGACGGGGCATGTCGTAGGCAATCACGATGATCGACAGCAGCGGGCGCTTCTCTTGCAACGAGGTCATGCGGATTGCACCCTGCCCAGCGAATGGTTGAGGAAGCGGAAGATGTGCGGATGCGCACTGCCCAGCAGGATCGGCCGCACATTGGGTGGCGTGCGGTTCTCGCCGCGGATCTGCTTGTCCTGCTCATCCAATAGCTTGTACACCCGCTCGCGCTCCTCGCGCAGGGTTCCGGTGGTCACGCCACCATGGAACTGGTGGAACGAGCCTTCGCTGTAGAGCAGGTAGAACGGCGTGTTCGGGTATTCCAGCAGGCGCTTGTAGAGGTCCAGGTTGGCGTTGCCGCCGCCAAAGTCGTTGTAGCGCGGATTCACCCCGCCCAGCGCCTTCCACTTGCGCAGCGACATGCCGATGAAATTGCTTTCGTAGTTGGCCTGGAAGAAGCCGCCCTGGCAGGAGCCGCTGAGCACCGCGATGTCGAACAGGCGATAGCCGTTGCTCGGCCATTCGATACTTTGCAGCAGCACCTGCTCGGCGTCTTCGTTATAGCCCTCGTTCACTGCCACCTGCTGAAGCTTGTGGCCGATGTGATAGCCCGGCACGGAGACGGCCGCCTCGGCGTCGAGACGGAAAGCGTCCAGCGCATGGCGCAGGACACCGGGGGAGAGCATGCGCGCGCCGTCGATCATGATGGCAACATGGCTCCCGCGAGCCTGGGCGGCACCGAAGTTGATAGCGTGGACGGGCGTACGCTCCTTCTCATCGCGGTGGAAGTAACGCACGTTGCCGGCATGCCGGGTGGCCCGCTCACGACCGAGCAATCGGTCGGAATGGTTCTCGACGACTATGACTTCATAGTCGCGTTCGTTCACGCCGTGCTGGTAGGCAGGGCTGAGCGATTGCAGCGTCTTGTCGGCCTGCTCGGGCATCTTGTAGACGATGACCACGACGCTCAGGCGCGGCGCGCGACGAAAGATGGGCATGACACAACCCCCGGGTCAATCAGCGATGGCTTTGAGAGCCTGGTACAGGGCATCCAGCTCGGGCGTGAGTCTCTCGTCGCCGTGCCGATGATGTTTGAGTTCGGAGCTGAAGAAGCGCTCCGTAGCCGGCGGCTCGAGGCCGAACCCGCGCAGCACTTCATCCAGTTGCCGATGCAGGCTGTCTTCGTCCTGATCGAAGCAGAGCACCGGGAACTTCACCCGGCCATGCAGTTCGAGCAGGCGGCTGTTATAGGCCTTCCACAGGCCCAGAGCCTGTTCGCGCGGCATGCCGCCACGGGCCTGGAGGGAATCGGCAACGGCCGAGGGGTGGCGGAAGATACCGACGAAGCGCAGGTTGGGGAGCAGTTCCTGCCAACCTTCGACGGCCAGCAGCGCGCGCGGGTCCTTGAACCCCCAGCGTTTCACCCCGTCGTAACCGCTGATCAGTTCGCGGGCCGCGGCGTACTCGGCCGGCGTCCATTGCGGCGCCATGGCGGGCGGGTTGTCCCACGCCGCGCCACGCTCGGCGAGCATCGCATCATGGAAGGCGACGATATCGGTGTTCTCGCGGTTACCCTTGAGATTGTGAGGGTTCCATGTACTGTGCTTGCCCAGTTCCAGGCCGGCCTCCTGCAGGGAGCCGGTGAGGAAACTGGTGCCGCTGCGGTGCATGCCGACCACCATGAGGACCAGGTCTTCCAGGGCGGGAGCGGCTTTCCGGGAGGAGCCGAACAAGACATCAAATAGGCGCATACCAGCTCTTTTTCTTATGTTTGGGCGATGATCCGCACAGAATGCGCCGTGATTGGCACACAGGCTTGCTGCGGCGCATTGTGTTTAAATACCCCACCCTTTTCAATCCAACAAGAAAGACATGAAGCACAGGGACATCATTCTATTCGGCGTCTACAGCGACCTGCGCACCGAAGTGGCGCGGCGCTTCCTGGGATTCCTCTGGTGGATCCTCGAGCCCGTGATGTACATGGGTGCCTTCTACATCGTCTTCGGCCTGGCCCTGGGCCACAGCCGCCCAGGCTATGTGCCCCTGCTGCTCAGCGGCATGGTGGCCTGGAAATGGTTCGACGGCTCGGTCCGCCAGGCCAGCAATGCCATCCAGAGCAACGCCGGGCTGATCCAGCAGATCGATGTACCCAAGTACGTGTTCGCGCTCATCCCGATACTCAGCAATACCTTCAAATTCCTGATCATCCTGACGCTGCTGATCCTCTCCCTGCTGCTGTCCGGGTACCGCCCGTCGCTGGAATGGCTCGCACTACCGGTGCTGATCCTCAATCAGTTGCTGTTCATCATCGGCTTCGGCTTCCTGCTCGCCTCGGTGCTGCCATTCGTACCGGACCTACGCCAGGTGGTGGACAACTTCCTGATGCTGATGATGTTCATGTCCGGCGTGTTCTTCAGCATCCACGAGATTCCCGCCTCCATGGCGCCGTTCCTGAATCTCAATCCGATGACCGTGATGATCACCGCCTTCCGCGATGTGCTGCTGCACAACCAGTGGCCTTCCTGGAGCGAGCAGTTCTATGTGCTGGCCGTCGCCGTCCCCCTGCTGGTTGCCGCGTTGTGGATCCTCCACCGCAACGAGCGCAAGTACCCCAAGCTGCTGTTCTGAGGTGAGACATGCCCGGTGATCTGATTCTCCAGGCCGAACACGTCGGCCTGTCCTACCGGCAGCGGGTCGGCATGCTGCGCTACGACTCCTTCTGGGCCCTGCAGGACGTCAGCTTCGAGCTCTACGAAGGCGAAACCCTGGGCGTGATCGGCAACAACGGTGCCGGCAAGAGCACGTTGCTGCGCATGATCGCCGGCATCGTCGATCCCGATCGCGGCGTGCTGCACCGCAGCAAGCCGTTGAGTGCCAGCCTGCTGGCGCTCAACGTGGGCTTCAAACCGGAGCTCTCCGGCCGCGACAACGTTGTCATCAGCGGCCTGCTGCTGGGCATGAAGCGCGCCGATATCCGCCGGCAAATGGACGACATTCGCGACTTCAGCGATCTGGGCGACTTCTTCGAGCGCCCGGTCGGCACCTACTCCACGGGAATGCGCGCCCGGCTGGGCTTCGCCGTGGCGATCCACGCCGATCCGGACATCCTGTTGATCGATGAGGTACTGGGCGTGGGCGACCAGACCTTCCGCGAGAAGTCCCACGCCGCCATGCGCGCCAAGATCAAGCAGGGCAAGACGGTGATCCTGGTGTCCCACAGCATGGAGGCGATCCGCGAGCTCTGTCAGCGGGTGCTGTGGATCGAGCGCGGCAAATCGATCATCTGCAGCGATGCGGAAACCGTGATCAGCGGCTACCACGAGACTGTTCGCCAGGCCGTACGCGAGATGCACCAGGCCGAGCGCGAGCGCAAGGCAGCAGCTCAGCGCACGCTGGAGACCCAGGACTGAACGCTGGCGGGCTCAGTGATGCCCGCCGCCGCTCTGCTCGAAGGTCTCGATCAGCGCCACCTGCATCCGCGAATGCACGCGGATGAACCAGCGCCAGAACACCGCGATCACCAGTGCGGCGATCAGCGCCACCACCACCAGCAGCTCGCCCGGCGGCAGGATGCTCGAACTGAGCGCCGCCAGCAGCAGCATCATGCCGCCCAGCGACAGCAGCGGGATCAGCTCGGAAATCACCCGGCGCACGCGGGCCGTATGGCGCCCGGCGCTCTCGGCCTTCACCCCCATCTCCGCCAGCAGCATCGCCAGCGCCTTGAGCTTGCGGTAGGCCGCGATCAGGAACGGCAGCGACAGCAGCAGCGCGGCGCCCCAGATCAACGCCTTGTGCAGCGCCTCGGGCTCGACGAACTGCGCCAGCCACTGGCCGATCTGCCCGGCGAAGAACGCCAGGCCGAAGAAGATGCCGATCACCAGGGTCAGGTTGACCCCGACCTGCAGCAGGATTCGGCGGATCAGGCTGGCGAGAATCGCCTTGTCGCCGCGTGGCTTGATGCTGCGCAGCCACTCACCGTACAGGCTGAACACCCGCACCATGGGTGACGGCAGGCTGCGGCCCAGGTACAGCGCCAGCGGGTCTGCCGAGCGGATCAGGTAGGGTGTCAGCAGGGTGGTGATGGCCGACACGCCGACCACCACCGGGTAGAGGAAGTCGCTGGTCACGCCCAGGCTCATGCCCAGTGCGGCGATGATGAAGGAGAACTCGCCGATCTGCGAAAGGCCCATGCCCACGCGCATCGAGGTGCGCCCGTCGTTGCCGGCAATGAAGGCGCCGGCGCCGCAGGAAATCAGCTTGCCAGCGACCACCACCAGGGTGATCACCAGGATCGGCGCGGCGTAGTCCACCAGCACCTTGGGGTCGATGGTCAGGCCGATGGCGACGAAGAAGATCGCGCTGAACATGTCGCGCACCGGCTCCATCAGGCGCTCGATCTGGATCAGCTGGCGCGACTCGGCCATGATCGCGCCGATCAGGAAGGCGCCCAGGATCATGCTGTATTCCAGCTTCACCACCAGCAGGCAGAAGCCGAAGCACAGGCCCAGCACCGTCACCAGCAGCATCTCGTTGCTTTCGAACTTCGCCACGTAGGCCAGCAGGCGCGGCACCAGCAGGATGCCGACGACCAGCGCGACGACCATGAACAGGCTGAGCTTGCCGACCGTGGAGAACACCTGGTCGGCCTCCACCGTGCCGCTCACGGCGATGCCGGAGAACAGCGCGATGATGCCGATGCCGAGGATGTCCTCGATGATCAGCACGCCGAAGATCAGCTGGGCGAAGCGCTCGTTCTTCATCTTCAGGTCGCCCAGGACCTTGATGATGATGGTGGTGGAAGACATCGCCAGGATCGCGCCGAGGAACAGCGAATCCATGGTGCTCCAGTCGAACAGGCGGCCGATCTCGAAGCCGGCCCAGATCATCAGGGTGATTTCCAGGAACGCGGCGATGAACGCCGTGGCGCCGACCTGGAACAGCTTGCGCAGGCTGAACTCCAGGCCCAGGCAGAACATCAGGAAGATCACCCCCAGTTCGGCGAGGGTCTTGATCGTCTCCTCGTCGTGCACCAGGGCAAAGGGCGGGGTATGCGGGCCGATGATCACCCCGGCGATGATGTAGCCCAGCACCACCGGCTGCTTGAAGCGGTGGCAGAGGATGGTGACGAATCCGGCGATCAGCATGATCACCGCGAGGTCCTGGATGAAGTCGATGGCATGCATGGTCGGCGGTCCTCGCGGCGTGGGGTCAGGGGATCGCGCGGCTGACGGCCTCGCTCAGCGAAGCCTATCATCCGAGCCTTCCGACAGGCGGCTCTGAAAGAATCAGTAACAGACTGATTTGGAAAGGGAATCAAGCGCCCCCATATCAGGGGTCGGGCCCGCACAGGGCAACAGCACGAAACAAAATCCGACTGGCTCTCACCGGCCCCGGCCTGCAACATGACGTGCGTCGTATACCAACCAAGAGAATGACAACGATGAAGCGCTTTCTCAGCCTTGCCATGGCCTTCTGTGTCGCCGTGACGCTCAGCCTCGACGTCAACGCCGCCAAACGTTTCGGCGGCGGCAAGAGCATGGGCTCGGCGCCGAGCCACCAGACCCGCCAGGCGCAACCCAACGCCGCGCCGAATTCCCCCGCTGCCGCCGGCCCGGCCGCGACCGGTGCCGCCGCAGGCGCTGCCGGCGCCGCTGCCAAGAGCGGCGCTTCGCGCTGGCTCGGCCCGCTGGCCGGCCTCGCCGCCGGTGGCCTGCTCGCCTCCATGTTCATGGGCGACGGCTTCCAGGGCATGCAATTCCTCGACATCCTGATCATCGCGCTGATCGCCTTTATCGCGTTCCGCTTCATCGCTTCGCGTCGCCGCCAGCAGCAGGGCCAGCAGCCCGCCATGGCCGGTGGACACGCACCGATGCAGCGTGAAATGCCAGCCGCCCCGCCGTCGATCTTCGGTGGCGCCTCGCGTCCGGTGATGGACAGCCGCCCGGTGATCAACGCCCCGAGCTGGTTCGATGAGACCCGTTTCATCGGCGCTGCGCGCGAGCACTTCATGTCCCTGCAGCAACACTGGGACGCCAACGAGATGGACAAGATCGCCGAGTTCGTCACCCCGCAGATGCTGCAGTTCCTCAAGCAGGAACGCGCTGACCTGGGCGACGCCTACCAGTCGACCTATATCGACAACCTCGATGTGCAGCTCGAAGGCGTGGACGACCAGGCCGAGAAGACCATCGCCACCCTGACCTTCAGCGGTGTGTCGAAGTCCTCGCGCTTCGACCAGGGCGAACCCTTCAGCGAAAGCTGGCGCATGGAGCGTGCCCAGGGCGACAACCAGCCCTGGCTGGTGGCGGGCATCCGCCAGAACTGATCCTGCGCGATCGGCAAAAAGCCCGGCCCTGGCCGGGCTTTTCTGTTTCTCGCGGAACACTCGCACCCAAGCCCCGGCCTCTCCCCAAGCCCGAACTTTCCGGGAGCGGGCTGAAGTGCGGGCGCTTGCGCAATACCGGCGGCCACCTCGCCACTCGTCCGGACAACGCCCGCGCAGTGGTCTTGCGCGGATGGCCGGCTACTACTGTATAAAGCGCGCCATTGGTCGAATGCAGAGAGGCCCCGCCTGTGGAAGATGTGATCGAAAAACTGCGTGAAGTGAACGAGCCGGTGCCGGTTCCGCTGGAGTTGCCGGACGAAGAGCTGCTGGTGGAGATCGAGGAAGAGCTGCTGATCGGTATTCCGTCGGAATTCCGCGAGTTCCTTTTACAGGTCAGCGATGTGATCTATGGCCGCCTGGAACCGGTGACCGTGACCGATCCGCAGTCGCATACCTACCTGCCGGAAGTGGCCGCCGTGGCCTGGGCGAGTGGCCTGCCGCGCGAGCTGATACCGCTCTGCGCCGACGGTGACGACTACTACGCGGTCGCCGAGGACGGCGAGGTCGTGCTCTGGGCCGATGGCGAACTCACCGAGGAAACCTGGGACTCCGTCTGGACCTGGGCACGCGACGTATGGCTCGACACTTGAGGGTGGGCTCCGGAATTTCCTGAAACTTCCATGGTCACACAGGCAACCCAGCGTACCTCCAGCCCTTGCTGCCCGGGCGGGTACGATGCCCCGTGGAGAAACTATGAAGTTGAAAGCCTTGTTCACCTGCCTGTTGCTGCTCGGTCTCGCCGGATGCGCCGACAAGGCCGTGGTGACGCTGCAGGATGGCAGCGAAATTCTGGTGAAGGATCACTCCGACTACGACAAATACAATGACTACTACGAGTTCGAACAACTCAACGGCGAGACGATCCTGATCAAGAAGGACAACGTCCGCTTCATCAAGACACCCTGAGCGAGGCGAACCAGCCTCCTCAGGGCTGCGGTTCAGGCAAGGCGCCGATGCGCCCGGTGTTCTGCGCGTACCAGATGCGGGATACCCGACCGACCAGATTGGCCCTCGGCACGTCGCCGAAAAATCGGCTATCCAGGGAGTTGTCACGATTGTCGCCGAGCAGGAAGTAATGCTCCTCTGGCACACGGTGCTCCACCAGCCGCCGTGAATCTGCCGCCCTGTTCTGCGCCCCGAGCAGATAGGGTTGCGCTATCTCGCGATCATTCAGATACAAGCGACCGTCGCTGATCCTTACCCGGTCGCCGGGGCCGGCGACGATGCGCTTGACGTAGCTGTGCTGCGGGTCCTTGGGATTGAGGAAGACCACGACGTCCCCGGCCGTCGGCGTGCCGAATGCATAGCTCGCGGCGCTGGTCAGGATGTAGTCGCCCGGCTGCAATGTGGGATTCATGGAGGAGGACCTGATCGAATAGGTCGTCATCCCCAGCAGGCGCATGCGTGGGTCCAGGCTCGGCACCCCGAGCGGGTTGACCAGGTACAGGCCAGTCAGCAAGGCCGCGACCACAGTCAGGGCCGGCCGGAAGCGCATCTTCACGGGATTTTCTCAAGGTCGAAAATGGCGCATGACTGTCGCCTGACTGCCGCTGGATACCAAGCCTGAATGCGTAGGGCGTATCTGAAAATCCTCTACGCCCTTGCCGATCCGTAACCCGTCCGGCAATTACCCTAGCGCGCCCCGAGCCTTCCCCCGCTTTCCAGCTCCAGCAGGTTGAGCAGGTACTGGCCGCAGTAGCCCAGGTCCTGTTCGATGGCCTTGCGTGCGCCCGCAGCGTCGCCACGCTCCAGCGCCTGCAGGGTGTCTTCATGGAAGTCGTTGAGGCGCAGCGACAGGTCGGCCTCGGTGAACAGCCGGTTGAAGAACGGCCCCACCTGCAGCCACAGCGCCTCGATCATGCGCAGCAGCGTGGGGTTGCCACAGGCGCGGTAGAGCGTCAGGTGGAACAGGCTGTTGGCCTCCAGGTAGCCATGGACGTCGCGCGCGTTCAGCGCGACTTCCATGCGCTCGGTACAATCGCGCAGCAGCGCCATGTCGACGGGCTTCAGGTGCCTGGCGGCATCCTCCACCGCCAACCCCTCCAGGGATTGCCGCACCTGCAGGATCTGCAGGTAGCGCTCGCGGGTCATCACCGGCACCCGTAGCGAGCGCTGCTGCTCGCCTTCCAGCGCGCCCTCGGCCACCAGCCGTTGCAGGGCGGCGCGTACCGGCATCGGGCTGGTGCCCCATTCATCGGCCAGGTCGCGGATCTTGAGCCGTTCGCCGGGCTGGAAACGCCCGGAGAGCAAAGCCTGGCGCAGGTTCTGGTAGAGCTGTTCCTGAAGGTTATCGGCCATCGCGAATTACTCCTGGCCGGCCGGCGGTGCCGGCAGTTGGGCGAAGGTCAGGCTGCAATCGTGTTTCATCGTGCTTATCCCTTGTTCTCGATCAGGCAGTTGCCGCCATCCACCACCAGCACTTCGCCGGTGATGTAACTGGCGTCGGGCGAGGCCAGGAAGGCGATGGCGGCTGCCACCTCCTCCGGTCGCCCGGAACGACCGAGCGGCGTGCGCCGCCCGGCCTGGATTTCTTCTTCGCTGCTGGAGCCGGTGGCGATCCAGCCGGGCGCCACGCTGTTCACCGTCACCCCGCGCTGCGCCACTTCCAGCACCAGCCCCATGCTCATGCCGAGCATCCCGGCCTTGGCCGCGCTGTACGCCGACTCGCCCGGATTGCTGGCCCGCGTGCCGGTGGTGGAGCTGACGTTGACGATGCGCCCGTAGCCGCGCTCCAGCATGCCCGGCAGCAGCGCACGGGTAAGCAGGAAGGCGCTGGTGAGATTGCGTGCCAGCGACAGGTTCCAGGTCGCCAGGTCCATCACCGCCAGCTCGGCGAAGGGCTCAGGGCTGCCCTGCATGGCCATGCCGGCGTTGTTCACCAGCACGTCTACCCTTCCCCATTGCGCCTGCGCCCATTCGGCCAGGCGGCGAACATCGTTTTCGTCCGTCAGGTCGGCCGCTAGCGCGCGGGCCTCGAAACCTTCGCCGCGCAGTTCTTCCGCCCGCAGCAGCACGCGCTCGCTGCTGGCGGTGAGCAGCAGCTTCACCCCGTTGCGTGCCAGCCGGCGGGCGCTGGCGAAGCCGATACCGGATTCGCTGCCGGCGCCGCTGACCAGCGCGACCTGGCCGGCCCAGGCGGACTCATTCGTGACATCGCTCATGGGTAGCCTCTTTTTCTGTGATCACAGAATTCGTTACAGGGCAGATTATCAGGCAGACGATTCACTGTATTGACATTTTTGTGATCACAAATGGAAGATGTGCGAAATAACAAACGAGGTGTGCAACATGACCGCCAGCGGAATCGCCCAACAGGCCGTGGATATCTTCACCGCCCGCGAGCGCCAGCGCTTCCTGGAACAGAATCCCAAGTCCGTCGCCCTTGCCGAGCGCGCGCACCAGTCGCTGTACGCCGGCGTGCCGATGCACTGGATGGCCGACTGGTCCACGCCTTGCCCGCTGTTCGTCGAACGCGCCCAGGGCGCCCGCTTCTACGACGTGGACGGCCATGACTACGTGGACTTCTGCCTGGGCGACACCGGCAGCATGTTCGGCCACTCGCCGGCGCCGATCGCCCGCGCCCTCGCCGAACAAGGCGCGCGCGGCCTGACCACCATGCTTCCCGGCGAAGATGCGGTGGTCTGCGGCGAGCTGCTCGCCGCACGCTTCGGCCTGCCCTACTGGCAGGTGACCGCCACCGCCACCGACTCCAACCGCTATGTGCTGCGCTGGGCCCGCGCGGTAACCCGGCGCAAGACCCTGCTGGTGTTCGACGGCTGCTACCACGGCACCGTGGACGATGTGATGGTGCGCTACCGCGACGGCGAGACCGTGCACCGCTCCGGCCTGGTCGGCCAGGCCTACGACCTGACCCAGCACAGCCGCTCCATTCCCTTCAACGACGTCGAGGCGCTGGAAGCCGCCCTGGCCCAGGGCGACGTCTGCGCCCTGCTGTGCGAACCGGCGATGACCAACATCGGCATGGTCCTGCCCGATCCGGGCTTCATGCAGAAGTGCCGCGAACTGACGCGCAAGTACGGTTCGCTGCTGATCATCGACGAAACCCACACCATCTCCACCAATATCGGTGGCTGTACCCAGCTGTGGAACCTCGATCCGGACTTCTTCGTGGTCGGCAAGCCGATCGCCGGTGGCGTGCCCTGCGGCATCTTCGGCTGCAGTGCGGAGATGGCCGAGCGCATGGCTGCCTCGCGCCAGAGCGCCCAGGAAGACAGCCATGGCCACGGCCACAGCGGCATGGGCACCACGCTCTCGGCCAACGCCCTGGCCATGCACTGCATGCGCGCCAACCTGGAACAGGTGATGACCCAGGCGGCCTACGACCACATGCTGCCGCTGGCCAAGCGCCTGGCCGACGGCTTCCGCGCGCTGATCGCCAAGCACGGCCTGAAATGGTCGGTGACCGAGTTGGGCGCGCGTAGCGAGTTCCAGTTCTGCCCCGTCTCCCCGCGTACCGGCGCCGAGGCCGAAGCGGCCTTCCACGACGAGCTGCAGATGGCCCTGCACCTGTACCTGATCAACCGCGGCATCCTGATCACGCCGTTCCACAACATGACCCTGTGCTGCCCGGACACCACTGCCGCCGATGTGGATCGCCTGATCGAGACCCTCGATGCCGGCATCACCGAGCTGCTGGCCATTCCCGGCGCGCGCGAGGCCTGATCGAAACTCCCCCTGCAGGAGCGAGCTTGCTCGCAAACCCGCCCCCCGCAGCGGATTTGCAAAAGAGCGTTGGCGAGCAAGCTCGCTCCTACGAAAAGCATTCTGCGGCGCGCTCCGCGCCACCGAGGACCACCATGCAATTCGCCGATCGTCAGGAAGCCGAAGCCTTCCTCGCCGCCCACCCGGACGTGCGCAGCATCGAACTGTTCATCATCGACTCCAACGGCATCCCGCGCGGCAAGCTGCTGCACCGCGACGAGCTGCTGGCGATCTACGACAACGGCCGCCCGCTGCCCAGCTCGATCCTTGCGCTGACCGTGCAGGGCGAAGACGTCGAAGGCACCGGGCTGGTCTGGGAAGTGGCCGACGCCGACTGCTGGACCTACCCGCTGCCCGGCAGCCTGATCCTGCAACCCTGGCGCAATTCACCCACCGGCCAGCTGCAGGTGAGCATGCACCCGACCCAGGGCCTGCCGGCCACCCCGGCCGATCCACGCCAGGCGCTGAGCCGCGTGGTGGATCGGCTGAAGGCCGACGGCTTCCACCCGGTGATGGCGGTGGAGCTGGAGTTCTACCTGCTGGACAAGCAGCGCGACGTCAACGGCCGCCCGCAGCCGGCGCTGCAGATGAACGGTATCCGCCCGGAAGCGCCACAGGTATACGGCGTCTACGAGCTGGAACAACTGCAGCCGTTCCTCGACGACCTCTACGCCGCGTGTGAAGTGCAGGGCCTGCCGGTACGCACGGCGATTTCCGAATACGCGCCGGGCCAGGTCGAACTGACCCTGGAGCACCGCTTCGACGTCATGCAGGCAATCGACGAAGGCGTGCGCTACAAGCGCCTGGTGAAAGGCGTGGCGAACAAGCACGGGCTGCAGGCCTGCTTCATGGCCAAGCCGTTCGGTGACCGCGCCGGCTCCGGCATGCACCTGCACGTCAGCCTGGCGGACGCCGAGGGCAACAACCTCTACGCCAGCGAAGACATTCACGGCACTCCACTGCTGCGCCACTCCATCGGCGGCATGATGGCGCGCCTGCTGGATTCGCTGGCGATCTTCTGCCCCAACGCCAACTCCTTCCGCCGTTTCCAGGCCAACAGCTACGCGCCGCTGGCCAAGAGCTGGGGCGTGAACAACCGCACCGTGTCGTTCCGCGTGCCCGGTGGCCCGGCCAAGAGCCGGCACATCGAGCACCGCATCTGCGGCGCCGACGCCAACCCGTACCTGGCGGCGGCGGCGATCCTTGCGGCAATCCACGAAGGCATCCGCGAACAGATCGATCCGGGCGCGCCGATCGTCGGCAACGGCTATGAACAGGCCACCGAGTTCCTGCCCACCGACTGGCTCACCGCGCTGCGCGCGCTGGAATCCTCGGCCTGGGCGCGCGAGGCGCTGGGCGAGGAATTCCTCAAGGTGTTCCTGGCGATCAAGTGGGAAGAGTTCCGCCAGTTCATGGGCGAAGTCGGCGAGCAGGATTGGCGCTGGTATCTGCACCACGCCTGAACGACTGACCGAAACGGCGGATAACCGTGAACGGTTATTCGCCCTACACAAGATGTCCCCTGGGCTCCCGTAGGGCGCATAACGCGAAGCGTTATCCGCCATTTTGCGCCCAGCAATCAGCTCACCCGCTGACACGCGAAAGTCTTACGAAAAATTTACTCTGCCAGAGTGAAGAATCTGGTCTTTTCTTGGTCTGTAGTTGCACGGAGCGCCTGAGCGCTCTGCGATCGATGCGGCGCCCGCCGGTCTGCCTGCCGGCCGCCGTCCTCTCTCAGGCAGGGAGAACCCGTAGACAATGAGCACTCCCGTCGTACTGATCACCGGCGCTGCCGGTGGCCTCGGAAAAGCCATCGCCAAACGTTTCGCCCAAAGCCACTGGCGCATCGCCGCCACCGACGTGGATAAAGCCGGCCTGCATGCGCTGAACGCCCAGGTACCGCTGGACGCTACCGCCGTCGGCGACCTGCGACGCGCCGATAACTGCCACAGCCTGATGTCCGACATTCTCGCCCGCACCGGCCGTCTCGATGCGCTGGTCAACGCCGCCGGTGTCTGGCGCGAAGGCCCGGTGGAAGACTTCAACGAGGACGATTTCGACCTGGTCATGGGGGTGAACCTCAAGGCCGCGTTCTACATGTGCCAGGCGGCAACGCCGTACCTCAAGGAAAACCACGGCTGCATCGTCAACATCTCCAGCGACTCCGGCCGCCAGGCCTATCGCGGCTCCGCCGCCTACTGCGCAAGCAAGGCGGCACTGACCATGCTTACCCGCACGCTGGCCCTGGAACTGGCCGAGTCCGGCGTGCGGGTCAACGCCATCTCCCCCGCCGACATCGCCACGCCGATGCTCGACTACCAGGCCGAACGCTACGGCCAGGGCAACCCGGCGGCCTATAAACGCGAGCTGCTGAAGGATTATCCGCAGGGCAAGGTGGCGCGCTTCATCCGCCCGGAGGAAGTCGCCGAGCTGGTCTGGTACCTCTGCAAGCCGGAGTCCGAAGCCATCACCGGCGCGGACCTGGCCATCGACTTCGGCCTCTCGGCCGGGCGCTGAGGCGCAACGACGCGAACGGGCGACCAGGGGTCGCCCGTTTTCATTCACGGCGTTGCTCGAACGGTGGATGCACCGCTGGCGAATGGTCCACTGGCGCCGCTGGCCAATCAGGGATATAGAAAAAACTGTGTCGCCAGCCGCGCTCGGGTTGTCCAGAGTGAGGCCCTTTCCTTTTCCCCAGACATCTGCCCGAGAACTCAATGGAACCTGGCAACCACCAGCTCAGCATGACCGTCCTGATGACCCCCGACATGGCCAACTTTTCCGGCAATGTCCACGGAGGCACCCTGCTCAAGTACCTCGACGAAGTCGCCTACGCCTGCGCCAGCCGCTACGCCGGCTACTACGTGGTGACCCTGTCGGTGGACCAGGTGATCTTCCGCCAGCCGATCCACGTCGGCGAACTGGTCACCTTCCTCGCTTCGGTGAACTACACCGGCCGCACCTCCATGGAGATCGGCGTGAAGGTGGTGACCGAGAACATCCGCGAGAAGTCCGTGCGCCACACCAACAGCTGCTTCTTCACCATGGTGGCGCTGGGCGACGAGCGCACGCCGATCGTCGTGCCGCAACTGGTTCCACAGACCAGGGACGAGAAACGTCGCTTCGCCCAGGCCCAGCAACGCCGGCAGATTCGCCAGGAGCTGGAGCAGCGCTATCAGGAGCTTCGCGACGAATAAGCGACGTTCACGACATTTCCTGAAAAGAAATCCCGCGTGTCGCGGAAATTTCCTAATGCGTCAACAGGTTACCCTTGCGTGAAAGCAAGGTAGGAATTCATTACTACGCCTAAACTTTTCACACGCGGGTTTGCCCCCGTGACCCACCGTCGAGCGGCCTGGTGCTGACAAGCAGTCCGGCCGCTCCCTGAGTGCCCGGAGCCCAGACCATGCATCACACCCCGTTACTGACCACCCTCGCCGTCGGCTTCGTGCTGGCCTTCGTCCTCGGCGCCCTGGCCAACCGCCTGCGTATTTCGCCGCTGGTGGGCTACCTGCTCGCCGGCGTGCTGGCCGGCCCCTTCACTCCCGGTTATGTCGCCGACCAGGCACTCTCCGTAGAGATCGCCGAGCTGGGCGTGATCCTGCTGATGTTCGGCGTCGGCCTGCACTTCTCGCTCAAGGACCTGCTGTCGGTGAAAGCCATCGCCATCCCCGGTGCGGTGGTGCAGATCGGCGTCGCCACCCTGCTCGGCCTCGGCCTTGCGTGGATGATGGGCTGGAACTTCGGCGGCGGTCTGGTCTTCGGCCTGGCGCTGTCGGTGGCCAGTACCGTGGTGCTGCTGCGCGCGCTGGAGCAGCGCCAGCTGATCGACACCAAGCGCGGGCGCATCGCCATCGGCTGGCTGATCGTCGAGGACCTGGCGATGGTCCTCACCCTGGTTCTGCTGCCGGCCCTGGCCGGCTCGCTGGGCGGCACCTCCGACGGTGGTGACGGCGGCGTACTGATGCCGATCCTGCTGACCCTGGGCAAGGTCGCCGCCTTCGTCGCGGTGATGATCGTCGGCGGCCGCCGCTTCGTGCCCTGGGTGCTGGAGCGCGTCGCCAAGACCGGCTCGCGCGAGCTGTTCACCCTGGCCGTGCTGGCCATCGCCCTGGGCATCGCCTACGGCTCGGCGGTGATCTTCGGCGTGTCCTTCGCCCTCGGCGCATTCTTCGCCGGGATGATCCTCAACGAGTCCGAGCTGAGCCACGAGGCTGCCGAGAACTCGCTGCCGCTGCGCGACGCCTTCGCCGTGCTGTTCTTCGTCTCGGTGGGCATGCTGTTCAACCCGGCGATCCTGATCCAGGAGCCGCTGCCGGTGCTGGCAACCTTCCTGGTGATCGTCTTCGGCAAGTCGGTGGCGGCCTACGTCATCGTGCGCATGTTCGGCCACCCCAACAGCACCGCACTGACCATCGCCGCCAGCCTGGCGCAGATCGGCGAGTTCTCCTTCATCCTGGTCGGCCTGGGCGTGACCCTGAACCTGCTGCCCGAAGCCGGTCGCGACCTGGTGCTAGCCGGCGCGATCCTGTCGATCCTGGTCAACCCGCTGCTGTTCATCGCCATCGATCGCCTGCAGGCGCGCCAGGAGCAGAAGGCCGAGACCGAGCCCGGCGTGGTCCAGGTGGAACCCCAGGACCTGCCACCGCCGGTGCTGGAGCACAATCACGCGATCCTCATCGGCCACGGCCGCGTCGGCGCGCTGGTGAGCGAGCGCCTGCGCAAGGACAAGGTGCCGCTGGTGGTCATCGAGGACAAGCGCGAGAAGGCCGCCGAGCTGCGCGAGCACGGGCTCTGCGTGGTGGTGGGCAACGCCGCCAATCCCGATGTGCTGAACCAGGCCAACATCACCTCGGCGCGCTGGTTGCTGATCGCCATTCCCAATGGCTTCGAGGCCGGGACCATTTCCAGCCACGCACGGGCGATCAACCCGAACCTGGACATCATCGCCCGCGCCCACTTCGACGCCGAGGTGGACTACCTGGAGCAGAATGGCGCCAGCCTGGTAATCATGGGCGAGCGCGAGATTGCCCGTGGCATGGTCGAGCGGGTCGAACGCGAGGACGCCGCCGCGGCGCCGGGCGACGACCACCTGCCGCAGTCGGCCTGACGCCATGCTGCGCCGGCTGTACGACTGGACCATGCGCCTGGCGGGCCATCCGCGGGCGGAGCTGGCGCTGGGTGGAGTGACCTTCGCCGAGAGTTCGTTCTTCCCCATCCCGCCGGACGCGCTGCTGGTGCCGATGGTGCTGGCCAACCGGGCCAAGGCCTGGCGCTACGCGGCGATCTGCATTGTCAGTTCGGTGCTGGGCGGCATCGCCGGCTACTTCATCGGCCTGCTGCTGTTCGAGACAGTGGGCCAGGCGATCCTGGCCTTCTATGGCCTGCAGGAGAACTTCGCCGAGGTCGCCGAACGCTACAACGAGCTTGGCTGGCTGATGGTGCTGCTGGGCGGCGGTTTCACCCCGCTGCCCTACAAGCTGATCACCCTCACCAGCGGCGTGACCCAGCTGGACCTGGTGCTGTTCATCGCCCTCAGCGTGGTGGCGCGCACCCTGCGTTTCGCCGCCACCTGCGCCCTGCTGTTCTGGGCGGGACCGGCGCTGCGCGAAGCCATCGAAAAACGCCTGGGGCTGGCGTTCGGCCTGCTCACCGCGATGGTGGTCGGTGGCTTGCTGCTGGGCAAGTACATGCTCTGAGGCGGCAGGCGGCAGGCGGCAGGCGGCAGGCGGGATTATGTAGGAGCGAGCTTGCTCGCGAACGGAATCACCGGCAGTTCAGGAACCGGGCGGTTCGCGAGCAAGCTCGCTGCTACAAGGAATCGACGGCTTGCGAAATCTGACTCACCCCAGCTTCACCGCCTCGAACTTCACCCGCGGATGGGCGATGCGGTCCTGGGCGCGCACCAGTTCCAGCTCGTAGCTGCCGCAGGCCTGGGTTTCCAGCAGTACTTCGTGCACCGCGGCGGCGCAGAATTCGAAGGCGCTGCGCAGGTCGTCGCCCAGCAGCAGGCGGGCAAGGAACAGCCCGGAAGTCAGGTCGCCCACGCCCACCGGCTGGCGCGGGAAGGCCAGCAGCGGTCGGCGCAGGTGCCAGGTCTCGTCGAGGGTCACCAGCAGCATCTCGAAGGCATCCGCCGGCTTGCCGGGGTAGTTCAGGTGCTTCACCAGGATTGCCTTCGGGCCACGCACCAGCAGGCCACGGGCCATCGCCGCGCAGTCCTCCAGGGAGGTCGGCTGGCGGTCGCAGAAGCTGTCCAGCTCCAGCTGGTTCGGACACAGGTAGTCGGCCACGGCAGCGGCCTCGTGGAGCAGGAATTCGCCGACTTCCGGGGCGACGATGCAGCCCTTCTCCGGATGGCCCATCACCGGATCGCAGAGGTACACCGCACGCGGGTTGACCTCGCGGATGCGGCGCACCACCTCGAGGATCGAACGACCCTGCGCCGCGCTGCCCAGGTAGCCCGAGAGTACCGCGTCGCAGTTGCCCAGCTCGCCGATGGCGGCGATGCCATCCACCAGCGCGGGAATCTGCTCCGGCGGCAGCACCTGGCCCGTCCAGTGGCCATACTGGGTATGGTTGGAGAACTGCACGGTGTTCAGCGGCCAGACGTTCACCCCGACGCGTCGCATGGGGAACTCGGCAGCGCTGTTGCCGGCGTGGCCGAAGACGACGTGGGACTGGATGGCGAGAACGTGGGGAGTGCGCGGCATAACGGTGTCCTGCTACAGAATGGGGCAGTATGGAGCGCAATTCACACGCTGTGAACATCCGCCCCTCGCCGCCCGACGGCGGAGTGAGTAAGCTGGTGCGCCGATTCCGAGGAAGCCGAAGTGGACCTGGGCAATCTTTTCATCTTCATGCTGGTCATTGCAGGCGCCGCCTGGTGGTGGCGCGCCCATGGCATCCGCGAGCGTGCGCTGCTTCTGGCCAAGCAGCACTGCGCGCGCGAGGGCGTGGAACTGCTCGATGAAGCCATGGCCCTGCAGCGTTTCCGCTTCCAGCGCGACGGCCGGGGCAACCTGCGCCTGGCCCGCGAATACGCCTTCGAGTTCACCGCCACCGGCCAGGAGCGCTACGCCGGCAGCATCGCCATGTTCGGCCAGCATCTGGGCCGCGTTGAGCTGGCGCCGTTCCGCATGGAGCCTGAACCGCGCGCACCGGCATCGCCGGTTGCCACCTTCCATCCCGCCGCCCAGCCGGTGGATGAGGAAATCGTCGACGCCGTGTTCGACGACGCCCCCGCGCCGCCACGCCCCAGGGGTGAAGTGGTGCGCCTGGACGAATGGCGCCGCGCACACCAGGGCAAGAAGGTCGGCGACTAGAGCTGCGCGCGGATCGCCCGCCAGTGCGCCTCGGTGGCATAGGTCATCGCACGCCGTAGCACGCGACAGCGCAGCCGATGCCAGGGCGAGCGACGCCGCTGCTGGTTGCGTCGGCAGGCTTCGAACAGCCAGTCGGGATCGAACCCGTCCCACACGCCAGCCGTCACCCAGGCGTTACCCCAGACCACCGGCGCGACTTCCAGCCGGTAGATCGCCTCCAACTCCTCCGCGGCATAGCCGCTGATCGCCAGGGTGCGCGCGATGGCGGCAAGATCGTCCTCGACCAGCTCGGTGTCCAGCCACAGCTCGGACAGTGCCAGCCAGACGGACTCGCGGGCCGGGTCGTTCATTCGTGGCCCAGCAGGAAGCGTGACACGCGCTCGGCACTGTCTTCGGGGAACTCCTGCATGAAGCAATGCCCGCCGTCGACGCACTGGCCGCTCACCACCGTGTTCGCTGCGCACCAGCGCGCCACGGACTTGGCGACGAAGGGGTAGGTACGCTCGCCGAACAGCACCTGGGTCGGCGTCACCACCTTGTTCAGCGACGGCCACAGGCGCTTGGGGAAGGAGCTGAAGATCTCCGCCTCGCGGCTGGGCCGGCATTTCAGCTCGACGCCAGCCTCGGTGCGCTTCATCGCGTTCTCCACGTAAGCCCACAGCGCGGCGTCGGTCCAGCCCTTGAAGATGCCGCGGCCATGCAGGCCGGCGTAGGCCGCTTCGCGGTCCGGCCACTGGCTGCGCCGCGAGCGGGCCTTCTGCACCATGGTGCGGCGCTTGTGCAGGCCGAGCACTTCGGAGAGCGCCATCACGCCGATCATCGCCGGGGTGAAGAGCACCGGGTCGAGCAACACCGCGCGGCGGAACAGCTCGGGATGACGGCCGAGGATCAGGCTGGTGAGTACGCCGCCAAAGCTGTGCCCGGCGGCGTAGTGCGGCACGTCGCCGAAAACCGTGTTGCCGGCCCGGAAGGCCTCCACCGCCATTTCGGCGTTACGGTTCCAGCCGTGGAAGCGTCCGCCGTGGTCACTGTCGCCATGGCCCTGGACGTCGCACAACCAGAGGTCGAAATCCTCCGCCAGGACCTTCAGCATCGGCTCGTAGGCGCGGCCGCAGAAGCCGTTGCCATGCAGGAAGTGCAGCAGCGGCTTGCCGCTGGGCTCGCTGCGCCAGCCGCGCAGGGTGAAACCGGCGGACCCTTCGTGGGTCCAGGACGACAACTGCATCGAAGCGTTCTCCATCAGGATGCGGCAGTGTAGCGAGGCGGTGGGGCGCCGGACCAGCGCGCGGTCGTGCTATTGTCGCCGACCGCTGGTCGAACCCCGTCGAACATGTCGCCTACTCGCCCTCTCCGCCTGCTGCTGATCTGCCTGCTCCTGCTGGCCGGCCTGGTGCTGTCGGTGTTCTGGGCGGGCGAGAAGGCGCGGCACCGCGCGCTGCTCGCCGAGGCGGAAACCGCCCATGAGCAGTTGGGCCTCTACGCCAGTTCCCTGCATACCCTGATCGAGCGTTTCCGCAGCATTCCTTCCGTGCTGGCGCTGGACCCGGAACTGCGCGCGACCATGCGCGGCACGCTGACGGACGAGGTGCAGCACCGGCTCAACCTCAAGCTGCAGGAAATCAACGGCGCGGCACGCTCGTCGACCCTGGAGCTGCTGGACCGCACCGGCCTCGCCGTGGCCGCCAGCAACTGGAACCTGCCGACCAGCTACGTCGGCCACAACTACAGCTTTCGGCCGTACTTTCGCCAGACCATCGCCCAGGGCGCCGGGCGCTTCTATGCGGTCGGCGTGACCACCGGCATTCCTGGTTACTTCCTGTCCAACGCACTGCGTGACGACGCGGGCAACTTCCTCGGCGCCATCGTGGTCAAGCTGGAGTTTCCCGACCTCGAACGGCAGTGGAGCCAGACCCCGGACGTGGTGCTGGTGAGCGACAGCAAGGGCGTGGTGTTCCTCGCCAACCACCCGCGCTGGCGCTACCGCGAGCTGATGCCACTGGACGCGGTGGCCCGCGCCGAGCTGGCCGATACCCGCCAGTACCACCGCCAGCCACTCAGCGCGCTACCGCATCGGACGCTGGAGTCGCTCGGCGAACACGCGCGGATGGTGCGCGTGGAGGGCCAGGAAATCAGCGGCGACTACCTCTGGCAATCGGTCGGCCTGCCGGAAGAGGACTGGACCCTGCACCTGCTCCGCGACACCCGCGGGGTACAGTCCGACGTCACCAGCGCGCGCCTCGCCGCTGCCGGCGCCTGGCTGGCGCTGGTGTTCCTCGTGCTCTGGCTGCAACAGCGGCGCCGCCTCGCCCGCCTGCGCCAGCGCGACCAGGAAGAGCTGGAGCGTCTCGTCGAGCAACGCACCGCCGCCCTGCGCACCGCCCAGGATGGCCTGGTACAGGCCGCCAAGCTGGCCGCGCTGGGGCAGATGTCCGCCGCGCTGGCCCACGAAATCAACCAGCCGCTCACCGCCCAGCGCATGCAACTGGCCAGCGTGCGCCTGCTGCTGGACGCCGGCCGTCAGGACGACGCCCGCGCCGCGCTGGTGCGCGTGGATGAGCTGCTCGAACGCATGGCCGCTCTGACCGGCCACCTGAAGACCTTCGCGCGCAAGACACCCGGCGGCCTGCGCGAGCGCATCGAACTGGGCCACGTGATCGAGCAGGCGCTGCAACTGCTGGCCGTGCGTATCCGCGCCGAAGGCGTGGAGATCCGCCAGGACCTCGCCCTGCCCGCCTGGGTGCTGGGCGACGCGATCCGCCTGGAACAGGTACTGGTCAACCTGCTCCGCAATGCCCTGGATGCAGTGGCCGGCAGCGCGCAGCCACGCATCCGGCTGAGCCTGCAACGCGACGATGAACACTGGTGCCTGGAGGTCGCCGACAACGGCGCGGGCATCGACGAAGCCCATCTGGCCAGCGTCTTCGATCCCTTCTTCACCACCAAGCCGGTGGGCGAAGGACTGGGCCTGGGGCTGGCGGTATCCTATGGCATCGTCCACGAACTCGGCGGGCGCCTCGACGCCGCCAACCAGCCCACCGGCGGCGCGGTGTTTCGCCTCAGCCTGCCGGCCGCCAGCGAAGAAAGAAAACCATGAGCGAGACCATCCTCTTCGTCGACGACGAAGCCGCCATCCGCGACGCCGTGCAGCAGTGGCTGCAACTCTCCGGCTTCGAGGTGCGCCTGTGCAGCAGCGCCGACGAATGCCTGAAGAGCGTTTCCCGCGAGCTGCCCGGCGTGGTCATCAGCGATGTGCGCATGCCCGGCACCGATGGCCTGGCGCTGCTCGAGCGCCTGCAGCAGATCGACCGCGACCTGCCGGTGATCATGGTCACCGGCCACGGCGACGTGCCCATGGCAGTGCAGGCGATGCGCCAGGGCGCCTACGACTTCATCGAGAAACCCTTCACCCCCGAACGCCTGCTCGACAGCCTGCGCCGTGCCCTGGAAAAACGTCGGCTGGTGCAGGAGAACCGTCGGCTGCGCGAACAGGCAGCGCTCAAGGACCAGATCGAGTCGCGCCTGCTCGGCGTCTCGCGGCCCATGGAAACCCTGCGCCGACAGATCATGGCGCTGGCCGGTACGCCGGTGAACGTACTGATCCGGGGTGACACCGGCAGCGGCAAGGAGCTGGTCGCGCGCTGCCTGCACGACTTCGGGCCACGCGCCGGCAAGCCCTTTGTCGCGCTGAACTGCGCGGCGATTCCCGAGCAGTTGTTCGAGACCGAACTGTTCGGCCACGAGAGCGGCGCCTTCACCGGTGCCCAGGGCAAGCGCATCGGCAAGCTGGAGCACTCCAACGGCGGCAGCCTGTTCCTCGACGAGATCGAGAGCATGCCACTGGCCCAGCAGGTCAAGCTGCTGCGCGTGCTGCAGGAACAGCAACTGGAGCGCCTGGGCTCGAACCAGAGCATCAAGGTCGATTTGCGGGTGATTGCCGCCACCAAGCCTGACCTGCTCGAAGAAGCCCGTGCCGGGCGCTTCCGCGAGGACCTGGTGTACCGCCTGAACGTCGCCGAGCTGCGCCTGCCGCCACTGCGCGAACGGCGCGAGGACATCCCGCTGCTGTTCGAGCACTACGCGCTGCTGGCCAGCGAGAAATTCGGCCGCGAAGCCGCACCGCTGTCGGCCAGCGAACTGGCGCGCCTGCTCGCCCACGACTGGCCGGGCAACGTGCGTGAGCTGGCCAACGCCGCCGAGCGCCATGTGCTCGGCCTGGATCGCGCCGAGCAGGCGGAAGAACCGGCCGGCAACGGCCTCTTCGAACGCATGGAAGCCTACGAGGCGCAATGCATCCGCCAGGCGCTGGGCCAGTGCAAGGGCGACATCAAGGCGGTGATGGAGCTGCTCGGCCTGCCGCGCCGCACCCTCAACGAGAAGATGCAGCGCCATGGGCTGAGCCGCGGGGACTACCTGGGCGAGGACTGAGCGAGCTGCTCGGCGAAGAACCAGCCGCTACACCAGTACGCCAACGGCCAGAGCAGCGCCAGCAGCAGGGTCGCTGGCGGCAGCAGGTACAGCGGCAGGCGGCTGGAGTTGAGCGAGCCGTAGGCGGCAAAGGCCACCAGGATCGAGAACAGCACGGCCACCACCACCCAGATCGCCAGCAGGACCAGCGCACAGGCCAGCACCCGGCCGGCGGCAAAACGCGTGAGCTGCGGCGGCAGGCGTGTCCGCACCGCCAGCATGACGATGGCGAACGGCAGTACGCAGCTCGACAGCATGAGTACCGACTGCCAGCCGTCAGCGCCGCTGTACAGGTAGAGCACGCCATAGCCGAGTGCCGCGGACAGCTTGTAGATCACTGCGCTGAAGCACAGCGCCACCGCCAGCGCCACGTGCCAGGAGGGCAGTGCGACGGCCTGGCCCGGCGCCATCGGTTCGGAGCGCGAGCGCGCCAGATGCAGGACCAGCCAGAGCGGCAGGAGGCAGCCGAGGAACAGGTTGATCAGCGAATTGACCTGGCCATACAGGACTATCCAGAGGGTTCGGGAGCCCTGCTCGAACGCCCACTGATAGAACGATACGCTCAGGTAGGACACCGCCGTGCTGACCACCATGGTGGCGATCAGATAAGCCACGCCGAAACCTGCCAGCAACCCGGCCAGTGGCTGAAACCGCGCGATAGCGTAGCGTTCGCGCTGGTAATGCACCAGCAGCAGGACCGCTGCGGCATAGAAAACCAGTCCACCCAGCCAGTTTGCCAGCATCGTCGGCAGGTACTGCGGCAGGCGCTCGCGGTAATTGCCCAGGTCACCGATCCACTGCACGGCATTACTGCCGAAGAACACCACCGCCGCGGCGACGAACAGCAGCGGCTCGCGGCCAGCCGGTGGAGCCTCGACGGCTGGTGCGGTGAGCGGCGCATGGGGGGGCGCGAACGGATTGTCAGTGGTCACCGGCGGCATCCTTGTCGGTCCATCGAAGCGCCCGAGCCTCTCACAGCCGGCGCCGGCTAGCCAGTGCTGGCCAGCGCACTGGCGTTCGCCGAGCGAACCGCTACCCTGAACCGGGTGCCGCGACCCGGCCAGCCCTGCCGCCCTCTCGAACAAGGAAAACCAGCATGACCGGCAGCCTTCTCCCCTCCATCTGGCTGGGCGCCTTCGCGTCCGCCGAAGACTGGCAACAGGCCCGCCAGGCGAAACAGGTGCCGACCGCCCGGGCGCTGTGCGGCGCCATCGAGGACCGCGTGCTCTGGTCCCGCCATCCCATGGACATCGAGGCCTGGTGCTCGGCTTGCGAAAGCATCCAGCCAATGCATGTCGACTGGCGCCTGGGAGGCATTGCCGCGGATGGCAGCGTGCACCCGGCGTGGACGGAAACCGCCGCCTGCCGGGGCTGCGGCCTCAACAGCCGGATGCGCGCGCTGCTGGATCGCCTGCGCAAACTCGAACTGCCCCGGGACTCACGCGTGTACATCGCCGAGTGCGTCACCGCCAGTTTCAGGCAGCTGGAGCGGCTTTACCCACGGCTCGTGGGCAGCGAATTCCTCGGCATGGATCGGGTTTCCGGCGAAACCTACTGGAACGAGCAGCATCGCCAGCATCTGCGCCACGAGGACCTGACCCGGCTGTCGTTCGCCGATGACAGCTTCGACCTGGTGATATCCCAGGACATCTTCGAGCACATTCCCGATTTCGCGCGAGCCTTCAGCGAATGCCGACGGGTGCTCCGGCGCGGAGGACGGCTGGTATTCAGCGTACCGTTCTTCCCCGGCCAGGCCGAAACCGAGATCCGTGCGCGCTTTACCGCCAACGGCACTCTGGAGCATCTGCTGCCGGCGGAATACCACGGAGATCCGGTTGGCGACGGCGGCGTGCTGTGCTTCCAGCACTTCGGCTGGGACCTGCTCGACAGGCTGCGCGAGGCCGGCTTCGGCGAAGTTCGCGCGCACCTGTACTGGGGCCCCTGGCAGGGTCATTTCGGCCTGCCGTTCTTCGTCTTCCAGGCAGACGCCAACTAGCCCGCCGCCGGCATAAAAAAAGGCCGCTGATAGCAGCGGCCTTGAGACGGACGTCGATCTGGAGCAATCAAGAATCGGCGTCGGGAAGCTTGCCGGCGGTGAGGCCGGTAACGGCGCCGCTCGAAAGCCACGCTGTTGGGTCAAGTATATTGACCGATCAGGCAGGAATACAGACCATCAATAGCGAAAGACTGTTACAGCGTCTGTAACAGTCGCCTTCGGGCGCCGGAAACACAGGCAAAAAAAACGCCGCATATCGTATGCGGCGCAAGGTGTTGAGAAGCCCGGCTCACGCTCCGGACCTCCCGGGGGAAGTGGCCGATCAGGAATCGGCGTTGCTGCCAGTGGCGGCCTTGGCGGTCTGCTCGGCGGACTGGGCCTGCTGCTGGGCAATCACTGCTTCGTTGGCCTTGACCATCTTGTCGGTCATCAGGCGCGATTCTTCGGCGAAGCTCAGCTGAGTGAAGGACAGCGAGCAGACGGACAGCAAGGCAGCAACATAAAGCGAACGGGACATGACGGTGATCCTTTCTGAACACCCGATTGGTCGGGGTTGGAGAAAGGTTACGGCGCAACAGTGGGTAGAAAAATAGCTAGCTAACCAACAAAGCATTGCCTAAAAAGCAACAATCCGCGCCGATCGTCCGAGAACGTTGATATAGAGCGGCTGCGACGATGCGCCACACTAGCCCTTTGCCTTACGCCCAATTGACGGGATCGTTGAGCGCTGCTTCGTCCTCTTCGAACACCTTCGGCAATTCCGTCTTGAGGAACTCGACCCAGGTGCGGATCTTCGCGTCGAGGAAGCGCCGCGACGGGTACAGCGCGTAGATCTGCCGCACGTGCAGGCTGTGCCGGGGCAGCACGCGCACCAGCGTGCGGCGGCGCAGGGCGGGGGCGGCAACGTAGCTGGGCAGCAGGCAGATGCCCATGCCGGCGGCGGCAGCGCCGGTCAGCGCCTCGGCGACGTTGACCATGAAGGTATCGCGCGGGCGGATCACGCTTTCCTCATTGCCTTCCTCGAAGGCCCAGCCCTCTGGGAAGGTCGGGTCCTGCAGGCGCAGGCACTGGTGCTGGTGCAGGTCGGCGACGCTGCTCGGAGTGCCGCGCCGCTTGAGGTACTCGGGGCTGGCGCAGAGCACGCTGTAGATGGTGCCCAGGGTCTGGGCGACGAATTCGGAGTCGGGCAGCTCGCGGTCGCGGGTGATGACCACGTCCTGGCCTTCCTCGAGGATATCCGGCTGGCGCTGCGCCAGGGTCAGCTCGATGTAGACCTCGGGAAAGGACTCGCAGTAGCGCGAGACCAGCGGGATCAGGTGCTGCTGGCCAAGACCGGTGAGCGAATGCACGCGCAGGCGGCCACGCGGCTTGAGGTGCGCGCCGCTGGCCTCGGCCTCGGCTTCCTCGACATCGGCGAGGATTTCCCGGCAGCGCAGCAGGTAGCGCTCGCCGGTCTCGGTGAGTGCCAGGCGCCTTGTGGTGCGGTGCAGGAGGCGCGCTTCGAGTTGCGCTTCGAGGTCGGAGACCACGCGCGAGACCTGGGCGGTGGACAAGCCCAGGGCGTTGGCGGCGGCGGTGAAACTGCCAGCATCCACTACCCGGACGAACGCCCGCATTGCGTGAAGTACGTCCATCCTTCCCCCTGCTTATCCGTCTTGTAGGAAACGACGACAATTATTGTCCGCGCCGCAAAACTGAATCGCAGTATAGGGTCGTTTTTTACCGATTGTTACCACGTATAGTGCCGGACAAGTCGCTGCAGCAACGTTGGGCATACCAGGCTCATCGTACGGCCGCCGATACACCAATCGGCGTCCATCTCCCCCGCGCATACCTGGCTGCAGCGACTGACTCTTTCTCCAGGGGCGGTCATCTTCGGATGACCGCCCTTTTTCGTTTCTGGCCAGCTGATTGCCAGGCGCAAGCCATTACACTGGGCAGAGGGCAGAACTTGTAGGAGCGAGCTTGCTCGCGAACCTGCTTGAAACCGGAGTCGCCGATTGACCCGTTCGCGAGCAAGCTCGCTCCTACGAAGAGCTCAGCGCGGCAGCGGGTAGAGGCGCTCGTCGAACTGCTCCAGGCGCACGAACTCCAGCGGCTGGTCGTTCTCCAGGTGCTGCAGACGATCCTGGTACTGGCGCAGGAAGTCCTGGCGCGCGTCGTTGCTGATGTAGGGCACGTGCCAGGCCACGAACGGCGGCAGCACGCTCATGCCGGTGTAGGCCAGGGTGCCGCGTAGGATCGGCCGCAGCATGTCTTCCAGCGGGCCATGAATGGCGCCGTCGCCGAACATGTGGTCGCGCCCGCCGAGGGTCACGCTGACCAGCGCCTTCTTGCCGGCCAGGCCGCCCTGGTCGTAGAAGCGCTTGCCGCCGTAGCAGATGCCCGAGACCAGTACGCGGTCGAACCAGCCCTTGAGGATGGCCGGCGCGGAGAACCAGTAGATCGGGAAGTTGAAGATCACCAGGTCGGCCCAGAGCAGCTTGTCCAGCTCGGCCTGGATGTCGGCGGCGATGGTCTTGGCCTTGGCGCCTTCGCGCTGCTCCAGGGCGTAGACCAAGTACTCGGGATTGGCGCGGGCGCCGAAGTCGGCAGCGCTGGCCACCGGGTTCCAGTTCATCGCGTAGAGGTCGGAGACCTGCACTTCGTGACCCTGGCCGCGCAGGGTTTCCTCGGCGAGCTGGTACAGCGCGGTGCTGAAGGATTGCGGTTCGTTGTGGGCGTGGACGATCAGTACGTTCATGGGAATTCCTGGTGATTCGGTGAGAGAGACAGCCCTCACCCCAGCCCTCTCCCCAAGGGAGAGGGGGCAAAAAAGCGTTTAAAGCTGGATGGCCTTGAGCTCGACGAACTCGTGCAGGCCCTGCTCGCCCCATTCGCGGCCGTTGCCAGACTGCTTGTAGCCGCCGAAGGGTGCGCGGTAGTTGAAGGCACCGCCATTGACGAAGCATTGGCCGGCGCGCATCTGCCGGGCGAGACGCAGGCCATCTTCGCGGTCGCCGGCCCAGACAGCGCTGGACAGACCGAACGGCGAGTCGTTGGCGATGGCGATGGCTTCTGCTTCATCGGCATAGGGAATCAGGCACAGCACCGGGCCGAAGATTTCCTCGCGGGCGATGCGCATCTGGTTGTTCACCCCGGCGAAGATCGTCGGCTGCACATAGTGCCCGCGCTCCAGATGCGCCGGGCGTTCGGCGCCGCCGCAGACCAGCTGCGCGCCCTCTTCCTGGCCGACACGCAGGTAATCGAGCACGGTGCGGCGCTGGCCGCCGGAGCACATCGGGCCGAGGAAGCTGTCGGCGTCCAGCGGGTCGCCCATCTTCAGCGCAAGGGTTTCGGCACGGGCGATTTCCACGGCTTCGGCATAGCGATGGGCCGGCAGCAGCATGCGCGTGAGCGCGGTGCAGGTCTGCCCGGAGTTGATCATCACGTCCTGCACACCATGGCGCACGGCAGCCGCCAGGTCGGCATCGGCGGTGATCAGGAACGGCGACTTGCCGCCCAGTTCCAGGCACACGCGCTTGACCGTCGGCGCCGCCGCTTCGGAGACCTTGACGCCCGCGCCGGTGGAGCCGGTGAACGAAACCATGTCCACGTCAGGATGCCGCGCCAGCGCTTCGCCGACCTTGGAGCCGGGGCCGCTGACCAGGTTGAACACGCCGGCCGGCAGGCCGATGGCGTGGACCATGTCGGCCAGCAGGAAGGCGTGCAACGGGGTGTCCTGGCTCGGCTTGACCACCACGGTGCAGCCGGCGGCAAGGGCCGGGGCGAGCTTGCCGATCAGCTGGTGCAGCGGGTAGTTCCAGGGGTTGATGAAGGCGCAGACGCCCACCGCTTCCTTGACGATCAGCGAGTTGCCGACCTCGCGCACTTCGTCCATGTGCGCGGCCATCGCGGCGTAGCTTTCCAGGCCCTCGATCGGCCCGTCGACCTGCACCATGCGGCACCACTGCACCGGCATGCCCAGCTCGGCGGTGATCAGCGCGGCCATCTCGTCGGCACGGTGCTTCAGTTGTTCGGCGAGTGCGCGGATGTAGCCGGCACGTACGTGGGACGGCGTCTGCGACCAGGCCGGGAAGGCGCGGCGCGCGGCGTCCACCGCGCGGTTCACATCGCCTTCGCCGCCCAGCGGCACGCGGCCGACGCATTCCTCGATGGCCGGGTTCTGCACCTCGGCCACGCCCTGCCCTTGCGGCGCCACCCAGGCGCCATCGATGTAGAGCTGAGAACGATCACGCATAACGTTTCTCCTGGAGCAGTTCGGCGGCGCACAGGGCGATGCGGCGGCAGGCTTCGCGCAGCGGCTCGGCGCCGAGCACCAGGCCCAGGCGAATGTGCCCGGCGGCGCTGGGGCCGAAGGCTTCGCCGGCGAGCACGGAGACGCCGTGGCGATCCAGCAGCACATCAGCGAAGTCCTGGGCGGAGAGCCCGGTGGCGCGGATATCCACCATCACGAACATGCCGCCGTCCGGGCGCAGGGCGCGCACGCCGACGCAATCGGCGAGGCAGTCGAGCACCAGGTCGCGGCGCTGGCGGTAGGCCTCGCGCATGGCTTCCAGTTCCGGCAGCTTGGCTTCCAGCGCGGTGCAGGCGGCGTCCTGGATGAAGTCCGGCGAGCCGTAAAGCATGCACAGGGCGAGGTTTTCCAGGTGCGCGCAGAGCTCGCGCGGGCCGACCACCCAGCCCACGCGCCAGCCGGTCATGGCGTGGGATTTCGACAGGCTGTTGAGGGTCGCGGTGCGCTCGGCCATACCCGGCAGGCTGGCGGGGCTGATGTGTTCGCCGTCGAACAGCAGCTCGCTGTAGACCTCGTCGGAGATCATCCACAGGTCATGCTTCACGCACAGCCCGGCGAGCTTTTCCCAGGTGGCGCGCGGCAGGCTGGCGCCGGACGGGTTGTGCGGGCTGTTGATGGCCAGTGCGCGGGTGCGCGGGGTGATCAGCGCGGCGACATCCTCGGCCTGCACGCGGAAGCCGTGCTCGGAACGCACCGATACCGGAATGACCTTGGCGCCACAGGCACCGAATACCGCTTCGTAGGTGACGTACATCGGTTCGGCGACGATGACCTCATCGCCGGGATTGAGCACGCACTGCGCCACGGCATACAGCGCGCACTGGGCGCCGGCCAGCACCACCACGTCATCGGCGGTGACGGCGTGGCCGCTGCGCTGGCTGTGACGGCGGGCAATGGCTTCGCGCAGCGAGCGTTTGCCACGCACGTCGGCGTAGTGGGTGTTGCCGGCCAGCAGGCTGTCGATGGCCGATTGCACGATGGGCACGGGAGTGTCGAAGTCCGGGTCGCCCACCGACAGCAGCAGGATGTCATCGCCCTGCTCCATGCGCGCCAGGGCGCGGTAATGGATGTCCCAGGCGGCGGCGCCGTCGCCGGCGATGCGTTGGGTGAAGTTCGAGTAGCGCATGGTGTTCATCCTTCATGGCGCCGGAGCCCAGAGGCCCCGGCGGGTGCAACAGGTCCTACTGGGCGCAGGCGTGTTTCAGCTCGATCAGCGTCACGCCCGGATGGGCGAAGCCTTCGCGCAGGTCGCGCTCCAGTTCGTCCAGGCTCTGCGGCTGGCGCATCTCGCAGCCGTAGGCGCGGCCGAGCAGGGCGAAGTCCGGGTTGCGCGGCAGGACGCCGATGGGCTCGATATCCAGGCCGATCATGTCGTCGCGGATCTGCCCCAGCGCATCGTTGTTCCACAGCAGCACCACCAGCGGGCTGTCCAGCTCTTCGGTGGCGGTCGCCAGTTCCTGCGCGGTGTAGAGGAAGCCGCCGTCACCCACCAGCACCAGGCCGGGGCGCTCCGGCGCGCCGAACTTGGCGCCGATGCCGGCCGGCACGCCATAGCCGAGGGTGCCGTAGCCGGTGGGGTGCAGCCAGCCGCGCGGCGCCTTGCTCGGATACAGATAGTTGGCGGTGTAGGCCAGCTGAGTCATGTCGCTGGCGATGAAGGCGTTGTCCGGCAGGACCTTGGCGATGCGCTGCAGAATCGACTTGTGGATCAGTTGCAGCGGCGCGTGGCCGCCGTCGATCTGCGCGCGCAGTTCGGCGATCCGCGACTGTGCTTTCGCCGCGTCACGGGCTGCGCTCGGCAGCGCGGCGAGCAGGGCTTCGGCGGTAGCTTTCGAATCGCCCAGCAGCGCCACCGCGCTCGGGTAGAAGTCATTGAACTTGCGCGAGTCGACGTCGACGCGAATCACCTCGCCAGTGACCGGCAGACGATCGCGCCAGAAGTCGGTGTCGGCCATTTCGGTGCCGATGGCGAGGACCACGTCGGCCTCGGCAATCATGTCCCAACCAGCCTGGGTGCACAGGGTGGCGCCAGCGGAGAGCGGCGCTTCCGGGGCCAGCAGGCCCTTGCCGGCGACGCTGGTGAACAGCGGTGCGGCCAGGCGCTCGCTCAGCGCAGCCAGGGCATCGGCGGCATGCAGCGCGCCGCCGCCGGCAATGATCATCGGGCGCTGGGCGGCCTGGAGTTTATCCACAGCCTGCCGGAGCGCATCGGCGCTGGGCTGGCCACGGCCGGCGCGGCGCACGACTTCTTGGGTCCAGTCGCGGGCGACGGGGTTGGCGAGCACGTCCAGCGGCACCGAGATGTGCACCGGGCGCGGGCGCTCGCTGTCGAACACGGCGAAGGCGCGGGCGATCAGCTCGGGCAGGTCCTCGGCGCTCAGGGCAACGGCGGAGAATGCGGTGATCGGCGCGGTCATGGCGCGCTGGTCCTGGGTCTCGTGCAGGCAGCCCCAGCCCTTGCCCAGGCTGGCGGTGTGGTTGACGCTGGAAATCACCAGCATCGGGATCGAATCGGCGTAGGCCTGGCCGATGGCGGTGGCGGCGTTGGTCACGCCCGGCCCGGTGATGATGAAGGCCACGCCCGGCTTGCCGCTGACGCGCGCGTAGCCGTCGGCCATGAAGCCGGCGCCCTGTTCGTGGCGGGTCAGCACGTGGCGGATGCCGCTGCCGGGCAGGCCGCGGTACAGCTCCAGGGTGTGCACGCCGGGAATGCCGAACACGGTGTCGACGCCATAGTTGGCCAGCAGGCGTACCAGGGCCTGGCCGCCGGTGAGGGTTTTGTTCTCTTGCATGAGGTGTCTCCCCAAGACTAATGCGTGGCCTTGTAGGAGCGAGCTTGCTCGCGAACAAATCCCAGAGCTGGGCTGTTCGCGAGCAAGCTCGCTCCTGCAGGGTGCGGAGTGTTCATTCAGCGACGCGGATCAGCGCATCCACTGCCACGGCGCCATCGGCATCCGCCAGCAGCGGGTTCACGTCCAGTTCCAGCAGGTTGTCCACGTGCTCGCAGGCGTAGTCGGCCACCGCACGGATCGCCTCCACCAGCGCCTCCAGGTTTACCGCCGCGCGGCCACGGAAGCCAGTGAGCAGCGGCGCGCTGCGCAGGCTCAGCAGGGCATCGCGGATCGCCGCGTCGGTGGTCGGCAGCAGCAGGCTGCGGCTGTCCTTGAGCAGCTCGACAAGGATGCCGCCGGCGCCCAGCACCAGCGCCAGGCCGAAGCCGTTCTCGCGCTTGATGCCAACGATCAGCTCGGCCAGCGGCGGGTTGGCCATGCGCTCCAGCAGCACCTGGTCGAACGGCACCGTGGGCGCGTGGCGGGCGATGTTCTCGCGCATGTCGAACAACGCAGCTTCCAATGCCGCCTCGTTGCGCAGGTTGAGCGCCACGCCGCCGGCCTCGGTCTTGTGCGGCAGCTGCGCGCTGACCACTTTCAACGCCAGCGGGAAGCCGACATCGGTGGCCGCTTCGCGGGCCTGGGTCGGCGTGCTCAAGGCGGCGCGCGGCAGCGGCAGGCCGAAGGGTTTCAGCGCCTGTTTGGAATGCCACTCGTCGAGCAAGCGGCCCTGGCCGTCGATGGCCTGCGGGCAGAGCGGCACCAGCGCGGCTTCGCCACGGGCCAGCAACGCTTCGCGGCGCTGGCGGTAATGGGCGATGCGACCCCAGGCGGCGAGGCCGTCTTCCACGCCCTGCAGCGCGGCAACGCCGTGGGAATGCAGCAGTTCGCGAGCATGTCTGGGCAGCAGTTCCGGCAGCGCGGAGGCGATGAAGCCGACCTTGCCGTGACGCTCCAGCGCGGCGCAGTACAGCTCCAGCAGCAGGTCGCACTGCGGGCGCTCGCCGGTCTCTTCGCCGGGGTAGTCGAGCACCAGCAGGGCGGCGTCGGCTTCGGTCTGCAGGGCGCTGTCGAGCATCCTGTCCAGCGCGGGACCGTCGCCCCAGATGGCGGTGGTGAAGTCCAGCGGGTTGGCGATGTTGGCGTAGTCCGGCAGCACCTGGGCCAGTTCCACGCGCTGCGCGTCGACCAGCTTGGGGAGGCTCAGGCCGTTGCGCTCGGCGTAGTCGGCGATCAGCCCGGCGTCGCCGCCGGAGCAGGCCAGCGCGGCGAGGCTGGGGCCGGCCGGCAGGTTGCCGCAGGCGGCGGCTTTCAGGGTTTCGATGAAGCTCACCGGGCCGCTCACGCGGATCACCCCGAGGCGGTCGAACAGCGCGTCGTACAGTGCATCGGAGCCGGCCAGGGAGCTGGTATGGCTGAGTGCGAGCTCGGCGCCGATCTCGGAAACGCCGGTCTTCAGGGCGATCACCGGGATGCCTTTCTGCAGCGCCTTGAAGGCGGCGCGGGCGAAGCCGGGAACATTCTTCAGGCCTTCCAGGTGCAGGCCGATGGCGGTCACGCGCGGCTCGTCGAGCAGCACGTCCATCAGTTCGGCCACGCCCAGCTGCGCCTGGTTGCCCACCGAGGCCATGTAGGCGATGGGCAGCGAGCGGTCGCTCATGGACAGGTTGTAGGCGAAGTTGCCGCTCTGGGTGAGCACCGCCACGCCCTTCTCGACCATGTGCCCGCCGTGGGCCACCGGCCACAGCGCGGAGCCGTGCAGGTAGTCGAGCAGGCCGTAGCAGTTGGGGCCGAGCAGGGCCATGTCGCCGGCGCTGGCGAGCAGCCGGCGCTGCAGCGCTTCGCCCTCGGCGCCGGTCTCGGCGAAGCCGGAGGCGTAGCAGATGGCGCCGCCGGCATCCTTGGCGGCCAGCTCGGCCACGGCCTGCAGGGTCAGGTCGCGGTTGGTGGCGACGAATACTGCGTCCGGCCCTTCGGGCAGCTCGGCGACGCTGCGCACGCAGGGCACGCCTTCGAGCTCGTCGTATTGCGGGTTGACCAGCCACATCGCACCCGGGAAGCCGCCTTCGGCGCAGCGCTTGAGCGCGCGCGCCATGCTGCGGCCGCCGATGAAGGCGACGTGACGGGGAGCCAACAGGCGCTGGAGGTTTTCTCTTTTCATGTCTTGTCTCGGCAATGTCGATCCCTCACCCCAACCCTCTCCCAGAGGGAGAGGGAGCGAAGGATTCAGCGCAACAACGGACGCAGCAGTTCGCGGGAAATGATGTGGCGCTGGATTTCCGAGGTGCCTTCCCAGATGCGCTCGATACGCGCGTTGCGCCAGATGCGCTCCACCGGGCCCTCGTCCATCAGGCCCATGCCGCCGAAGATCTGCACGGTTTCGTCGGCGACCTTGCCCAGCACTTCGCTGGCGAACAGCTTGGCCATGCCGGCTTCGCCGTCGGTCATGCTGCCGCGATCCATCTTCCAGGCGGTGTGCAGGGTCATCAGCTCGGCGGCGCGGATCTGCGTGGCCATGTCGGCGAGCTTGAAGGAGATGCCCTGGTAGCTGCCGATGGCCGCACCGAACTGCTTGCGGTCCGCCGACCATTGCAGCGCCAGGTCCAGCGCGCGCTGGGCCTGGCCGACGCAGTTGGCGGCGACCATCACGCGGCCGGCGGTGAGCCAGGCGTTGGCCACTTCCCAGCCCTTGTCGACTTCGCCCAGCACCTGGGAGGCCGGCACGCGGCAGTCGTCGAAGAAGATTTCGTAGGTGTGGTAGCCCTTGTTGCTGACGCATTTCGGGCCACGGCGCACGGTCATGCCGGCGGTGCCCTTGTCCACCAGGAAGGCGGTCACGGCGTTGCGCTTCTTGCCGTTGCGCTCGAAGGTGTCGGTCACGGCGAAGACGATGGCGAAGTCGGCGTGGCCAGCATGGCTGATGAAGTGCTTGGAGCCATTGATCACGAAGTCCTCGCCATCACGCACGGCGCGGGTCTTGATCGAGTTGGCGTCGGAGCCGGCGCCCGGCTCGGTGAGGGCGAAGCAGTCGATCTTCTCGCCCTGCACCACCGGCAGCAGGTAGTTCTGAATCTGCTCGCCCTTGCACGCCATGAGGATCTTCGAGGGACGTGCGACGAACACGTGCAGCGCCCAGGAAACCTTGGACAGCTCGCGCTCGACCAGCGCCTGGGACAGATAGTCGAGGCCGCCGCCGCCCACTTCCTCAGGCATGTTGAAGGCGTAGAAGCCAGCCGCCAGGGCCTTGCCACGAATCTTCGCGGCCAGCTCCGGGGACACCGCGTCGGCGCGGTCTACTTCTTCTTCGTAGGGCAGCAGCTCTTTCTCGACGAAAGCCTTGACCGCCTCGACGAGCATTTCCTGTTCTTGGGTCAGTTGGAAATCCATCACATCACCTGCAGCCGTCAGCGGCCTTTGAATTGGGGGGAGCGTTTCTCGGCCACGGCGCGCAGCGCCTCGGCGGCATCTTCACTGCGGCCGCAGAGCAGACCGGCGGCCTGTTCGGCTTCCAGCTGCTGGGCCAGGGTGCGGCTGGCGCCTTCGCGGATCAGGCGCTTGGTGTGGCCGAAGGCGTAGGTCGGGCCGGCCGCCAGACGCGCGGCGAATTCGCCGACGTGAGCCTGCAATTGATCGTCAGCGACCACTTCGCCGACCAGGCCGGCGCTCAGCCCGCGCTCGGCGTTCCAAAGCTCGTCGAGGAACAGCAGGCGCTTGGCCGCTTCGCTGCCGATCAGACGCGGCAGGTGCCAGCTGGCGCCAGCGTCCGGGCAGTAGGCCATGCCGGTGTAGCCGGCCTTGAACCGCGCAGAGGCGCCGGCGATGCGGAAGTCGCAGCACAGGGTCAGGTCCATCCCGGCGCCGACGGCAGTGCCGTTGACGGCGGCGATGGTCGGCTTGTCCAGGCTGTGCAGGCGGCGCATCAGGGCGTGGGCGGTTTCGGTCCAGCCGTAGGTTTCCAGTTCGCCACGGGCTTCGGCCTCGGCCCATTCGGCGAGGTCGGCGCCGGCGCAGAAGCTGCGGCCCTCGCCGGTCAGCACGATGACGCGCACGGCCGCATCGGCCTCATAAGCGTCGAGCAGGGCCAGCAGGTTCTTGAGTGTGGGGACGTCGAGCGCGTTGCGCTGCTCGGGGCGGTTCAGGGTGATCCAGGCGATACCGTCCTGGACCCGGCTGAGCGGGGATGGCTGAGTCATGCTGCCCTCGTTCTTGTAGTCGTTTGCTGAGGCGGATGAAGCGTTGGAGCCAATACTAAACACTTGTTCAGCAAGCCGGCAATCCACCCGAATGGGTGGCTTGTAACGCCCCGCCAAACGGCGGGAAGGCCGCGCGACGCGGGGGCTGAGGGGTTTCCCCAGGGTTTGCCCAGAGGCTTTGTTACAACTTCGAACAAACGGCCCTGCGGGCCTTCGCGGACGGAGCCCGTTCCTACCTGACCAGCGAGCGTAGGAGCGGACTCCGTCCGCGATTGGCCTCCGGCGGCTCCGGCCTTGGGCGGGTTCGCGAGCAAGAACTAGGCGTCCCCCTCGGTCCTACAAAGAGCCAAAGAAAAAGCCCCGCGAGGCGGGGCTTTTCCAATGCCGGAAGACTCAACCGATACTCGGCAGCGCCTCCTCGCTCAGCACCTGGCCGCGCTTGCGCTTGAGCAGGTAGTAGGCCAGGTAGCACGCCCCCATGAAGCCGAAACCCCAGTACAGCGACGGGCGCTGGGTCGGGTCCATGGCGAGGAACACGAACAGCGAGCAGCAGATCGCGATGCACGCCAGCGGAATCAGCGGGAACAAGGGCGCGGCGTACTTCAGGTCGGCCACGGTGCCGCCCTTGGCCATGTGCTCGCGGCGGAAGCGGTACTGGGCGTAGGCAATGACGATCCAGGTGACGGTGCCGGCCATTCCGCTCACCGCCATCAGCACCATGAACAGGGTGTCGGCGGCGACCACGCTGGTGAGCAGCGACAGCAGGGCGAAGCCCAGGCTGATCAGCAGCGCGTAGAGCGGCACGCCGCGGGCGCTGAGCTTGGACAGCTTGCGTGGCGCCATGCCGGTCTTGGACATGGCCCAGAGGATGCGCGTGGACGCGTAGAGGCCGGAGTTACCCACCGAGAGGATCGCGGTGAGGATCACGAAGTTCATCAGGTCGGCGGCGTAGGGAATGCCGACCATGTCGAACACCTGCACGAAGGGGCTTTCCATCAGCCCGGCCTGCTTCCACGGCACGATGCAGGACAGCACGACAATCGCCAGCACGTAGAAGATCAGCACGCGGAACACCACGTTGCGCACGGCGCGCGGGATGCTCTTTTCCGGCTGGTCGGTCTCGCCGGCGGCGACGCCCATGATCTCGCAGCCCTGGAAGGCGTAGACCACCGTCATCATCACCGCGAACACGGCGGACAGGCCGTTGGGGAACAGGCCGTCGCCGACCAGGTTGGACAGCCCCGGCGCGGCCTCGCCGCTGTTCAGCGGGATGGCGCCAAAGATCACCAGCAGGCCGACCACGATGAAACCGAGGATGGCCGCGACCTTGATTCCGGAGAACCAGTATTCCGCCTCGCCGAAGGCACGGGTGGCCAGGGCGTTGAGGGAGAACAGTACGACCACGAAGAAGCCCGACCACAGCCAGATCGGCACCTCGGGGAACCAGCGGGTCATCAGCATGCCGGCGGCGGTGAATTCCAGGCCGACAGTGGAGGCCCAGCTCATCCAGTACACCCAGCCGATCATGAACCCGGTGGCCGGGCCGATGAAGCGTGTGGCGTGGGCCTGGAAGGAGCCGGAGACGGGCATCTGCACCGACAGCTCGCCCAGGCAGACCATCACCAGGTACATCAGCAGGCCGGCGACCAGGTAGGCGAGGATGGCGCCCATCGGGCCGCCGGAACTGATGGTGACCCCCGAGCCCATGAACAGGCCGGTGCCGATCACGCCGCCGAGGGACAGCATGAAGATATGGCGGCTCTTGAGTGCGCGGGTGAGCTGGATCTTCTCGCCGCTCGTGGCGTGATGGGGCTCAGACATGGCGCACCTCCGGGAAACGGCGGGCGCGACGGAGCAGAACTCTACGTTGGATCATTATTGTTATCTCCAATCAATCAGAGGCCGTGGCTCGGGCACGGATGCCAGCGGATTATTGGAAGGCGATGTAAGACCCCGTTGTTTCCTCGGATCGAAGTTGTAGAAAGATGTAAGGATTTTGTGCAGGCCTTGTGGGACGAGGCTTTCAGCGCATTGGCACTTGTAGGAGCGAGCTTGCTCGCGAACGGATTTCCCCGATGAATCCAGAGCTGGGCGGATTCGCGAGCAAGCTCGCTCCTACAAAGTGAGGATCGGCCTGCTATGCCAGAGCTACACCTGAACGCTCTTCAGGAGTTCAGCGGCAACCGTCCTCTCTCGCTCCAGTCGTGCCACCCAATCGTCGGATAACGAACCCGCCAACGCCGCCTGCTCCAGCTCACTCAGGCAATCCCCCAACCCGCGCAACCCCATGGACCGGCAACTCCCGGCCAAGCGATGCGCCAGGCTCGCCACCTCGACGGCGTCATCCTGGCGCAGAGCCTCCAGCAGCAGCGGCCATTGCTCGTCCAGCAGCTTCCACAGGCTGGCGAGCAGTTCGTCCAGCTTGTGCTCACCCAGCAGGCGGCGATGGGTATCCAGAACCTGGCGATCCAGCGGGCCGTTATCCACAGCCTCCGGTAGCAGTTCCCAGGCCACGCCAGACAGCGCGCGGCGCAGGTCCTCCAGGCGCAGCGGCTTGCCCAGCACGCCCTGCATGCCCGCGTCGAAATAGCGCCGGACCATGCCCGGCTGCACACTGGCGGTGAAGGCATGGATCGGCGTGGTCGCATTGAGCCCGCCGGCCTGCGCGCGGATCGCCCGGCACAGGTCGAGGCCGTTCATGCCCGGCAGGTGCATATCCAGCAGGATCAGGTCGAAGCGCCGCGCGGCGGTCAGCGCCAGCGCCGGCTGCGCATCCTCGGCAAGCTGCACGCGGTGGCCGTCACGCTCGATCAGCGCCTGGGCAACCTCGCGGTTGAGGGCGACGTCTTCCACCACCAGTACGTCCAGCGCTGGCGCCTGTTCGACTGCCACGGTGGAGCGCGGCACCACGCCCGGCGCCAGTTCGATCTCGAACCAGAAGGTACTGCCCTCGCCTTCCAGGCTCTCCACACCGATCTCGCCGCCCATGGCCTGCACCAGCCGCTTGCTGATGGCCAGTCCAAGGCCCGTGCCGCCGTAGCGCCGCGCCACCTCGTCGCTGGCCTGGGTGAAGCGCTGGAAGATCTTTTCCTGCTGCTCGGCGGAGATGCCGATACCATCGTCGGTCACGCTGAAGCGCAGGCGCTGTCCCGCATCGCTGCTTCCAAGCACAACGACTTCCAGCAACACCTCGCCCTCTTCGGTGAACTTCACGGCATTCGCCAGCAGGTTGCTCAGCACCTGGCGCAGGAACTGCTCGGCGCCCCGGCAACCGTCCTGTACCTGGGGTTCGACGCGCAGGCGCAGGCAGGTGCCGTTGTCCTCGGCGCGCGGCTCCAGCAGGGTGACCACGTCGTCGAGCAGGCGGCGCAGGGAGAAGTCCACCGGCTCCGGCTGGCTGGCGCCGTCCTCCAGCTTGGCGAAGTGCAGCACCTCGTTGAGGATCGCCAGCAACCCTTCACCGGCTGTGGATAACGCTTCAAGCCGGCGCCGGTCCTGCTCGCCCAGCGGGGCGGCGCGCAGCAGTTCGGCCATGCCGAGAATGCCGTTGAGCGGTGTGCGAATCTCGTGGCTCATGGTGGCGAGGAAGCGGCTCTTGGCACGGTTGGCGGCCTCGGCCTCTTCCTTGGCACGGCGCAGGCTGGCCGTGCGCCGCTCGACCCGTCGCTGCAACTCGTCGCGCTTGCTCTGCAAGGCTTCGCGGTCAGCCTCGCGGCGACGCAGTTCAGCACGCAGCGCGCGGCGCAAACCGTCGAGGGCATCGGCCACGGTGTCGATTTCGTCTTCTTCGCCCGAGCGCTTCTTGTCCAGCGCCAGCTCGGTGCCGAGGTCGCCGCCGGTGAGCCCGCGCACGAAGTCGGCCATGGCGCGCAGGTGGCGTGTGACCAGGCTGTGGAACAGCCAGCTCAGCGCCACCGCCAGGCCGCAAAGGAACACGCCCATCCACAGCAGGCTGGCGAGACCGCCATGGAGCAGGCGCAGGTAGACGGCGCCCAGGTCGACGTTGACTTCCAGCTCGCCGAGGTCGCGGCGCTCGCCGTCCGGCGGCTGGAAGGCCAGGGCGTAGCGCTCGGTACGGAACGGCCCGCGCGTGTCGTCGGCGTCCTGCACCAGGTTGAAGTCGGCACTGCGCAGGCGCACCTGGGCGATGTCGGGGAAGTCGGCCAGGCCGTGCAACTGCACGTTCAACTGTTCCTGGTTGAGGTCCCAGAGGCTGCGCTCGAAGCTGGCGAGGTAGCCGATGCGGATCAGCTCCAGGCGTGTATCGATGTCGCGCATTTCACGGCGGTACTCGAAGTACAGCTGCACGGCGCTGGCCAGCACGGTGAAGCACAGGCTGAACAGCAGCACCCGCAGCAGCAGGCGACGGGCCAAGCCGCCGGGCAGCCTCATCGCGGCACCCCGTCGCCGGCCAGCATGGCGCGGTAGTCGCGCTCGCTCTGCTCCAGCCAGCGGGCGACGCTGCCGTCATCCACGCGCTTCTTCAGCAGCACATTGATCTCGTCCATCCGTACGGCAAGTGGCGAATGGCGGGAGACGGCGATGCGCAGGTAATCCACGGTCAACGGCCGGGGCAAAGCAACAATGTCTTCGCCACCGGCCAACTGCTCGACGAACAGGGTGCCGGTGCGCCGCTCGTGGGCGATGAAGTCGATGCGCTGGCGGATCAGCTTGCCGAAGTTCTGTCGGCTGTCGGAGACCCATTCGACGTTACCGTGCTCGGCGACGAAGCGGTCGAACTCGGGCCCGTAGCTCTCGCCGAAGAGCAACCCGCCACGGTAGCTCGCCAGGTCGCCCAGGCGATCGAAACGTACCGGTTTGCGGCGGTTGTAGAAGATCGCCACTTCCTCGCGCAGCACCGGCACGCGGGAGAACAGCAGGCCGTCGTCACGCTGCGGGGTCTGGTAGGCGAGCACCACGTCGACACGACCCTCGGCGGCGTCCAGCAGGCAGCGCTTCCAGTTGCCCAGCACCACGGTCTTCACCTCGTAGCCCAGTTCGCCGAGGACGCTGCGCACGGTCTGCGGGGCCAGGCCGCGAACTTCGTGGCCGTCGCTCCAGGAGATCGGCGGGTAGACGGGGTAGTCGCAGTAGCGAATGGGTTCTGCGGCCCCAGCCACACCGAAGAAGGCCAGGCACAGCAGGGCCAGCCAGCGCATGGCTCAGGCGTCGGCAGGCGTGGCAGTGAACAGGTAGCCGGCGCCGTGGATGGTGATGATCAGCTCGGGTTCGGCCGGATCGTCGCGCAGCTTGCGGCGCAGGCGGCCGACCAGCACGTCGATGGAGCGGTCGTTGGGCAGCCATTCGCGGTTGCGGATCTGGTCCATCAACTGGTCGCGGCTCAGGGTGTGGCCGGTGTTGCGCAGGAACACACCGAGCAGCTGGAATTCGCCGTGGGTCAGCGGGGTTTCGCTGCCATCGCGGTCGATCAGGCGGCGGCGGTCCGGGTCCAGCGTCCACTGGGCGAAGCGCTTGTGCTGCTGGCGCGCGCCCGCAGCGCAGCTGGCGGCAGGTTGCCGGGCGTGGCGCACGCGGCGGATCAGGTTCTTCGCGCGGGACACCAGCTCGCGCGGGTTGAGCGGCTTGATCACGTAGTCGTCGGCGCCGCATTCCAGGCCGACGATGCGGTCGATGTCGTCGTTGCGCCCGGTGATCAGGATGATGCCGACCTCCGAGCGCACGCGCAGCTCGCGGGTCAGGGTCAAGCCATCCTTGCCGGGCAGGCGGATGTCGAGCATCACCAGGTCGATGGGCTGTTCGGCCTGCTCGGCTTCGGCCAGGCTGGCCTCGGCCTGTTCGGCGGTGCCGGCGCAAAGCACGTCATAGCCTTCCTCGCCGAGGTAGGCCTGGAGCAGCTCGCGAATCACCGGATCGTCGTCGACGATCAGTACACGGGAAGTCATCGCAATACCCTGCTGAAGCCACCGCTCGTGACGGGGCCATTCTTGTTATGCGTGGAGGTAGAGCTGTAGGAACCGTCCTGCAGATGGCGGCAGGTTACCGCCCGCTGAACAATCGATCAACAGGCTCCCGACGCCCGACAGAAGCGCTGCCGGCCACCGTGCTGGAGGCCATCCACCCAGGCTTCGCAGATCTGCACGCCCTGCTCCGGGGTGAAGGTGTTGGGGTTCAGGCCGGACTCCAGCCACAGGCCGTCGAGCAACGCGCTGAGGGCGATGGCGGCCAGCTCCGCATCGAAGTCGGACCATTCCTGCTCCCGCGCCAGCTCGCCGAGCGCCTGCGCCAGCAAGGAGCGGTACTCACCGTAGGAATGGTCGTGGGCCTTGTTGATTTCCTCGGCCGTCTTCACCGCGCCCCAGAACGCCAGCCAGGCATCCAGCAGCTGCGGGTCGAGCAGTTCGGCGCAGAAGGACGCGCGGAAAAACGCCGACAACCGTGCTCGGGCATCCGGCGCCGCCTCGGCAATGGCCTCGCGCAGCAGCTGCATCACCCGTCCGGTGACCGTCAGGTAGGCCTCGGCCACCAGCTCGTCCTTGCCCGAATAGTGGTGGTTGATCAGCCCCACCGAGACGCCGGCCTCGGCGCAGATCTTGCGTATGGATGCTCCCTGGAAGCCATGGCGCTTCAGGCACGCGAGGGTGGCCTCGATCAGCAGCGCCTTGCGCTGTTCCGGCTCCAGTCGGGTAAAGCGGACTTCCTCGTTCATGCCTGGCTCCTAGGGTTTCAGGTGGTCAATCTGAACGATTGTTCGACAAGACGCCAGCGTCAGGGTCTGTTGCGGCTCGCGTCGAAACACCAACGCCCCTTACCTACCCGTTCGGGGAATGGCCGGGGAACCGGCCCTGGTCGACAGTGGCTGCATCCGCGATATCTCCAATCCATAACAAAATCAAAGGTGGGACTGACATGCAGAAAACGCTCGCAGCAGTACTCAGCGCGGCGCTGGCGACCTTGCCGGCACTGGGTCACGGGGAGGAAGCCGGCGGCGCGAAGACGCTGCGGCTGTACAACTGGACCGACTACATCGGCGAACACACCATCGCCGACTTCGAGAAGGAAACCGGGATCAAGGTGGTCTACGACACCTTCGATTCCTACGAGACCGTGCAGGGCAAACTGCTGCCCGGCCGCTCGGGCTACGACCTGGTGGTGCTCAACGCCGCCCTGGTACCGCCGCTGCTGAAAGCGGGCGTGTTCCAGCCGCTGGACAAGTCCAAGCTGCCCAGCTGGAACAACCTCGATGCGGACGTGCTCAAGCACCTGGACCACTATGATCCGGGCGTGAAGTACTCGGCGCCGTACACCTGGGGCAGCAACGGCATCACCTACAACATCGACAAGATCAAGCAGCGCATGCCCGACGCACCGATCGGCTCGCTGGCGATGCTGTTCGATCCGAAGATCGTGTCGAAATTCGCCGATTGCGGGGTGACCATCATCGATTCCCCCACCGACGTGATCCCGCTGGCCCTGGCCTACCTCAAGCGCGACCCCAACAGCGCGCTGCCCGAGGACCTGAAGGCCGCCCAGGACCTGCTGCAATCGATCCGCCCGTATATCCGCAAGTTCGACTCCACCAGCTACCTCAACGGCCTGGCCAACGGCGACCAGTGCATGGCGATGACCTGGTCCGGCGACTACGCCACCGCCCAGGCCCGCGCCGACGAAGCCGGCGCCAAGGTCAAGCTGGGCTACTTCGTGCCCAAGGAAGGCTCGCTGATCTGGTTCGACGACTTCTACATCCCGGCCGACGCGCCGCACGTGGAAAACGCCCACAAGTTCATCGAGTACATGCTGCAGCCGAAGGTTGCCGCGGGCGTCGCCGACTACATCCGCTACGCCTCCAGCAACGCCGCCGCCACCCCGCTGCTGGCCGCCGAAGTGCGCAATGACCCGGCGATCTACCCCGACGCCGAGACCCGCGCCCGCCTGTTCACCCAGAAAGTGCAGAACCCCAAGGCCACCCGCCTGATCACCCGTACCTGGAACGCGGTGAAGACCGGGACCTGATGGATCGCCAACCACCCGCCCCGGCCTGAGCGCCGGGGCACGGGGAGAAGGCTCTCCCCCACCATGAATAACCGAAAGTCCGAGGTACAGACGATGACCACCCCAACCCCAGCCTTCTTCGCCCAGTTCAACGACGAGCAGCTGGTCGCCGCCGACAAAGCCCACTACATGCACGGCTACCACGTGTTCGACGATCACCGGGTCAACGGTGCGTTGAACATCGCCGCCGGCGAGGGCGCGTATATCTACGACACCAAGGGCAATCGCTACCTGGATGCCGTGGGCGGCATGTGGTGCACCAACATCGGCCTGGGCCGCGCGGAAATGGCCGACGCCATCGCCGAGCAGGTGCGCCAGCTGGCCTACTCCAACCCCTTCTGCGACATGGCCAACGTCACCGCCATCCAGCTCTGCGAGAAGCTCGCCGAACTGGCCCCGGGCGACCTCGACCACGTGTTCCTCACCACCGGTGGCTCCACCGCCGTGGACACCGCCTACCGGCTGATCCAGTACTACCAGAACTGCCGCGGCAAGCATGAGAAGAAGCACATCATCAGCCGGGTCAACGCCTACCATGGCTCGACCTTCCTCACCATGTCGCTGGGCGGCAAGGTTGCCGACCATCCGGCCGAGTTCGACTTCCTCAAGGACGTCATCCACCACATTTCCTGCCCCAACCCCTACCGCGCACCGGAAGGGATGACCGAGGGCGATTTCCTCGAATTCCTGGTGAAGGAATTCGAAGACAAGATTCTCGAACTGGGCGAGGACAAGGTCGCCGCCTTCTTCGCCGAACCGATCATGGGCTCCGGCGGCGTGATCATCCCGCCCAAGGGCTACCACCAGCGCATGTGGCAGGTGTGCCAGAAGTACGACGTGCTCTACGTCGCCGACGAAGTGGTGACCTCCTTCGGCCGCCTCGGCGCGTTCTTCGCCTCCGAGGACGTATTCGGCATGCAGCCGGACATCATCACCACCGCCAAGGGCCTGACCTCCGGCTACCTGCCGCTGGGCGCGTGCATCTTCTCCGACCGCATCTGGAAGGTGATCGGCGAAGCCGACAAGGGCCGTTGCTTCGCCCACGGTTTCACCTACAGCGGGCACCCGGTGAGCTGTGTCTCGGCGCTGAAGAACATCGAGATCATCGAGCGCGAGAACCTGCTCGACCACGTGAAGGACGTCGGCTCCTACCTGGAGCAGCGCCTGCAGGAACTGGCCGAGCTGCCGCTGGTGGGCAGCGTGCGCTGCCAGAAGCTGATGGCCTGCGTCGAGTTCGTTGCCGACAAGCGCAGCAAGGTGCTCTTCCCCGAGGAGCTGAACATCGGCGAGAAGATCCACCTGCGCGCCCAGGCCAAGGGCCTGCTGGTGCGGCCGATCGTGCACCTGAACGTGATGTCGCCGCCGCTGACCATCACCCGCGAGCAGGTCGACGAGATCGTCGACACGCTGCGCGAGTCGATCCTCGAGGCCGCCGCTGACCTCCAGCGCAGCGGTGATTACGCGGGGCACTGATGATCGATCCTAGGATTTTGCCTACACCCCGGCAGCCCTTTATGCTGCCGGGCATGAGCGAATCTCAGGCACTGAGCGAAACCTCCGACGCACTGGCCCTGCATGCCTGGCATGCGGGGCTGGCGCGCGTCATGGCCAGTGTCGGCGAGGTCGTCTTCGTCGAACGCCTGGCAGACGCCCTGGGCTGCCTGGTACCACTGGAATCGGTGATGCTCGGCCTGGAGCAGCGCGGCCAGCCGCCGCAACCGCTGTACCAGCGCGGCATCGACCCGGAACACCATGAGGCGCTGATCGACCGCTACTACGCCCGCGGCTACCTGCTCGACCCCTTCTGCCTGGCCATGGAAGACGGCCTCACCGAAGGTTTCTACCCGCTGGCCGACATCGCCCCGGACGACTTCTTCGCCAGCGAGTACTACAAGACCTACTACCTCAAGTTCGGCTGCACCGAGGACTGCCACTTCATCATCGACCTGGGCGAGGCGCGCAAGGTCTCGCTGTGCCTGTACCAGGGCAAGAGCGGCGCGCGCTTCAGCGAAACCCAGCTGGACCTGCTGGCCACCGTGCTGCCGCTGGTGCGCGAGCTGATCCGCCAGTTCGAACGCAACGGCGGGCTGGACCTGCTGCTCGCCGGGCGCGGCGTAAGCGTCAGCCCGGCGGATGCCCAGGCGCCGCTGAACCGGCACATCCGCGCGGCCTTCATGAACTTCGGCGCCGACCAGCTCACCGAGCGCGAGCGGGAAATCGCCCACCTGCTACTGCGCGGCCACTCGGTGAAATCCAGCGCGCGGGTGCTGGATATCTCGCCCGAGACGGTGCGCATGCACCGCAAGCACCTCTATACCAAGCTGGAAATCAATTCCCAGGCGGAGCTTTTCTCGCTGTTCATCGACTGGCTGACTGGCGACGCCACCGCGGCCTGACACCCGCTTTTGTAGGATGGGTGGAGCGAAGCGGGTCCTGGCCTGTAGGAGCGAGCTTGCTCGCGAACCACTCGACCGCAGAGCCGCCGGGAAATCGGGTCGCGAGCAAGAACTGGTCGCCCCCCCTCGCTCCTGTAAAAAAGCGCTCCTCGCATTACCCGCCGATGCGGCATCCCGCCCGGAAATCTGCCAACCTATGTCCATTCCCGCTGTCTGACCCGTGCCCCACCACCAGGAGAGCTCCCCGATGCCCCGCCGCTGGCTACCCGCCTTGCTGTTGGCCGCCGCCCTGCCGCTGCACGCCGCCGAATCCAAACCCACCTTTGGCCCGGAACTGGAGCGTTTCAACTACTCCTACCCGGTCGGCCATTACAGCTTCGCCTCCCAGGGCCACCACATGCACATGGCCTATATCGATGTGAAGCCGAAGAAGCAGCCCAACGGCCGCACCGTGGTGCTGCTGCACGGCAAGAACTTCTGCGCCGGCACCTGGGAAACCACCATTGCCGCGCTGAGCGATGCCGGCTACCGCGTGGTGGCGCCGGACCAGATCGGCTTCTGCAAGTCCACCAAGCCCGAGCGCTACCAGTACAGCTTCCAGCAACTGGCGACCAACACCCACGCGCTGCTGGAGCACCTGAAGATCGGCAAGATCACCCTGCTGGGCCACTCCACCGGCGGCATGCTCGCCACCCGCTACGCGCTGATGTACCCGCAGCAGGTCGAGCAGTTGGCGATGGTCAACCCCATCGGCCTGGAAGACTGGAAAGCCCTGGGCGTGCCCTACCGCACCCCGGACCAGTGGTACGAGCGCGAGCTGAAGACCAGCGCCGAGGGCATTCGCCAGTACGAGCAGGCGACCTACTACGCCGGCCAGTGGAAACCTGAGTACGACAAGTGGGTGAACATGCTCGCCGGCCTGTTCAATGGCGCCGGCCATGAGCGCGTGGCGTGGAACTCGGCACTGCTCTACGACATGATCTTCACCCAGCCGGTGGTCTACGAATTCGGCCAGCTGAAGATGCCGACCCTGCTGCTGATCGGCACCAAAGACAACACCGCGATCGGCAAGGACATCGCCCCGGACGATCTGAAGGCCAAGCTGGGCAACTACGCCGAACTGGGCAAGGCGACCGCCAAGGCGATCCCCAACGCCACCCTGGTGGAGTTCGACGACATGGGCCACGCGCCGCAGATCCAGGACCCGAAACGCTTCCACGAAGCGCTGCTCAAGGGCTTGGCGGACCTGAAGCACTGACCTGGCAG
>NZ_JAOCBT010000011.1:0-185549 GCF_029840045.1 Pseudomonas sp. GD03903 | reverse complement strand
CTGGTCGCCGACCTGTTCGAAGCCGTACCGGAGCTGGAAAAGGCCGTCTAAGCCTTTTTCGCTCAGTGAAGGAACCCGCCCCCGTGGCGGGTTCTTTCATTTCAGGTTCCTGATTTTTCTCGGGAAATGGTCGTTGCGCTGCACTGGTGACCCATTGGTCACGAATCTTTGCGCAGAAGTCCACGGGCGAAGGTGTCTCATCTACAATGCGCGACGTCTCCAGTTCCTGAATGTGTTCAATCGACACCTGGCTACCGAGGTTTTCATGATCATCAAACCGCGCGTGCGTGGCTTCATCTGCGTCACTACCCACCCGACCGGCTGTGAAGCCAACGTCAAGGAACAGATCGAGTACGTCGAGGCGCACGGCCCCATTGCCAACGGTCCGAAGAAGGTCCTGGTCATCGGTTCCTCCACCGGTTACGGCCTAGCCGCGCGCATCAGCGCCGCCTTTGGCGCCGGCGCCGACACCCTGGGCGTGTTCTTCGAGCGCCCCGGCAGCGAGACCAAGGCGGGCACAGCCGGCTGGTACAACTCGGCTGCCTTCGAGAAGTTCGCCAAGGCCAAGGGCCTGTATGCGCGCAGCATCAACGGCGACGCCTTCTCCGATGAAGTGAAGCAAGTCACCATCGAGACCATCAAGCAGGACCTGGGCAAGGTCGACCTGGTGGTCTACAGCCTGGCCGCGCCGCGCCGTACCCATCCGAAGACCGGCGAGGTTTTCAACTCTGTGCTCAAGCCGGTCGGCAAGAGCGTCAACTTCCGTGGCCTGGATACCGACAAGGAAGTGATCAAGGAAAGCGTGATGGAGCCGGCCACCGAGGCCGAGATCGCCAACACCGTGGCGGTGATGGGCGGTGAAGACTGGCAGATGTGGATCGACGCGCTGCAGGAAGCCGGTGTGCTGGCCGACGGCGCCAAGACCACTGCCTTCACCTACCTGGGCGAAGAGATCACCCACGATCTGTACTGGAACGGCTCCATCGGCGCCGCCAAGAAGGACCTCGACCAGAAAGTCCTGGGCATTCGCGAGAAGTTGGCCGTCACCGGTGGCGACGCCCGTGTTTCTGTGCTGAAGGCTGTGGTCACCCAGGCCAGCTCGGCCATCCCGATGATGCCGCTGTACCTGTCGCTGCTGTTCAAGGTGATGAAGGAGAAGGGCACCCACGAAGGCTGCATCGAGCAGGTCGACGGCCTGTTCCGCGAGAGCCTGTACGGCGCCGAGCCGCACCTGGACGCCGACGGTCGCCTGCGTGCCGACTACAAGGAACTGCAGCCGGACGTGCAGGACACCGTGAAGGATCTGTGGAACAAGGTGACCAACGAGAACCTGTACCAGCTGACCGACTTCACTGGCTACAAGTCCGAGTTCCTGCGTCTCTTCGGCTTCGAGATCGCCGGCGTGGACTACGAGCAGGACGTCAACCCGGACGTGCAGATTCCGAATCTGATCCAGCTCTGAGTTCGCACCAGCAGAAACGGCGCCCGAGGGCGCCGTTTTTGTTTGTCGCCGGCGATCAGTTCGCCGCGGTGACCGGCCCGTGGCTCTGCTTGAGGAAGTCCAGGTAAAGGCGAGCGGTTTCCTCGGGGCGCTCGATCATCGGCACGTGGCCACAATCGCGCAGGATGGCAACGCTGGGCTTCTTCAGCAGCGGTTTCATTACGTCGATGCTGGAAACGTCCAGTACGCGGTCGCGATCGCCCCACAGCAGCAGGGTCGGCGCGGTGATCTTCGGCAGCTCCGGCTCCAGTGGGATATAGCGTTCGCGCAACTGCTGGAAGACCATGCCGTTGAACGCGCTGCGCTCCAGTGAGCGTTCGGCCAGGTAGTCCCGCAGCCGCGACGGCAGCGGCGGCTTCTGCACGAAGACGAAGTCGAGCAGGGCGGGGAAGTCCTCCACCCTGCGCAGCACCAGCGGATTGTCGCCGCCCTTGAGCAGGCGCTCGAACAGTTCGCTCTGGTGCGGCGCCATGACCCCGGCGTTATCGAACAGACCGACCGACAGCACCTCCTGCGGATGTCGCGCGGCGAGCAGCGCGGCAATATGTCCGCCCATGGAGTTGCCGACCACGTGGAAGCGGCCGATGCCCAGTTCGCGCATGAAGTCGGCCAGGCGTTCGGCCTGCGTGCCAACGTCATAGCTGATGTTCGCGGGCCGGCTGCTGTCGCCAAAGCCAGGCAGGTCGACGGCGATGACGTGGTAATCCCTGGTCAGGAAGCGGGCGAAGCGGGGCCAATTGCTCTTGTCGGCGCCAAAGCCGTGGATCAGCAGGATGGTCTGGGCTTTTTCCGGGCCGCCCTCGTAGTAGGTGATGTCCAGGTCGTCCACCTGCAGGCTGTTGGTCGACAGCCGGGCGCGGGCGGCTTCGACATACTGTGCCGTCGCCAGCAGGGTGGAGGGGAAGGCGTAGAGCACGCCGGCGGCGACGGCTAGCGCCAGGAGAAGGGCCAGAAGGGCTTTCTTCATGAGAAGTCCTTATTACCAAATCGGGTCGGTGTGCTTTACGCTAGCATTTTGCGGCTCTAAGCATGGCCGTTCTTTCTTCTGGCGAGTGAGACTACCGATGCCTGATTGCTCCACGCTGATCCGTGCAGCGCTGTTGCTGGTGACTTTCTCTATTCCACTGGGTGGGTTCGCGGCCGGCAAGTGCGAGCGGTTGGTCGCCACCGGCAATCCGGAATACCCGCCCTACCTGTGGCGCGACCCTGCGCAGCCGGAGCGCCTGATCGGCGCCAATGCCGACCTGTTGGAGCAGATCGGCAAGGCGATCGGGGTGAACATCCGGGTGATCTATACCGGCTCCTGGGCGCGTGCGCAGGAAGAGGCGCGGCTGGGCCGGGTCGACCTGATCGCCGGCGCCTTCCTCACGCCGCCGCGGCTGGAGACCATGGACTACATCCATCCGGCCTTCCTCACCACCGACAACGTGGTATGGATGCGCAAGGATGCTGCGACACCCTACGCCAGTCGCGACGACCTGCGCGGCCTGAAGGGCGGTACCCTGGTGAACAACAGCTTCGGCCCGGATTTCGACACTTTCGCCAAGGAGCAACTGACGCTGGAGGAAGTGCCGAGCCTGACCCAGGCGTTCCAGAAGCTGCTGCTCAAGCGCTCGGATTATGTGATCTACGAGCACTACCCCGGCCTCGCGGTCGCCGATACCCTCGGCATGGCCGACGACCTGCAGCCGTTGGAACCGCCGATCTCCAGCGAGGGTCTGTACCTGACCGTCGCGCACAACTCGGCCTGCAACGACCCGTGGCTGCGCGGACAACTGGCGAAAAAAATGACAGAATTGACGGCCGCCGGAATCCCGCAGCGTCTGCTGCAGGACAACCTGGCCCGCTGGAAGGCCCAGCAGCTGCAGCCTGCCAGCACTCCCACCGAGTAGGACAATAGATTTCGTGATCAATCGACGGATGATGGTCGCCGGCCTGGCTTTGTTTGCGTTGGCCGGCTGTGCGACGAACGACCCGGCACCCAACGAACAGATGCGTCTCACCGAGCAGGCGCTGGAACAGGCCAAGGCCGTGGGTGCGACCGATGACGTCGCCGAGCTCAAGCTCGCCGAGGACAAGTACCAGGCTGCCAAGGGGGCGCTGGCGGTCGGCTCGCACAAGAAGGCGCGGCAGCTCGCCGAGCAGGCCGAGCTCGATGCGCGCCTGGCCGAGGCCAAGGAGCTGACGCGCAAGAGCACCGAGCAACTGGCCGAGCAGAGCAAGAGCATCAATCGCCTGCGCAAACAGTTGGGAGAAGTGCAATGACTTCCGTGCAACTGTTGCGCCGTGGCGCATCGTGGATCGGCGCCTTGGGTGTCGTCGCACTGCTGGCCGGTTGTGCCAACAGCCAGCTCAGCGAGAAATCCCTGGAGCAGGCCCGCCAGCAGTTCCAGGCGGTGAAGGAAGACTCCTCGGTGCTGCGCAGCGCGCCCAAGGACGTGATCCGTGCCGGCGAGTCGCTGGCCCGCGCCGAGCGCCTGTCCAACTACTGGGGCAGCAGCGATGACGTACTGCAGTACTCCTACCTCAGCCAGCGCTACAGCGAGATCGCCCGCGAGCACAGCAATCTGGCGCTGAACCAGGAGCGCCTGGGCAAGCAGCAGCTGGAGCGCGAGCGCCTGCAACTGGCAATGCGTGAAGCGCGCCTGCTCAATGTGCAGGAACAGAGCAAGTGGCTGGAGCAGCAGATGGTCAGCCTGGCCACCAACGAAACCGAGCGCGGCCTGGTGCTGACGCTCGGCGATGTGCTGTTCGACAGCGGTGAGGCGGACCTGAAGCCTGCGGCCAACCGTACCGTGCTCAAGGTGGTGCAGTTCCTCCAGCTCAATCCGCGGCGGATCATTCGCATCGAGGGCTACACCGACGCCGAAGGCGACCGCGAGCAGAACCTGCAACTGTCCAGGGATCGCGCGCAGGCCGTGGCTGATGCGCTGACTGACCTGGGCGTGGACGACAAGCGTGTCAAGGTGCAGGGTTACGGCGAGGCATATCCGGTGTCGGATAACGCTTCGTCGCTGGGGCGTGCGCAGAACCGCCGGGTGGAGATCGTCTTCTCCGACGAGAAGGGCCAACTGGGCGCCGAACGCTGAGCGCAGCGCAATATCCCGACACAGGAAAACCCCGGACGCTTCGGCTCCGGGGTTTTTCATCAGGGGCATCTCGAATTCTTTCGAGTGGCAGCTTGGCGAAAATGGCCGGGTGCGACTAATCCCCTCAAGGGGAGCCGTAAACGAGAGAATCTGATGTCACTGGAAAAGAAGCTTTTCAATGTAATCGTGGCGGACCCGCAACCGATGATCGGTTGGGGTCTGGAACGCTATCTGCTGGAGCGCGAACTGGCGCAGGTGAAAGCCTTCGTCAGCGACACCGACAGCCTGCTGGATGTCCTCAGTGCCCACCCCGAGGTTGACCTTGCCATCGTCGAGCTGGCGCTGCCCGGCGCTCGCGGGCGTGATGGCGTGCACCTGATCGAATGGTTGCAGCGCCACCATCCGGATGTACCTGTACTGGTCTATTCGGTCATGGGGGCGCCGCTACTGGCGACCGCAGCGGTGAAGTGCGGCGCGGTAGGCTATGTCTGCAAGCGCAATCCACTGAGCCTGCTGGATGACGCCTTCGCCCGCATCCGCAAGGGCGAGACCTACATCGACCCGATGCTGCGTCCGCCGCGTCATACCGGCAAGCCGTTGAGCCCGACCGAAGTCGATATCATCCGCCGCCTGGCCCATGGTGCCACGGTGGGGGAAATCGCCGAGCGGACCAACCGCAGCGTCTCCACCATCAGCACCCACAAGCGCAACGCCATGCAGAAACTCGGCCTGACCACCGATGCGCAACTGGTGGTGGCGGGGCTGCTGGACTGGCTGGGCGAGATCTGAAGCAAGCGGGCGCGCAACTGTATCGGATGGAATGCTGACGACTGTTCTGGAACAGTTTGCACTTTTTGGCTACTGTTTCGGTTCAATGACCGAGGGATGGCCGTCATGTCCAATCTGCTGCTGTACCAGCGCATCGCCCAGCAACTGGCGGAAGACATCCGTCGTGGTGTCTACCAGCCGGGCGAGCGCGTGCCGTCCGTGCGCAAGCTGAGCACCCAGCTCAACGTCAGCCATGCGACGGTGCTCCAGGCCTACGCCACCCTCGAGGATCAGGGCCTGATCCGCGCGCGTCCGCAGTCCGGCTTCTACGTGCATCGCACACCGGCACTGACTGCCTCGACGCCGGACATCGCCCGCGTCGAACGCCCCGGCCTGGTCACCCGCAGCAGCATCATCAACCAGGTGCTCGCCGAGGCGCGCCGCGAGGGCGTGTTCCCGCTGGGCGCCGCGGTGCCGCATGTGGATTACCTGCCGGTCCGCGCGCTGCACCAGCAGTTGGCCAAGGTCACCCGTTTCTCCAGCCCGCGGGCCTTCAGCTACATGTTCAGCCCCGGCTACGAGCCGCTGCGCCGCCAGGTGGCGATCCGCATGCGTGACGCCGGCGTGGTGGTCGACCCGACACAGGTAACCATCACCCACGGCTGCGTGGACGCCATCCACATGGCCTTGCGCGTGATGACCCGGCCGGGCGATCTGATCGCCACCGAATCGCCGAGCTACTACGGGCTGCTGCAATTGGCCGATATCCTCGGCCTGAAGGTCATCGAGATTCCCAGTGACCCGCTCACCGGCATCAGCCTGGAAGCCTTGCAACTGGCCGCCAACCAGTGGCCGATCAAGGCGCTGGTGCTGACCGCGCGCCTGAGCAATCCGCTGGGCGGCACCATCCCGGAGGATCGCCAGAAGGCGCTGCTCAAGCTCACCGCCGAGCACAACATCGGGGTGATCGAGGACGATATCTACGGCGAGCTGATGTTCGACCAGGGGCAGACCAAGGCACTCAAGGCCCATGACCGTGACGGCCGGGTGGTGTACTGCTCGAGTTTCTCCAAGACTATCTCCCCTGGCGTGCGCATCGGCTGGATCATCGCCGAGCGCTACCAGGAGGAAATTCGCCGCCTGCAGACCTTCACCACGCACTCGGCGTGCACCGTCACCCAGATGGGCGTGGCGGCGTATCTCGAGAACGGCGGTTATGACCGGCATCTGCGCTACATCCGTCAGGAGTACCGCAAGAACATGACGGCCTACCAGTTGGCGGTACAGCAGTACTTCCCGGAGGGCACGCAGATGACCCGGCCCAAGGGCGGCTTCATCCTCTGGGTCAGCCTGCCGGCCAAGGTCAACACCAAGGAACTGCACGTCCGCGCCCTGGAGCAGGGCATCAGCATCGCGCCGGGGCTGATCTTCAGTAACACCGAGCAGTTCAACAACTGCCTGCGCCTGACCTGCGGCATTCCGTGGGACCGCGAGGCGGAGCGGGCGATCATGACCCTCGGCATGCTGGCCTGCCAGCTGTGCCAGGAAGAACTGATCGCTGCGTAATTGCCCTGCATGCGCAGGAGCGGACTCTGTCCGCGATGGGTCCGCCGCGCGCCGGATGCCATCGCGGACGCAGTCCGCTCCTGCGTAAGGCTTTTCTGCGGTTAACCCGTTTTCCCACATCGTCTCGTCCAAGCAAGTTGAAACCCTCGACGAGACCGCTGCCGTGCCGCTTGCCACCCCCGAGCCTCTGCCTGCTGGTCACCGCGCTACACCTGCGCCTGCGACATCGGCGATACTCGGTCGTTGGCGCGAAGCCAGTCGACACCCGCACCGCTACGGATCGAGAGAGTTGAAAACACCCCCCAAGGATGAAAATGACGCGGCATTATTGCGGCGCTACCGACAAGGCGACGCTGAGGCCTTCGCCGAGCTCTACGCTCGCCATCGCCTCGGCCTGTTCCGCTTTCTCTGCGGCTTGTGCGGCGACCACGCCCAGGCCGAGGAGGTGTTCCAGGAAACCTGGCTGAGCCTGATCCGCAGCGACAGCCAGCCCTTCGGCGCGGCCAGCTTCAAGACCTGGCTGTACCAGATCGGCCGCAACCGCCTGATTGACCACTGGCGCAAGCTGGGCCGCCACCAAGGCCGCCAGGAGAGCTTTGACGAGCAGTTGCATGGCGAGGCGCTGGTTGGCGACAGCGTCGACCCCGAGCACGAGCTGAGCCTGAGTCGCGACCGGCAGCGCCTGCAGGGCGCGCTGCAGTCACTGCCGGAAGAACAGCGCGAAGTCTTCCTGCTGCGCACCCATGGCGATCTGGAACTGAACGAAATTGCCGAGCTGACGAAAACTCCGGCGGAAACCGTGAAGAGCCGACTTCGCTACGCCCTGCAGAAATTGCGGCGGTTGTTGTCCGACCCGTCGGTGACCGAGGAGGTGAGTCGATGAATCGCGATCCGCACGAGCAGGACCTGCTTGAGCACTACCGCCGGCACAGCGAGGAGCAGCCGTCGGCGCAGCTGGACGCGCGCATCCTGGCTGCCGCCCGAGCCGCCGCTGTGGAGAGGAAAGCGAGTGCCCCCCAGCGTCTGTACCACTGGCTGCTGGGCGCCGCTGGCCGCCAGCGCTGGGGCGTTGCCGTGGCCGGCCTGGCGACTCTGGGAATCGGCCTGAGCCTGACCCTGCGCACTTACCAAGAGGCGCCGGAGCGCTTCGATGCACCGGTCTCCCCGGCAATGCTGCGCGCGCCGGCTCCCGCACCGGCCATGGCGCCGCCTGCGGCTCCGGCCGCCGCACCCTATGCGGCACCGAGCATGGCTGCGCCGCAAATGGATAGCGCTGCTGGGGCGGCGATGGAGGAACTCGCCAAACCTGCGCCCATGAGCAAGAAAATGGCGGTAGACAGCGCGCAGGCTGAACCTCTGGCCGAAGCGCGCGAGCTCCATGATGCCCAGGCCCAGCCAGGCAGGCAGGTGCAAGGGAAGCTGCAAGCGTTGGCGGTGCAGGGTGATGAGCCGCGTACCAGCCTGTTGCACCTGCGCGACTTGCAGGACAAGGGGCAGAAGGAGGAGGCTGAGCGTGTGCGCGAGAGCTTGCGGCAGCGCTTCCCGGAGCTGGATATCGACAAGGCTCTGAAGGAACTGTCTGACAACCCTTGACCAATGACAGGCCGGGTTCAGCCCGTGTCTGTCAGACTGAATGAAGTAACGCTTTGTCATGGCTAGACACTTGCTCTGCCACGCATCTCGCGCCAGCATTGCGCGGTTTTTCTGACGGCCCGCTCCATGAAGACGTATCGAATTCTCGTTGTCGCCAGTTTGTCCCTGCTGCTCGCCGCCTGTGGCGACGAGCACAAGGACAAGTTGGCCGCTCCGGCTCCAGCGCCCGCACCGGCAGTTGCCCCAGCGGCCCCGGCCAGCACGCCCGCGCCTGAACCAGCCGCTGAGCAGCCGCGCGAAAATGAGGCCAAGCCTGCCGCCGCCAAGGCCGTGGCGTCGCCCAAGGCGCCGGCCGTCGAGGCGTCGATCAAGCCCGAGGCCAAGGCGCCTTCGAAGACCCCGGCGCAGGTGCGCAAGCCGGTCGACCCGGCGGTCAAGCAGCCATTGCCCCCGGTGAAGCTCGACCTGCGCCTGCCCAAGGACCTCGTCCACCAGTTGCAAGCGGACGATCCGATCACCGTGACCGAGGACAAGCCGATCCTGCCGCCCATGTTCGGCGAAAAGACCGGACAGAGCCCGTTCGAAGTCGGGGGCCGCCTGATCCAGCGCGAACCCAATGAGCGCGAGGCCAATGAAGACAGCTGGCACTCGGATATCCGTGGCGCCGAGTTGCAGTTCAAGTTCCGCAACTGATCGCGGCGTCTGCCCTTGTAGGAGCGAGCTTGCTCGTGACGCTCTTCATGAAGGCTCGTTCGCGAGCAAGCTCGCTCCTACACGAAGAGGTCGTCAGAAGCGGTGCACGCCACCGCGAATCGCCTCGAACAACGCCCCATCCAGCTCCCGATAGTCGGTCTCACCGGGCAACCGCACGAACAGCGCCTCGGTCACGGTTGAAGGGTCGTAGGCGTTGCGCTTGAGGTCAGTCTTCTTGTACTTGAAGGTCCCGGTGGTCTCCACCTGGGCCAGCAGGCGCAGGAACAGCGGCACGGCGTAGGCCGGCAGCTCGCGGTCCAGGTGCGCCGCCAGCTCTGTCGTGTCCAGGCTGGCGCTGTCCGCCAGGCGCAGTGCGGCCATGCCGCAGCGACCGTTGGTGCCGGGAATCTCCACGCCGTAGACCACCGCATCCTCCACGCCGGGGAAGGCGCCCAGGGCGTTTTCCACCTCGGTGGTGGAGACGTTCTCGCCCTTCCAGCGGAAGGTGTCGCCCAGGCGATCGACGAACTGGGTGTGCTTGAAGCCGATGTCGCGCATCAGGTCGCCGGTGTTGAACCAGGTATCGCCTTCCTTGAATACGTTGCGGTAGATCACCGCCTCGCTCTTGGCCGGGTCGGTATATCCATCGAAGGGCCACTTGGCGCTGATCTCGCTGATCAGCAGGCCGGCTTCGCCCTTGTCGACCTTTTCCATGAAGCCCCTGGCGTTGCGCACTGGCTGGTCGTTCTCCAGGTCATAACGGACGATCGCGTAGGTTGCCGGCGAGTAGCCCACCGTATTGTCGAAGTTGAATACGTTGGTGAAGCCGATGTTGCCTTCGCTGGAGGCGTAGAACTCGGTGATCCGCTCGATGCCGAAGCGTTCCTTGAACTCGTTCCAGATCGACGGGCGCAAGCCGTTGCCAATCATGCAGGTCAGGCTGTTGCCGCGCTCCTCGGCGCACTCGGGCTGGTTGAGCAGGTAGCGGCAGAGTTCGCCGATGTAGCCGAAGCAGGTCGCCTGGTAGGTCTGCACGTCCTTCCAGAAGGCGCTGGCGGAGAATTTGCGGCGCAAGGCGATGGCCGCGCCACCGGCCAGCACGGCGCTCCAACAGACGGTGACGGCGTTGTTGTGGTAGCAGGGCAGGGTCAGGTAGAGCACATCGTTGTTGCTCAGGCCGAGCCCGGAATGGCCGAAGCCGCCATAGGCCTTGATCCATTTGCCGTGGCTCATGATCGATGCCTTCGGCAGGCCGGTGGTGCCGGAGGTGTAGATGTAGAAGCAGGCGTCCTTCAGGCGCACTCGCGCGGTTTCGGCGAGGTTGTTTGAGTCCTGCTCCTGGGCCAGGCGCATCAGCCCCTGCCAGCCGGCCGGGACCTGTGCCTGGGTTGATGGCGACTCGTCTTCGTCGGCGATCCAGTAGCAGCGACCGCCGCTGTTCTCCAGGGCCGGGCGCACGTCTTCGAAGACCTCGCGCAGCTCCTCGCCGACCACGAAATGGCTTGGTTTGACCAGGTTCAGGCTGTGGCTGAGCACCTGGCCGCGCTGGGTGGTGTTGACCAGCGCACCGATGGCGCCGAGCTTGGCCAGCGCGGCGAGCACCACCATGAGTTCGGCGCGGTTCTCCAGCATCACCGCGACCACGCTGGCGTGGCCCACGCCCTCGGCCTGGAAGGCCCGCGCCAGGCGGTTGGCCCAGCCGTTGAAGAGGGCGTAGGACAGGCGCCGGCGTTCATCGATCAGCGCCGGGCTGTCCGGGTAGAGGCGCGCGGCGCGCTCCAGGGCCCAGCCCAGGGAGAGATTCTTCTCGCGGTTGCGGATGCCGGTGTAGTACAGCCCGCGCAGCATGCGCGGCACGCGGCCGAGGGTGGCGGGCAGGTGGGCGAGGAAGCGGGTCGGGGTAATGATGTCGGCGTGGGTCATTGAAGCGTGCCCTTGTTGTCATTGTTGTCTGTGGCGTGCAGACGCTTCGGGCGACTCTAGGCCGCTGCCCGGCGCTCGCCTATGGCCCATGTGCGCGTGGCGCAGGGCAGATCGGCAAACGCCGGCGAGGCGTTCCTCGCAGTCTAGGAAGCTATGGCCGGACGGCCAGGGCGGGATTGTGTCGATTGGTAAACGCCGCGAACGATGCCAAGAGCGCGCGCCGTAGGGCGAATAAGCGCTTGCGGTTATCCGTCGTCAGTCCGTGTGGAGTGAACTGAACGGCAGATAACGCGTTCCGCGTTATGCGCCCTACGAGGAGGTCCGCGAGTAGGCTCAGTCGAGGAACAGGTCGGGCACCAGGCTGCCACCGTTGGGATCGAAGCGGTACTGCTCGAAGTCGCTCTGGCCCTGTTCGCGCAGGATGTCCTCGTCGATCAGCAGGCGCCCGCTGATGCTGCGCTCGCGGCTGGAGAGGATGGCGTAGGCGGCGTCGGCCATGATCGCCGGGGTACGCGCGCGCTTGAAGGCATCGCGGCTGCCCAGCTCGAACTCGATGGCGGCGGTGGCGATCATGGTTTTCGGCCACAGTGCGTTGACGCTGATGCCGTACTTCTTGAACTCCTCGTGCATGCCCAGGGTGAGCATGCTCATGCCGTACTTGGTGACGGTGTAGGGGCCGTGCTGGGCGAACCACTTGCCGGCCAGGTTGATCGGCGGCGACAGGCTGAGGATATGGCCCTTGCTCTGTTTCAGGTAGGGCAGCGCGGCCTGGCTGCAGACCATCACGGCGCGGGTGTTGATCTGGTACATCAGGTCGAAGCGCTTGGGCTCCAGGCGTTCCACGCCGACCAGCTTGATCGCCCCGGCGTTGTTCACCACCGCGTCGATCCCGCCGAAGTGTTCGGCGGCGCGGGCCATGGCCTCGCGCACGGCGTTCTCGTCGCGCACGTCGAGCTGCAGCGCGAGGGCCTTGCCGCCGGCGGCTTCGACTTCCTCGGCGACGCTGAAGATGGTGCCTTCGAGTTTCGGGTGGGGCTCGGCACTCTTGGCGGCGATGACGATGTTGGCGCCGTCGCGCGCCGCGCGCAGGGCGATTTCGCGGCCGATGCCTCGGCTGGCGCCAGTGATGAAGAGGGTTTTGCCGGAAAGGGACATTTGGGGGCTCCTAGTTCTTGTTATGAGTCGTCAGCGGCGGGGCTGACGGCGTCTGTAGGAGCGAGCTTGCTCGCGAACAATTCCCTGTTGGCAGGGCCCTGGTTCGCGAGCAAGCTCGCTCCTACGAAAAGCAAAAAGCGGAAAGCGCTTCAGGCGTCTTCGGCCTCGACCTCCACCAGCAACTGCCGCGATTTCACCTGCTCGCCCTTGGATACCTGCACGCGGCGGATCACGCCGTCGACGCCGGCCTTGAGCGGGTGTTCCATCTTCATCGCTTCCAGCACCAGCAGCAGTTGACCCTTGCTGACGCGCGTACCTTCGCTCACCAGTACGTCGACGATGGCGCCATCCATCGGTGCCTTCACCGTGCCGGAGCCCGCACCAGCGGCGGCACCCGCCGGTTCATGGGTGACGTCCAGCAGTTCGAGGTTGCCGTCCGCGCCATACAGCCACAGGCGGGCGCCATCCTGGTGGAAGGGCAGGCGGCGGCGAACGCCATCGGCTTCGAGAACCGCCTCGCCGTTCTCCGCACCGAGCAGGCGCAGATCGATTTCGGATTCACCGATGCGGGCCAGCAATGTCGGCTGGACGCCGTGCTCGCGGACTTCCAGTTCGACGACGAATTTCTCCTCGCCATGCTTGAGTGCGAAACGCCACGGAGCGCTGCCCGCGCTACGCCAACCGGACAGCCCCGGCTGGTGCGCGCGATCACTGGCCGAAGCCTGGTAGAGCAGGGCGGCGGCACAGGCCAGTTCCAGTGGTTGCGGCTGGCGCGGGGCCAGGCTCGGGTCGCCGGCGAACTGCTCGCCGATGAACGCGGTGGTGGCCTTGCCGGCGGCGAACTCCGGGTGCTTGAGCAGGTTGGCGAGGAAGCGCTGGTTGCCGGTCACTCCCAGCAGCACGCAGTCCTCGACGGCGCGCACCAGCTTGCGCCGGGCCTCGTCGCGGGTAGCGCCGTAGGCAATGACCTTGGCCAGCATCGGGTCGTAGAACGGCGTCACCGGCTGGCCTTCGCGCAGGCCGTGATCGATGCGGATACCGTCCAGCTGAGGCGGCGTCCAGCGCAGCACCTGGCCGGTCTGCGGGAGGAACCCATGGCCGGCATCCTCGGCGTACAGGCGCACCTCGATGGCGTGGCCCTTGAGCTGGATCTGTTCCTGCGTCAGCGGCAGCGGATGGCCTTCGGCGACGCGAATCTGCCAGGCCACCAGGTCCTGGCCGGTGACCAGTTCGGTGACCGGGTGCTCCACCTGCAGGCGGGTGTTCATTTCCAGGAAGTAGAAGGCACCGCTGGCGTCCAGCAGGAACTCCACGGTGCCGGCGCCCAGGTAGTTCACCGAGGCGGCGGCCTTCACCGCGGCGCTGCCCATGGCGGCGCGCAGGTCTTCGGTCAGCACCGGGCAGGGCGCTTCCTCGATGACCTTCTGGTGGCGGCGCTGCACCGAGCAGTCGCGCTCGCCGAGGTAGACGATATTGCCGTGGCTGTCGCCGAATACCTGGATTTCCACATGGCGCGGCTGCACCACGGCTTTCTCCAGGATCAGCTCGCCGCTGCCGAAGGCGTTCTGCGCCTCCGAGCGAGCGGTACGCAGCTGCTCGGCAAGGTCTTCGCCGCGCGTCACCAGGCGCATGCCGCGCCCGCCGCCGCCAGCGCTGGCCTTGATCATCAGCGGGTAGCCGATGCGTTCTGCCTCGCGGGTGAGCGTGGCGTCATCCTGATCGGCACCTTCGTAGCCGGGGATGCAGGGCACGCCGGCTTCGAGCATGGCGATCTTCGACAGGCGCTTGCTGCCCATCAGGTGGATGGCTTCCACGCCGGGACCGATGAAGACGATGCCGGCGGCCTCGCAGGCGTGGGCGAAGTCGGCATTCTCCGAGAGGAAGCCGTAGCCGGGGTGGACCGCGCCGGCGCCGGTGCGTTTCGCAGCGTCCAGAATCGCCTCCGCCTTCAGGTAGGACTGGCCCACGGGCGCCGGGCCGATGCACACGGCTTCGTCGGCCAGCTGCACGTGGCGGGCGTTGGCATCGGCCTGGCTGTACACGGCCACGGTGCGGTAGCCCAGGTCGTGGGCGGTGCGGATCACCCGGCAGGCGATTTCGCCGCGGTTGGCAATCAGAATCTTGTCGAAGCTGGGCATGCTGGCTGTTTCCCTCTCCCCGCCCTCTCCCTGAAAGGAGAGGGGATTGTTCGGTGCGCGCGTTGGCTCACTGCGCCCAGTTCGGTTTGCGTTTCTGCACGAAGGCCATGGTGCCTTCGGCGCCTTCCGCGCCGGTCACCGCGTCGGCGAACTGGCGGGCGGCAGCGTCCAGCAGCGGGCCGAGGGCTTCGGTTTCGCTGGCCAGCAGCAGCGCCTTGGTGGCGGCATTGGCGCCCGGCGCGCAGCGACGGACCTGATCGAGCGCTTCCGTCAGTTGCTCGCCGAGGCTTTCAGCGTTGTCCGCGCAGGCATGCACCAGGCCCAGGCGCAGCGCCTCGCGGCCATCGAAGCGGGCGGCGGTGAGGGCCAGGCGGCGGGCCTGGGTCAGGCCGATGCGTTTCACCACGAAGGGCGCGATCTGCGCTGGCAGGATGCCGAGGCTGGTTTCCGGCAGGCCGAACTGCGCGTCCACCGCGGCGATGGCGATGTCCGAAACGCAGGCCAGGCCAAAGCCGCCGCCGAGCACCGCGCCTTCCAGCGCGGCGACCAGTACCTGCGGCTGTGCCTGGGCTTCCTCCAGCAGGCCGCCGAAGGCGCGGTTCAGCGCGGCATAGGCATCGGGACCGGCGGCGCGGGCGCCGGCCATGTCCTTGATGTCGCCGCCAGCGCAGAAGTGCCCGCCGGCGCCACGCAGGACGATGGCGCGCACGGCGCGGTCGTCGCGCACCGCGGCGAGCACCGCACGCAGTTCGCTGACCATCGCCAGGCTCATGGCGTTGCGGCTGTCCGGACGATTGAGGGTGACGTGCAGTACGCCGCCGTCACGTTCCAGCAGCAGGGTTTCGCAGTTCGGCAGTTCACTCATGCCGCAATTCCTCGTTTAAAGATGCTACAGGCGGCAGGCTTCAGGCGGGAGGCAAAAGCGGCGCTCTTCCTGCCGCCTGAAGCCTGCCGCCTGTAGCTGCTCTCAGCCCTTCTTCTTGCCCGGCAGGGTGCCCATCAGCTTGCAGATGATGCCCAGCATGATTTCGTCCGCACCGCCGCCGATGGACACCAGACGGGTGTCGCGGTAGGCGCGGGCGATCGGGTTTTCCCACATGAAGCCCTGGCCGCCCCAGTACTGCAGGCAGGCGTCGGTGACCTCACGGGACAGCCGGCCGACCTTGAGTTTGGCCATGGAGGCCAGGCGGGTGACGTCCTTGCCACGGATGTACTGCTCGGTGGCCTGATAGGTGAGGGCGCGCAGGCACTCGATCTCGGTCATCAGCTCGGCCATGCGGAAGTGGATGACCTGGTTGTCGATCAGCGCCTGGCCGAAGGTCTTGCGCTCCTTGCAGTAGTCGATGGTGGCGTTGACGCAGTACTCCATGCCCTTGATGCCGCTGGCGGCGCCGAACAGGCGTTCCTCCTGGAACTGCAGCATCTGCATCATGAAGCCCGAACCCTCGGCGCCGATGCGGTAGCGCTGCGGCACGCGCACGTCGTCGAAGAACACCTGGGCGGTTTCCGAGCTGCGCATGCCGAGCTTGTCCAGGTGCGGGCTGATGCTGATGCCCTTGGACTTCATCGGCACCATGATCAGTGACTTGTTGACGTGGGGCTTGTCGTCGGAGGTGTTGGCCAGCAGGCAGATGAAGTCGGCGGACGGCGAGTTGGTGATCCACATCTTGCTGCCGTTGATGACGTAGTCGTCGCCATCCTTGCGCGCAGTGGTCTTCAGCCCGGCGACGTCGGAACCAGCGCCCACTTCGGATACGCCGATGCAGCCGACCATCTCGCCGGCGATGGCCGGGCGGAGGAATTCCTCGCGCAGCTCATCGGAGCCGAAGCGTGCCAGCGCCGGTGTGCACATGTCGGTCTGCACGCCCAGGGCCATCGGCACGCCGCCGCAATGGATGGTGCCGAATTCCTCGGCAGCGACCACCGAGTAGCTGTAGTCCAGGCCCATGCCGCCGAATTTCTCCGGCTTGGAGATGCCCAGCAGGCCCAGGTCGCCGGCCTTCTTGAAGACCTCGTGGATGGGGAAGCGCCCGGCCTTTTCCCATTCGTCGACGTAGGGGTTGATCTCGCGTTCGACGAAGTTGCGCACGGTGCGGCGGAGTTCTTCGTGTTCCTGGGTGAAGATCATTTCTTGTTCTCCGTGGGATCTTTCAATTCAGGTTGGGCGAATGAAGCGCAACGCTTTACCCGCCGGCTTGGCGCATGACGCCTGGGGCGTCATGCGCCCTATGGTCAAAATCGTGCAACACCGAAACTGTTGTTCTTCAGCGGCCGCACGGCCGCCTCCGCGCAGATATCCAGCAGGTAGCCGAGCAACTGGCGCGTGTCGCGCGGGTCGATCAGCCCGTCGTCCCACAGGCTCGCGGTGCCGTAGAGCGCGGTGGACTGGGCGTCGAGTTTCTGCGCGGTCATCTGTTCGAGCATGTCGAGCATCTTCGGGTCGGCTTCCTTGCCCTCCTTGGCGTGCTTTTCCTCGGTGACGATGCGTAGCACCTTGCCGGCCTGGGCACCGCCCATCACCGCGGTGCGGCTGTTGGGCCAGGCGAAGATGAAGCGCGGGTCCAGCCCGCGCCCGCACATGGCGTAGTTGCCAGCGCCGTAGGAGCCGCCGACGACCAGGGTGAGCTTGGGCACGGTGGCGTTGGCCACGGCCTGGATCATCTTCGAGCCGTGCTTGATCACGCCCAGGCGCTCGGACTCGGTGCCGACCATGAAGCCGGTGGTGTTGTGCAGGAACAGGATCGGCGTGTTGCTCTGCTCGCACAGCTGGATGAACTGCGCCGCCTTGGCCGCGCCCTGCGGAGTGATCGGGCCGTTGTTGCCGATCAGGCCGCAGGCGTGGCCCTCGATGTGCAGGTGGCCGCAGACGGTCTGGCTGTCGAACTCGTTCTTGAAGTCGAGGAAGCGCGAGCCGTCGGCGATGCGCGCAACGATCTCGCGCACGTCGTAGGGCTTCTTCGCGTCCGCCGGGACCACGCCGAGCAGTTCCTGCGCCGGGTACAGCGGCTCGTCCCACTCCAGCTTGCGGCGTGCGGGCAGCTGCGCATTCCACGGTAACGAGGCAAGAATCTCTCGGGCCAGGCGCACGCCATCGGCGTCGTTCTCCGCCAGGTACTCGGCGGTGCCGGCGACCTGGGCGTGCAGTTCGGCGCCGCCCAGTTCCTCATCGGTGGCAATCTCGCCGGTGGCGGCTTTCAGCAGCGGCGGGCCGGCGAGGAACATCTTGGCCTTGCCGCGCACCACCACCACGTAGTCCGACAGGCCCGGCTGGTAAGCGCCGCCGGCAGTGGACGAACCGTGCACCACGGTGACCTGGGGAATGCCCGCCGCCGACAGGCGCGCCTGGTTGGCGAAGCCGCGCGCACCCTCGACGAAGATGTCCGCCGCATAGTTCAGGTTGGCGCCGCCGCTCTCGGTCAGCGCCACCACCGGCAGCTTGTTCTCGAAGGCGATCTGCTGCAGGCGCAGGGTTTTCTTCAACCCGGTGGGGGAGATGGTGCCGCCCTTGATTGCGCTGTTGCTGGCGCTCACCAGGCAGCGCACCCCGGCGATATAGCCGATGCCGGAGATGATGCCGCCGCCGGCCTGGGTGCCGTCCTTGTCGTCATGCAACTTGTAGCCGGCCAGCGAACCGATCTCGAGGAACGGCGCGCCGGCGTCCAGCAGCAGGTTCAGGCGTTCGCGCGGCAGCAGCTGGCCGCGCTTGTCGAACTTCGGCTTGGCCTCGGCGGCCTTGTCGAGCACCTTCTGCTCGACCTCGCGGAAGCTCGCCACGGCAGCCAGCATGGCCTCGCGGTTGCGGGCAAAGTCTTCGCCCTGGGCGTCGATTTCCGACTGGATCACCGGCATGGCTTACTCCTGGTCCTTCAGCACATCGGGAAGATAGGCGCGGTGGAAACCGTTGTAGGAACGGCTCTGCCCCGGCTTCACCTTGGACAGCGGGAAGGCGCGGCTGCCCTGGCTGGCGGCGCCATCGATGCGGATGGTGTTGCCGCTGATGAAGGCGGCGCCGGGGGAGAGCAGGAAGACGATGGCGGCGGCCACTTCCGATTCGGTGCCGATGCGCTTGAGCGGCACGTGCTCGCGCAGGGTCGGGATCACCGCCTTGAACGCGCCTTCGTAGGTGTCCATGCCGCTGGAGGCGACCCAGCCCGGTGCCACGGCGTTGACCCGCACCCCGGCGTGGCCCCACTCGATGGCGGCGGTCTTGGTGAAGTTCTCCATGCCGGCGCGGGCGGCGCCGGAGTGGCCCATGCCGGGCATGCCGCCCCACATGTCGGCGAGCATGTTGACGATGCTGCCGCCGGTCTTGCTCAGGCTCTGATTGAAGACTTCGCGAGCCATCAGGAAGCCGCCCACCAGGTTGGTGCGCACCACGGCCTCGAAGCCCTTCAGGTTGATCGAGGCGAGCGGCGCGGGGTATTGGCCGCCGGCGTTGTTGACCAGGTGATGGATCGGCCCGCGCTCGGCGATGACCTGAGCGACCAGTGCCTTCACCGCCTCCTCGTCGCGGATGTCGCAGCTGTGCCAGCTGGCGCTGCCGCCGTCCTCGATGATCTCGCCGGCGGTCTTCTCCAGCTTCTCGGCCTTGCGCCCGACCAGCACCACGTGGGCGCCGAGGGCTGCCAGTTCGTGGGCGGTGCAACGGCCGATACCGCTGCCGCCGCCGGTGACGATGATGGTCTGGCCGTCGAACAGGCCGGGTTTGAAGATCGAGTCGTAGCTCATTGTTGTTCTGACTCCGAGGTATCTCATAGGGCGGATGAAGCGGAACGCTTCATCCGCCGTTTGCGATTGGCGGATAACGCTGGTGGCGTTATGCGCCCTACGTTTCTGTTCTTTGTAGGAATTGATCGGCGATGGCTTGCGGCACCGCCACCGGGAATTCCAGCAACTGCTGGGCGAAGGCCTTGCCCTGCGGGTCGATACGCAGGCTCGCCACACCGCCACCACCCAGGGCGTTTTCCAGCAGGAAGTTCAGGCTGTGGCTGCCCGGTAGGTGCCAGCGGCTGACGCGGCCAAGCTGCGGGTCGAGCACGTGCTGCATCCACTCGGCCACCGCGCCTTCGCTCAGCGCCTCGGCGATCCACGGCAGGTATTCGGGCCGGCGCGCCATCACGCCGATATTGCTGTGGTTGCCCTTGTCGCCGGAGCGCGCCACGGCCAGCTTCACCAGCGGCACGCTGGCCTGGGCCGGGCCTTTGGCGGTCGGCACGGGAATATCGTCGGCCAGCGCGGCCGGGTTGAAGTGGTCGATGGCGGGCAGGGCGACTGGCCGGCGCTGGCCGTCGATCTCCACGGCCAGCTCGCAGGCACCCTTGTCGATCAGGAAGGAGAACAGGCGGATTACCGGGTACACGGTGGGGCGGCCGCCGACGATGCCGGTCAGGCCCGGTGCCATACCGGTGGCGGCCTGGGCGATCTCGCGGGAGAACAGCACCAGGGCTTCCTTGCGGCTGTGGCGCACGGCGAGTTTCACCACGATTTCGCGGCTGTCGCCACGGCGCCCATGCGGGCCGTAGGTGGCTTCGCTGCCGAGCAGTTCCACGCTGACCTCGCGGTACGGGCCCCAGCCGCGTTCCATGAGGATTTCCTCGGTCTTGGCGATGATCGCCTGGCTGACCCGCTCGGCTTTCTTCACCGCGTCGATGCCGGCGATCAGGCAACTGGCGGTGCAGCGGAAGCCGTCCGGGTAGGTGGCGCTGACCTTGTATTGTCCGGTGGGTGGCAGGCCGCGCGCGCCGCTGACGGCCACACGGTTTTCGCCAACCTGGGTCAGCTGGACCTGGGTGAAATCGCAGATCACGTCCGGCAGCAGGTAGGCGTGCGGGTCGCCGATCTCGTAGAGCATCTGCTCGCCCACCGACAACGGCGAGACCAGACCGCCGGTGCCCTGCGGCTTGGTCACGAAAAATGCGCCATCAGCCTGCACTTCGACGATAGGGAAACCGATGTGCTCGTAGTCCGGCACGCTTTCCCAGTCGGTGAAGTTGCCGCCGGTGCACTGCGCGCCGCATTCGATGATGTGCCCGGCCAGGGCGGCCTGGGCCAGCTTGTCGTAGTCGTTCCAGGCCCAGCCGAACTCGTGGACCAGGGCCGCGCTGACCACCGCGCTGTCCACCACGCGGCCGGTGATGACGATATCGGCGCCGGCTTGCAGCGCTTCGACGATGCCGGGAGCACCGAGGTAGGCGTTGATCGAGACGCACATCGGCGGCATCGGCGCGTCGCTGAACATCTCGCGGACGCCGGCCTTGGTCAGCTCGCCCAGGCGCGGCTGCAGGTTGTCGCCGTGCACCACTGCAATTTTCAGCGCCACGCCGGCCTTCTCGCAGACGGCGGCCAGGGCGCTGGCGCAGGCATTGGGATTCACCCCGCCGGCGTTGCTGATCACGCGGACCTTCTTCGCTGCGATGTCGCCCAGCAGGGGTGTCATCACTTCGACGAAATCGGTGGCGTAGCCTGCCTCGGGGCTCTTCAGGCGGGCGCCGGCCATGATCGACATGGTGATTTCGGCCAGGTAGTCGAATACCAGGTAATCCAGTTCCGCGCCCCGCACCAGTTGGGCGGCGGCGGTGGAGGTGTCGCCCCAGAAGGCGGAGGCGCAGCCGATACGTACGGTTCTAGTCATTGTTCTGCCCGTGACGCTGAGTGATGGAATGACATTACCAAGCAAGCGCTTGGTTGAAAAGCCCCGGCAGAACGACAACCCCAACCATTGGATGGCCAAGCGCTTGCTTGGTTGGTCCTCGCGGGCTTACATTTCGTCAGACAACACAAGTACTTGCAGGGCGTTTCGATGAATCGCCCTGAGCAGATCGGCCGATGGGACCAATGGGGAGAGAACAGCGTGGATGACCGCAAAGCCCGCGAAGTAATGCTGGAGCTGGTCGGGACCGGGCAGATCACCGACCCGGAAAGCGCCCGCGGCAAGCTGCTGCAAACCGCCGCGCATCTGTTCCGCAGCAAGGGCTACGAACGCACGACGGTGCGCGACCTGGCCGGCGCGGTGGGGATTCAGTCCGGCAGCATCTTCCACCACTTCAAGAGCAAGGACGAAATCCTCCGCTCGGTGATGGAGGAAACCATCCTCTACAACACCGCCCTGATGCGCGCCGCCCTGGCCGATGCGACCACCCTGCGCGAGCGCCTGCTGGCGCTGATCCGCTGCGAGCTGCAGTCGATCACCGGTGGTACCGGCGAGGCGATGGCGGTGCTGGTCTATGAATGGCGCTCGCTGTCGGAAGAGGGCCAGGCCTACATCCTCAGCCTGCGCGACATCTACGAGCAGATGTGGCTGGAAGTGCTGGAAGAGGCGCGCCTGGCCGGCTTCAGCCAGGGCGACCCGTTCATCCTGCGGCGCTTCCTCACCGGGGCGTTGTCCTGGTCGATCACCTGGTTCCGCCCCGAGGGCAGCCTGACGCTGGACGAACTCGCCGAGCAGGCGTTGCTGCTGGTGATGCGCGAGTAGGTTCGGAGCGGGCGGGATGCCAATCGCGGACGGAGTCCGCTCCTACGCGCGCCGGAGATATTTGCATTGCGGCGCCCCCCGCACGGCGTTGAGCTCTGGGTAGGAGCGGACTCCGTCCGCGATCGCTCAACGCGGGCACCGAGCTAATCAGATAATCCGCAACGGATAACTGAACAGCAGCAGGTGCAGGCAGTTCACCGCGGCATGCAGCAGGACGGGGACTGCGAGGCGGCCGCTGAAGTGGAAAGCCAGGCCGTAGCCCAGGCCCGCAATACCCGCGACCACTGCGAACAACGGATTGATCGGCCAGTGCACCAGGCCGAACAGCACGCTGGCGGCCGTCACTCCGGCGAAGGCGCCGAAGCGGCGCACCAGTTCGCTTTGCAGCAGACCGCGGAAGAAAGCCTCTTCGGTCAGCGAGATCACGCAGACGTTGACCAGCATCCACAGCCAGAAGCCGGGCGGCCATTTCGGGTTCCACACCACCAGGCCGCCCGCTACGGCCACCAGCGGCACGGCGAACAGCGTGGTGACGATGACGATGGCGGCGAAGTCCGGGGAGCGTTTCTCCATCGGCACCGGATCGCGGCGCAGCCACCAGGCGAGCAGGGTGATACCCACCAGGGCCTTGTCCCAGGACAGGTGCAGGGCGTAGACCGGAGCGTCCGGGCTGAGCTGGCGCACTGGCCAGAGCGTCCACGAGGTAGTGCCCGGCAACAGGTGCGCGGCCAGGGCGATACTGAGCACCAGGCACACCAGCCACCAGAGCAGCCGCGGCAGGCGAGCCTCGCCGTAGAGGGTCCAGGCGATGTAGACAGCGCCGATCAGCAACCCCACTGGCTGGACGAATCCGAGCCCGAAACCGCAGAGCAACAACACGACTGGCAGCAGCGGCAGGAGTTTCCTGAGCATTCTTTCCTCCATCGAAGGAGGCGAGTCTAGGCAATTTCAACCGCTGCTGACCATCGTTACGGCCAGTTTTTGACTGAAGCGTCAGTCAGTTAGGCGATTATCAGCGCTTGTCTTCGGCTTCCTTGGCGTCCATCTCGGCGTTGCGCTCGTGGATGCGCTTGAGCTGCTCCTCGGTCAGCGGGAGCTTTTTCGCCGTATCGCGCAGCATCATCAGCGCGCCGACGATGGAGCCCATGGCTAGGGCGATGATCAACCAGGCATACCAGGGCATGGTCCCGTCTCCGACAGTGGCAGTGGAATATCACGATACGCTGTGATTCAGACCTTGTCAGGCGCACGCCGGTTCAGACTGATCGCTTCGGGCAGGTCGCTGTCATCCTTGAGTTTCACGCCGCTGACGCGCATGCGCAGCGACTGTTGCAGCAGATGGGCGAGCTTGTGGGCAGCCTGCGCGTAGGGCAGGCCCTCGGGGCGCACGTTGGAGATGCAGTTGCGCTCGCTGTCCATGCGCCCCACCTGCGGCTGCCAGGTGAGGTAGAGGCCCAGGCTGTCCGGTGAGCTGAGGCCGGGGCGTTCACCGATCAGCACCAGGGCGAGCTTCGCTCCCAGTGCCGCGCCGATGCCGTCGCCGATGGCCACGCGGCCCTGCTCGGCGAGTACCACGGGGGTGTGCTGCCAGTCAGTGGCGAAGCGCTCGCGCAGCGCGCTCAGCAGTGGCAGTGCGTGTTGCTGGACAGCGAAGGAGGAAAGCCCGTCGGCAATCACGACGACCAGTTCCGCGGCGATCTTCTCGCCCTTGAGTTGCCACAGGCTGTCCGGATGCAGGGCGCGACCCAGGTCCGGGCGCAGCAGGTAGGTCTGGCGGTCCGGCGCCTCGCTGCGCGCGCGCAGGACGCGGAAGCCCTCATCGACCAGCGATTGCTGCAGCACCGCGAAGTCCAGCGGATGGTGCACCGCGTCGCGGGCCTGGGCATGGGCCAGGCCGAACTTCAGTACCTCGCGGGTCGGCAGGCTGGAGCCGACGCGGCCCAGTGCGATGCGCGCGGAGGTGTGAGCGCGCAGTTCGTCCCACGGGTCGCTGTGGATCAGGTCCATGCTTTCAGTTCCTCAGAAGGCCCGTAGCAGGTCGTGGCCGCGGCCGATTGGCCGCAACTGGCCGGAGGCTTCGGTAATCGCCATTTTCACCAGCCAGGCGTCGAACTCCGGCGCACGCTGCAGGCCCAGGGTGCTGCGCAGGTAGAGGGCGTCGTGGAAGGAGGTGCTCTGGTAGTTGAGCATGATGTCGTCGGCGCCGGGGATGCCCATGATGAAGGTGACGCCCGCCGCGCCGAGCAGGGTCAGCAGGTTGTCCATGTCGTCCTGGTCGGCCTCGGCGTGGTTGGTGTAGCAGACGTCGCAGCCCATGGGCACGCCCAGCAGCTTGGCGCAGAAGTGATCCTCCAGCCCCGCGCGGATGATCTGCTTGCCGTCGTAGAGGTATTCCGGACCGATGAAGCCGACCACGGTGTTGGTCAGCAGCGGGCGGAACTCGCGGGCCACGGCATAGGCGCGGGCCTCGCAGGTCTGCTGGTCGACGCCATGGTGGCCGCCGGCGGACAGCGCGCTGCCCTGGCCGGTCTCGAAGTACATGACGTTGTCGCCCAGCGTGCCGCGCTTGAGCGACAGCGCCGCCTCGTGGGCCTCGCGCAGCAGGGCGAGGTTGATGCCGAAGCTGTCGTTGGTCGTCTGCGTGCCGGCGATGGACTGGAACACCAGGTCGATCGGCGCGCCGGCCTCGATGGCCTGGATCTGCGAGGTGACGTGGGTGAGCACGCAGCTCTGCAGGGGAATCTCGAAGCGCTGGCGCAACTCGTCCATCATTCGCCACAGCTGCATCAGGGTGGCTGGCGAGTCGCTCGCCGGGTTGATGCCCACCACCGCATCGCCGGAGCCGTAGAGCAGGCCGTCGAGCATGCTGGCGGCGATGCCGCGCACGTCGTCCGTGGGGTGGTTGGGCTGCAGGCGCACCGAAAGGTGGCCGGGCAGGCCGATGGTATTGCGGAAGCGGGTGACCACGCGGCACTTCTTCGCCGCCAGGATCAGGTCCTGGTTGCGCATCAGCTTGCTTACCGCGGCGGCCATCTCCGGCGTGATACCGCGCGCCGTGGCGGTCAGCGTGGCGCTGTCGGTGCTGTCCAGCAGCAGCCAGTCGCGGAAGTCGCCGACGGTGAGATGGCTGATCGGTGCGAAGGCGGCATCGTGGCTGTCGATGATCAGCCGGGTGACTTCGTCGGCTTCGTAGGGGATCAGCGCTTCATCGAGGAAGCGTTTGAGCGGCACCTCGGCGAGGGCGATCTTCGCCGCCATGCGTTCTTCGTAGCTGTCCGCGGCAAGGCCCGCCAGCGAGTCGCCGGAGCGCGCCGGGCTGGCCTTGGCGAGCAGCGTCTTCAGGTCGGCGAAGCGGTAGGTCAGGCTACCGACAGTGGTCTGGTAGGTCATGCGAACGTTCCGGTTGTTCCGCGCCCGGCCCAGGGGGCAGGGCGCGGATGGCGATCAGGCTCCCGTCAGCATAGCGTCCGCCGGGGCGCTGGCGCGATGGGCGGCGGTGAGCTGGAAGTAGACGAAGCCCGCCGCCATGAAGGCCAGGAAGATGCCGGCGATCTGCAGGTTGAACCAGACCATCGCCGCCAGGCACAGCACCGCCAGCGCCAGGGCGATGCCCGGCACCACCGGGAAGCCCGGCGCGCGGAAGCTGCGTTCCAGATTTGGTTCGCTGCGGCGCAGCTTGAACAGGCTGAGCATGCTCATGATGTACATGACGATGGCGCCGAACACGCTCATGGTGATCATCGCCGCGGTCAGGCTCATGCCCTGCAGGGCGATCAGGCCGTCGCTGTAGATCGCCGCGATGCCCACCAGGCCGCCGGCGATGATCGCCCGGTGCGGGGTCTGGAAGCGCGACAGCCTGGCCAGGCCGCGCGGCAGGTAGCCGGCGCGGGCGAGGGCGAAGAACTGTCGCGAGTAACCGAGGATGATGCCGTGGAAGCTGGCGACCAGGCCGAACAGGCCGATCCACACCAGCATGTGCAGCCAGCCGGAGTTCTCGCCGACCACCATCTTCATCGCCTGCGGCAGCGGGTCGTTGATCCCCGACAGCGCCTTCCAGTCGCCGGCGCCGCCGGCAAACAGCATCACGCCGATGGCCAGCACCACCAGGGTGAGGATGCCGCTGACGTAGGCCTTGGGAATCGTGCGCTTCGGGTCCTTGGCTTCCTCGGCAGCCATGGCCGCGCCCTCGATGGCGAGGAAGAACCAGATGGCAAAGGGAATCGCCGCGAAGATGCCGCTGATCGCTGCGCCGCCGAAGCTGTCGGAGCCGGCCCAGCCATTGAGCACGAAGTTGCTGAAGCTGAAGCCCGGCGCGACCACGCCCATGAACACTAGCAGTTCGCCCACTGCGAGGATGGTGACGATCAGCTCGAAGGTCGCCGCGATGCTGACCCCGAGGATATTCAGGGTCATGAAGATCAGGTACGCGCCAACCGCCGCGTGCTTCGGATCGAGCGAGGGGAACTGCACGTTGAGGTAGGCGCCGATGGCCATGGCGATGGCCGGCGGGGCGAAGACGAACTCGATCAGCGTGGCGAGGCCTGCCACCAGCCCGCCTTTTTCGCCAAAGGCACGGCGGCTGTAGGCGAAGGGCCCGCCGGCATGGGGAATGGCGGTGGTCAGTTCGGTGAAACTGAAGATGAAACAGGTGTACATGGTCGCCACCAGCAGCGTGGTGACCAGGAAGCCGAGGGTGCCGGCCACGCCCCAGCCGTAGCTCCAGCCGAAGTACTCACCGGAAATCACCAGGCCCACGGCGATGCCCCACAGGTGCAGGGTGCCGAGGGTGGGTTTGAGTTGCGTGCTCATGCGACGTCTCCTGAAGAGAAAGTCAGAGAAGAGAAAGTCCGAACGAGGATGAAAAACACGACCCGCTGATTCGTGCAGTGGCCGTGCCATGCCCGGAGATCAGGTCGCAAAGCGAGGTCTCGCGTCGTTTCGTGAACATTCGCGGCACATGGCGTGCCTCGATTGGGGGCGCAGCGATTCGTTCAGGTGCGCGTCGCGGCGCTTGTTGCACGGCGATGACCGCGGCGTGACGCTTCGCGGAGCCGCGACGGCTGTCACAGGATGGCAATCTGCCGCTGGTCTACTGGCGCCCATTCCAGCGACCGGAGATTCGCCGATGACCACCCGCGCCCTGCACGAGCTGTTGCGCCAGGTAGCGCCCTTGGCACCGGAACTGAGCATCAGCGATGTTGCCGATCGCTTCCTCGATGCCGAGCACCGCGCCTTCCTCTCACTGCCGGTGGTGGATGCCGCCGGGCTGCCGCTGGGGCTGGTCAGTCGCAATGGCCTGCAGGACATCTTCATGCAGCGCTTCGGCCGCGACCTCTGGGGCCGCCGTCCGGCCAGCGATGTGATGAATGCGCAGCCATTGAAGGTGCGCGCCGACCTGAGCCTCGAGGAGGCCTCGCAACAGGTAACCGCCCAACTGAGTTATCCGATCACCGAGGACTTCATCCTGGTGGACGAGCAGGGACGTTACCTCGGCCTGGGCACGGTGCTCGATCTGCTGAAAGCCATGGAGCAGCGCGTCGCCCAGCGCAACCGCGTGCTCAACAAGACGCTGCAGGACCTGCGCGAGTCCCAGGCGCAGTTGGTGCAGTCGGAGAAGATGGCCTCCCTCGGGCAGATGGTCGCCGGCGTCGCCCACGAGCTGAACACCCCGCTGGGCTATGTGAAGAATAACGTCGCGCTGCTGCGCGAACTGCTGGTGCCACTGCTCGGCCTTACCGAAGCGCAGACCCTGTTCAACGAATGCCTGGACGACCCGGCCTGCGACTCCGAGCAACTGGCTCGCGCCCGCTCAGCCTTCGAACAGGCACGCGAAGAAGCCGCGCTGGAGCAACTGGTGGGCGACCTCGACCAGCTGTTCGGCGACACCGATTTCGGCTTGGCGCAGATCGGCGAGCTGGTCGGCGGCCTGAAGGACTTCGCCCGCCTGGACCGCGCCCGCAGTGAAGAAGTCGACCTCAACGACTGCGTGCGCAGCGCACTGCTGATCGCCCGCAACAGCATCAAGGAAAAGGCCGAGGTCGCCACCCAGCTGGGCGCGCTGCCCAAGGTCGCCTGCGCCGCCAGCCAGATCAACCAGGTGCTGCTCAACCTGCTGACCAACGCCGCCCAGGCCATGGAGAAATTTGGCCTGATCCAGGTGAAATCCTGGGCGGACGAAACCCACGTGCACCTCTCGGTGCAGGACAACGGCAAGGGCATGGACGAGGAGGTGCGTGCGCGCATCTTCGACCCCTTCTTCACCACCAAGCCGGTGGGGCAGGGCACGGGCCTGGGCCTGTCGATCAGCTACAAGATCGTCCAGGACCACGGCGGCCGTATCCGCGTGGCGTCCGAACCGGGGCGCGGCACGCGATTCCTCATCAGCCTGCCACTCGTGCAGGCCAGCGAACTGAAACGGAGCGCCTGAACATGAGCCAGCAGCCTGTCCGCATCCTCTTCGTCGACGACGAGGAACGCATCCTGCGCAGCCTCGCGATGCAGTTCCGCCGTCACTATGACGTGCTGGTGGAAACCGATCCGCACAAGGCTCTGCAGCGCCTGCGCGAGGAGCGTATCGATATTCTCGTCAGCGACCAGCGCATGCCGCAGATGACCGGTGCCGAGTTGCTAGCCCAGGCCCAGGAGATCGCCCCGGACACCCTGCGCATCCTCCTGACTGGTTATTCGGACCTCGACGCCGCGGTGGATGCGCTCAACAGCGGCGGCATCTTCCGCTACCTGACCAAGCCCTGGGACCCGCAGGAAATGGCCTTCACTCTGCGCCAGGCGGCCGAGATCACCCAGCGCCAGGCGCCGGCCGAGCCCATCGATACCAAGGCGATCAGCCGCGTCGTTGCGCCACTCAACGTGCTGCTGCTGGACGAGGACGCCGAGACCCTGGCCTGTGTCGGCGAGTTCTGCAGCGCCGGCACCCACCAGTTGCACCGCGCGCGCAACCTGGCCGAGGCCATCGTGCGACTGAACAGCGAACCCATCGACATCCTGGTCAGCGACCTGAAGCTCGCCGGCGAGGACACCGCGCCGCTGCTCAAGTCCCTGGCCCAGGCTCATCCGCGCCTGCTGAGCATCGTCGTCACGCCGTTCCGCGACACCCAGGACCTGCTGGCGCTGATCAACCAGGCGCAGATCTTCCGCTACCTGCCCAAGCCGATCCGCCGCGGCCTGTTCGAGAAGGGCCTGAAGGCCGCCGCCGAGCAGGCGCTGCTCTGGCGCGCGCAGCCCGAGCAGAACGTCGCGCGCATCGCCGAGGTGCCGCGCGAGGATCGTGAGCGGGAAAAAGTGGGCAGCCTGCTGGGCATGCTCGGCCGTCTGCGCGAGCGGCTGAGTGCATGATCGCCGTCGGCGACGCAGCATTCCTGCCGGGCGGGCTACGGAAGTCGGCGCGTTTCTGCGACAATGCGCGCCGATTTTTTCGATACCCGCGAGAGAGCCCATGTCCGCCTGCCAGACCCCGATCATCGTCGCCCTGGATTTCCCCACCCGCGAAGCCGCGCTGGCGCTGGCTGACCAGCTCGATCCGACGCTGTGCCGGGTGAAGGTGGGCAAGGAACTGTTCACCAGCTGCGCCGCCGGTATCGTCGAGACCCTGAACAGCCGCGGCTTCGAAGTCTTCCTCGACCTGAAATTCCACGACATCCCCAACACCACCGCGATGGCCGTGCGCGCCGCCGCCGAGATGGGCGTGTGGATGGTCAACGTGCATTGCTCCGGCGGCCTGCGCATGATGAGTGCCTGCCGCGAGACCCTGGACGCCTTCAATGGCCCGTCGCCGCTGCTGATCGGCGTGACCGTGCTGACCAGCATGGAGCGCGAGGACCTGGCCGGAATCGGCCTGGACGTCGAGCCCCAGGAGCAGGTGCTGCGGCTGGCGGCCCTGGCTCAGAAGGCCGGCATGGACGGCCTGGTCTGCTCCGCCCAGGAAGCGCCGGCGCTGAAAGCTGCGCATCCGGCGCTGCAACTGGTCACCCCCGGCATCCGCCCGGCCGGCAGCGCCCAGGACGACCAGCGGCGCATCCTCACCCCGCGCCAGGCGCTGGACAATGGCTCCGACTACCTGGTGATCGGCCGCCCGATCAGCCAGGCCGCCGACCCGGCCAAGGCACTCGCCGAGATCGCCGCCAGCCTGGCCTGATCGCGCTCTTTCGGACATGAAAAAGCCCGCAGCGATGCGGGCTTTTTCATTGCTGCTTTTCGTAGGAGCGAGCTTGCTCGCGAACAGATTCCCCGGCAGCGAATGAGCTGGGCGGTTCGCGAGCAAGCTCGCTCCTACAGGGCTCAGCCGTGGACTTGAGCGGTTGACGTCGCCCGGCCGAACCAGCGCTCGCGCAGCACGTCGTACACCCAGTTGAACACCAGCGCGTAGGGCAGGAAGAACAGCACCAGGCCGATGTCGAGGATGAAGGCCTCCAGCAGGCTCACCGACAGCCACCAGGCGGCCAGCGGCACCAGCAGGATGATCAGGCCCAGCTCGAACAGCGAGGCGTGCAGCACCCGCACCGACAGGGTGCGGCTGAAGCCCATGCGGTTCTGCGCGCGGTCGAAGGCGGCGTTGAACAGCATGTTCCACACGGTGGCGATGGCCGAGAACATCAGGGTCATGGCGCCCATGTGGCCCAGCGGTTTGTCCATCAGCCAGGCCAGGGTCGGTGCGCAGATGACGACCGCCAGCAGTTCGAAAAGGCCGGCGTGGAACATCCGCTCTTTCAGGGTTTTAGTGGGTGTCATGGGGTATCTCCAGGCATGCAGCTCTCAATTCACGAGAAGGCCGACTCCGTCGGTCCGGCGCCATTATCATCGGTCGACCGGCTGGATATAAGTTGGATACCATCGGCTTAACCGATGGAAGAGGGCGCCATGATGCAATATTCCCCAGAATCCCTGCAGGCCTTCGCCGAGGCCGCCTGCCTGGGCTCGTTCAGCGCCGCCGCGCGCAAGCTGGGCAAGAGCCAGTCCACCGTCAGCGAGGCTATCGCCCGTCTGGAGATCGACTTCGGGCTGACCCTGTTCGACCGCAGCAGCCGCCAGCCACAGCTCACCGAGGCCGGTCATGCGCTGCTCGGACGGGTGGAGGAAGTGCTGATGGCCAATGATCGCCTCGGTCAACTCGCCCACCAGTTGGTCGGTGGGCTGGAGTCGCGGGTGACCCTGGCGATGTCGGACACCTATCAGTCGGCCGAATTCGAGGCGCGACTGGCGGAGATCGATGCGCGTTATCCGGACCTGGAGTTCGAATGGCTGATCGCCGAAGACAGCGACGTACTCGACCTGGTCGTTCAGGGCCGGGCCAGCCTCGGCCTGCTGGCAGCGCAGGCGGAGTACGCGCCGGACATCGGTTCGGCGACCCTGAGCGAGCAGGCCGAGTTCGGCCTCTTCGTCAGCCGCAACCATCCGCTGGCCAGCCGCGAGCGAATCGAACGCGAGGACCTGCTGGCCTACCGGGCGCTACGCCTGAACACCTACCTTGACGACGCCGCGCCGCTGCTCGGCGGCCGCTGCTGGAGCGCGCCAAACTACCTGTTGTTGCTGGACATGGCGGTATTAGGCTTCGGCTGGATCGAATTGCCCAGCTGGATGGTAGGACGCTTCGCCAGTGGGCGTATGCAGGAGCTGAAGGTCGCCGGCTGGCCGCGGCGAGTGGCGGTGGACGTGATCTGGTCGCGACAGCGCCGGCTGGGGCCCGCCGCAAGTTGGCTGGCGGAACGTCTGCTGGGGCGCTGAGGCGCTCTGGATCACAGCTCTACATCACAGTTTCCGGACTAAATGTGTCGAAGCCTTTGATGCTCTGTCGTGGACCAGTAGGATCGGAGTTTTCCTAGATTGTGAGGTCGGGATGCGCGCCAAGCTGGAGAATTGTCTGAAGGCAGTTGATGAAGTCCTGCTCGGCAAGGAGGTTCAGGTAAGGCTGGCGCTGACCTGCCTGCTCGCCCGCGGTCACCTGCTCATCGAAGACTTGCCCGGCATGGGCAAGACCACCCTCAGCCACGCCCTGGCGCGGGTGCTGGGCCTGGGCTTCCAGCGAATCCAGTTCACCTCCGACCTGTTGCCCGGCGACGTGCTGGGCACCTCGGTGTTCGACAAGGACACCGGGCAGTTCGTCTTCCATCCCGGGCCGATCTTCTCCGAACTGGTGCTGGCCGATGAGATCAACCGCGCCACGCCGAAGAGCCAGAGCGCGCTGCTCGAGGCCATGGAGGAAGGGCAGGTGACCATCGAGGGGGCGACCCGCCCGCTGCCCGAGCCGTTCTTCGTCATCGCCACGCAGAACCCGGTGACCCAGGGTGGCACCTTCGCGCTGCCCGAATCCCAGCTCGACCGTTTCCTCATGCGCCTGTCCCTGGGCTACCCCGGCCGTGCCGCCGAGAAGGCACTGCTGCTGGGCGAGGCGCGCCGCGATCTGTTGCCACGCCTGGAGCCGATGCTCGACCCACGGGAGCTGCAGGCGCTGCAGGGCGAGGTGCTGGCGGTGCGCGCCAGCGACGCCCTGGTGGATTACGTGCTGCGCCTGGTGGAAGCCACGCGCACGCAGCCGGCCTTCGCCCTCGGCCTGTCACCGCGCGGCAGCCTTGCACTGCTGGCGGCGGCCCGCGCCTGGGCGCTGCTGGCCGGGCGCGACTATGTGATCCCCGAGGATGTGCAGGCCGTGCTGCCTTCGGTGGCCGGCCACCGCCTGCGTGACCAGGCCGACCCGGCCGGCCATGGCGGCGGCGCGCTGGTGCAGTGGTTGCTGCGTGAAGTCCCGGCTCTCTGAGGAGTAGGCGATGCTCGTCAGGGTCAGGCCGTTGTGGCAGAGCTGGATAGCCCGGCGTATACCGCCGTCGCCATCGCTGCAGCTCAATCAGCGCCGCATCTTCATCATCCCGACCCGGCAGGGCATGGCCTTCGGCGTTGCCTTGCTGCTGATGCTGCTCACGGCAATCAACTATCAGAACAGCCTGGCCTACGGCCTGACCTTCCTCCTGTTGTCGCTGTTCATCGTCGCCATCCTGCACACCTACCGCAACCTGGGCGGCCTGCGCCTCACGGCGCTCGGCGCGGCGCCAGTGTTCGTCGGCGAACAGGCCTCGTTCCGCGTGCGCCTGGAAGGCGAGGGGCGTGCACGGCAGGCCATCGGCCTGGGCTGGGAGGCGGAGCGCATGCAGTTCGCCGATGTCGCGGCAGAGCACGCCGAGGAATTGCTGCTCAGCCTGAGCGCGGAGCGGCGAGGCTGGCTGCGGCCCGGCCGCCTGCGGGTGGAAAGCCGTTTCCCGCTGGGCCTGCTGGTGGCCTGGAGCTGGGTGGATCTGGCCCAGTCGGTGCTGGTCTATCCGCACCCGCAGCCGGGCGACTTGCCGCTGGAAGCCGCGCCGGCCGATAACGATGAAGAGGGCGTGAGCCCCAGCGGTCGCGGCGTCGACGATTATCAGGGGCTGCGCCCCTACCAGCCCGGCGATTCGCGCCGGCGCCTGCACTGGAAGGCCTATTCGCGGGGACAGGGGTTGCTGGTGAAGGACTTCTCCGCGCTGGCCGGGCGCAATGTCTGGCTGGATTTCGACAGCCTCGGAGGTGACACCGAAGGGCGTCTGTCACGGCTGTGTTTCTGGGTCCTGCAACTGTCGCTGCGCCAGCAGCCTTTCGGCCTGCGTCTGCCGGATGCGCAGCTTCCGGTTGGCCTGGATGAGGCCCATCGTGATGCCTGCCTGCGCGCCCTGGCGCTGCACGGGACGAAGCGATGAGCAGCCTGGCCGGCACTGCGGCCCAGCCGATTCCCCGGGTAGCGCTGACCTGGCTGCTGGTCGCCCAGGCGGTGGTGATCATTCCGCACCTGGAACACCTGCCGGCCTGGATCGTCGCGCTGTGGTTGGGCTGCGCGACGTGGCGCATCCAGGTGTTCCGCATGCGCGCCAACTACCCCAGCGGCATCGCCAAGCTGGCGCTCGTGGTGGCGGCAGGGCTGGGCGTCTGGTTTTCCCGCGGCTCGCTGATTGGCCTGGATGCCGGCGTGGTGCTGCTGATCGCGGCCTTCGTGGTGAAGCTGGTGGAGCTCAAGACTCGCCGCGACGCCTGGGTGCTCATCCTGCTGGGGTTCTTCGCGGTCACCACCAGTTACCTGTTCCAGGACGACATTCTCGCCGCCGCCTTCAGTCTGCTGCCGGTGCTGGCGCTGCTGGCCTCGGCCATCGGCCTGCAGCAGAGCGGCTTTGCCGCGCGCCCGATGCCGACCCTGCGCCTGGCTGCCGCTCTGCTGCTGCAAGCCTTGCCACTGATGCTGCTGATGTTCCTGCTGTTCCCGCGCATGGGGCCGCTGTGGTCGTTGCCGCTGCCGGGCGATAAGGCCATGACCGGGCTGAGCGACAGCATGGCGCCAGGGGACATGGTGGAGCTGAGCCAGTCTCCGGCGCTGGCCTTTCGCGCCAGTTTCGAGGGGCCGCCGCCGCCGCATTCGCAACTGTACTGGCGCGCCCTGACACTGGAACGATTCGACGGCGTACGCTGGACGACGGCGTTCCAGCGCGGTGATGTCGCGCCGCAATGGCGTGAGCGCGGCGAGGCAGTGGAGTACCAGGTGATCATGGAGCCCAACGGCCGCCCCTGGCTGTTCGCCCTCGACGTCGCGCGCAGCTCGTTGGGCGACGCACGGCTGATGAGTGATTTCCACCTGGAGCGTCGCACGCCGGTGCGCCAGGCACTCATGTACCGCGCCACGTCCTGGCCGCAGGCCCTGCTCGAACCCACCGATGGCAGCCGCGCGCTGCGGCTGAACCTGTCGCTGCCAAAGACCGGCAATCCACAGGCCCGCGCCTGGGCGCAGGAACTGCACGAGCGCTACCCCCAGCCCGATGATCTGGTTCAGGCGATGCTGCGGTATTTCCGCGAACAGCCCTTCAGCTACACCCTCAGGCCAGCGGATACCGGAGCGGAGCGCATCGACGGATTCCTCTTCAATACGCGCGCCGGCTTCTGCGAGCACTATGCCGGCGCCATGGCCTTCGTCTTGCGCTCGGCTGGCATCCCGGCACGGGTGGTTACCGGCTATCAGGGGGGCGAGGTGAGCTCGTCTGGCAGCTACCTGAGTGTGCGCCAGTTCGATGCCCATGCCTGGGTCGAGTACTGGCAGGATGGCGCAGGCTGGACACGGGTCGACCCCACCGGCGCGGTGTCACCCGAGCGCATCGAGCAGGGGCTGGAGGCGGCCATGAGCAGCGAGGGCAGTTTTCTCGAGCAGGACCCGTTTTCGCCGCTGCGTTATCGCAATATCTCGATCATCAACGAGCTGCGCGCCGCCTGGGACAACCTCAACTACAGTTGGCAGGCCTCGGTGCTCGGCTACCAGAGCGAACAGCAGGGCGACCTGCTGCGGCGCTGGTTCGGTGGGCTGGATCGAGAGTGGATCGGCGCACTGCTGGTGGGCGGCGGCGGATTGCTGCTGGGCCTGCTGGCGCTGCTGCTGTTCAAGCCCTGGCGGCGCACCGCTGATATGCAGTTGCGCAGCTTCCAGCGCTTCGAGCGAATGCTGGCGCCGCTGGGTGTGCACCGTGAAACCGGCGAGGGTGCGCGGGACTTCTGCCGGCGCGCCAGCAAGCTCCTGCCGGCCCACGCGCAAGCGATCCGCGGTTATCTGGAGGCCTTCGAGAGGCAGCGCTACGGTGGCAGGGCTGCGTCGCCGGCCGAGTTGCGCACGCACCTGGCACGGCTGCGCCGGGAGCTGCCCTGGCGGCTGCGAGCAGGGCGCGGAAAACCGACGTGACATCACGCCCCTTGCCGCTCCGCGGGCCAGGGCTAACCTGATATTTCCCCCACTGGAGTGGAGCCTGCCGTGACTTCCTTCTGCGATTACCTGGTGAGCCATCTGATCGAGCAGGAGGTTGCGCTGTTCTCCGCCGCTTCCCGCCTGAAGGCCCAATCCGATCCTGAGGCGCTGCACGATCTGCGCATCGCCGTGCGCCGGCTGCGCAGCCTGCTGCACCCGGTGCGCGGCATGCCCGGGATCGACGAGCTGGAGCAGGCCCTGGGCGACATGGGGCGGCTCAGCGGGCCGCTGCGTGACCTGGAGGTGCTGCTGCCGGTGCTCGAGGCCGAAGGCTACGAGCGCGCCGCGGCGCTGCGTCGGCCGGCGCTGCTGTCCGGCTATGCCACGCTGCTCGCCAGCCCACAGTGGGAACGTCTGATGATGCGCCTGGATGGCTGGCCGCAACTCTGGCGTACCTCCGAGCGCCACGGTGTGCTCAAGGGGCTGCACGGCAAGGTGGAGAAGCGCCTAGCCAGGGAATGGCAGAAGTTGCGCGACGCGCTCAAGGACCCGAGCCACGACCGCCATCGCCTGCGCCTGCTGATCAAGCGGGTGCGTTATTCGCTGGAGGCCTATCCGCAAGAATCCGCCGTGCCGCAGCGCCTGCTGACACCGCTGAAGGACGCGCAATCGGCGCTGGGCGAGTGGCATGACTACGAGCAGTGGCTGATCCGCAGCGAGCGCGAACTCGACCTGATGCCCCTGCAGCCGCACTGGAACGCTCGCCACGACCTTGCCGAGCGCCTCGCCGACGAAAGCCTGGACGCCCTGCAGAAGGCGCTGCATAGAGCCCGTTGATGGCGGGGCATTTCCTGCGCGGGACAAGGCTTTGGATGGTTTGCCGGAGCGGGTGGTGCCCCTAAGATCGCAGCCAGCTCCCTCTCTCCAGAAGCCCCAAGGAAGTCGATCATGTCCTTCAGCGAAATGCTCCGGGCGGTGCGCGCCGCGCCGCTGTCCATCGTCATCCCCGCCACCTGGGCCCAGGGCCGCGCCAGCTTCGGCGGCCTGGTAGCGGCTTTGGCCTATGAGGCCATGGCGGCGGTGGCCGAGGCCGGACGACCGGTGCGTTCGCTGGCGATCACTTTCGTCGGCCCCATCGAGGTGGAAGTGCCGGTGAGCTTCGAGGCCGAGGTGCTGCGGGAGGGCAAGTCGGTCAGCCAGGTATTCTGCCGCGCGGTGCAGAACGGCCAGGTGGTCCTGCTGGCGCAAGGCAGCTTCGGCGTGGGACGTGAATCCAGTGTGCAGATGGAGGGCCTGCCGCCGCCAGCATTCAAGGCCATCGAGGACTGCCAGGAGTTGCCCTACATCCGCAAGTTGATGCCGGCCTTCACCCAGAACATCGCCATGCGCTGGGCAGTCGGGCACATGCCGTTCTCGGCCAGCCGCGAGCGCGACATGGGTGGCTGGATGCGTTTTCGCGGCGACGACGTGGGCGAGGAGCCGATGGAGATCAGCCACCTGTTGGCGCTGATTGATGCCTGGCCGCCGGCCAACCTGCCGCACCTGAAATCCCCGGCGCCCTCCAGTTCGCTGACCTGGACCGTGGAGTTCGTCCAGCCACTGCCGTCGATGCCGGCCAACGGTTGGTGTCAGTACCTGGCAACCATCGAGCATGCCCGCGACGGCTACGGGCATATCGCGGCGCAGACCTGGTCGGCGGATGGCCAGTTGCTGGCGATCGGTCGGCAGACGGTGACCATCTTCGGTTAGCGGCGCTAGAGGCCGGGCGCGGTTTCCGTACGATTGCGCCCGCCGGCCTTGGCCCGGTACAGGGCCCGGTCGGCGCGGGCGAGCAGGTCTTCCAGACGCAGTTCGCCGGCGTGGCGGGCGGCCACGCCAATGCTCAGGGTCAGGCGCACGCGCTTGCCGTCTTCGCTGGTGAAGGACAGCGCCTGCACGCTGTTGCGCACCCGCTCGGCCACCTGCAAGGCCTGCTGCAGATCGGTTTCCGGAAGGATCGCGGCAAACTCCTCGCCCCCCAGACGGCCGAGCAGGTCCACTTCGCGCAGCCCGTGCATCAGTTCCTTCGCCACGGCTTGCAGCACGGCGTCGCCGAAAGCGTGGCCGTGGGTGTCGTTGATCGGCTTGAAGAAATCGATGTCCAGCATCAGCGCCGCGCACTGGCGGTCATAGCGCTGCGCGCTCTTGAGCAGGGCGACGCCGCGCTTGACGAAGGCGTGGCGGTTCTGCAGGCCGGTCAGCGGATCGGTGGTGGCCAGCAGGCGCAGCTCCTGCTCCATGGTCTTGCGCTGGTTGATGTCGAAGCTCCACACCAGTGAGGCGGGCCGGCCATCCACTTCCATCTTCCGTGCCCAGACAATCGCCCAGTAGGGTGGATTGCCCGCCAGGCGGGTTTCCCAGCTGTCCAGCTGACCGTTGTCGGCTAGGGACTGACGGAAGCGTGCTTCCTCGTCGGGATCGTCGAACAGCCGATGCAGGGTGAAGGGCTCGTGCGGGCGGATGCCGGTGCGCTGCAACAGGCGCGGGCTGACATAGTGGGCGCGGGAGTCTTCGTCGCTGAGCAGCGCCACGTCGCTGGGGCTGGTATCGAGGATGTAGCGCAGTAGCGACTTGCGTTCGCTCAATTCCTGGGTGCGCTGTTCGACGCGTTGCTCCAGCGACTGGTTGAGATCGTGCAGACGCTGGGTGAGCAGGAGCTTGCGCCGCGAGTTGGCGATCACCCGCAAGGCCAGCAGTACGCTGCACAGGCCCAGGCCGAAGAGCACCCAGGCCAGCAGGTTGAAGGCGCGCTGCAGGTCCAGGCGCTCGGCGTCCATGTAGTTGGTCAGGGCGATATTGGTGACCACCACCAGTTCGTGCGCGGGTTCGAGCAGGGGCGGCAGCTCGCGCAGCATCTCGCCGGCCACGAGTTTCGCCGCGGCTGGCTGGCCCCAGGGCGCGCGCTTGAGCCAGGCATCGCTGAGGCCCTGGATTGTCTCCAGGGTCGCCTGCACTTCCGGGCGCGGCTCGACCAGGTAACCGTAGACGGGCGTATTGCGCAGCGGCGGCAGGAGGCTGGCGAGCACTTCGATGCGTGTTGCCAGGGCATCGCTGCTGCTTTTGCCGGCGAGCACCTCGCGGGCACTGTGCAGCGAGCGGCCCAGTTCCGCACGCAACTGGTAGGCCTGCCACAGCTCGCTGTGGGCATCAGGCTGGGCCAGTTGGCGAACGTGCTGGTGCACCATCAGCAGCGCCGCGCCGGCACCGGCGGTCAGTGCCGCGATCAGGCTGCTGAGGATGATGATGGTCAGGCGGCGATAGCGCCGCCTGGGAGGCTGCGGGGGCACGGCGATCACTCCAGGGTAATGCGGCTGACCTGCCAGACGGTGCGGTTGAAGTAGACCTGGGTCCGCAACTCCGGGTGATCGAGCATCGGATAGATGACGAACAGCGGGCCGCGCTCGGCAATGCCGATGATCTGGCCATCGCGGCGGTAGGCGAGGATCGGGTCGAAGGCGTCGAGGTCGCTCAGCGGAATCAGGGCGGAATAGTCGTTCAGCGCCTCGATCCGCAGGCGTTGGGCCGCGCCGCGCTCGAAGCCGTCGAGTAGGGTGCTCAGGCGCACGCCCTGCCAGGTGTAGACATGGGTTTCGTCCGGGAGCATGGAGCGACGTTCGGTCTGCGGCAGCGCCTCGAGGTCGCGCAGGCTGAACTGGCGCAGGAGCTGCGGCTGGTCCTTCACTGTGATCGTCAGCACGTAGCGCTCGGCCACCGATTCCGGGGCCGAGTACGCGGGTGTGACAATAAACAGGCAGGCAAAGGTGCCAATAAAATGGCGAAAAGCCGACATCTCAACAGCTCGTGACGAAATCTCGTCGATTATATCGGCGAACCTGCCGGGTACTTGAATGGCCGAAATGCCGCGCCCTGCTGTTATGGCCGGCTCAGCGCCGGCGATTACGCCAGGCGCGCCACCAGGCGCCGCTCAGGACGAAGCGCGGGAAGGTGATGAACTGCTCGGTCAGCAGCCTGCCTACGGCGTCCTGGCGGTCGCTGAAGGGCTCGGGCGGCTGCTCCTCGAGCTTGTGCCCGCGGCCCTGGATGGCCAGCGAGGCGACCATGCCGATCACCCCCAGGAGAATGGCCGACAGGCTCAGGCTGAACAGCCCGCTGAGCAGCGTCAGGGCGCCGAGGATGAACAGCGGCACGGCGATGATGTGCAGCGCCAGGTTGGTCGGGTTGCGGTGGTTGGCGGCGTAGCCCTGCCACTGCCAGGCGATGAGGTTGGGATGACGTTTGCCCATGGTGCAGCTCCCGAGACTGAAAAGCCCGCGCAGGCGGGCGGAATGTCAGCAGTCTAGGTGCTGCCCCGAAGCCCGCGCCAATGGGCACAGGCTATGCAGGTGATAGGGATTACAGGCGCAACTGGCGGATGGCGCGACTGAGTTCGCCGGCGAGGTCGGCCAGTTGGTGGCTGGTGCCGGCCGACTCGACGGTCTGCTGCACGGTGTGCTCGGTGACGTCGCGAATGCCAACCACCGAACGGGTCATTTCCTCCGCCACCTGGCTCTGTTGCTCGGCGGCCACGGCAATCTGGGTATTGCTCTCGCGCATCAAGGCTACGGCGGAGGCGATGGCCGCCAGGGCTTCACCGGCTTCGCGGGCTTCCTCGACGCAGCCGTCGGCCTTGATCGAGCTCTCCTGCATGAACTCCACGGCGTCGCGGGTACCGGACTGCAACGCGTTGATCATCTGGGTGATCTCGTCGGTGGAGTCCTGCACGCGCTTGGCGAGATTGCGCACTTCATCGGCGACCACGGCAAAGCCGCGGCCCATCTCGCCGGCACGGGCGGCCTCGATGGCGGCGTTGAGGGCGAGCAGGTTGGTCTGCTCGGCGATGCCGTGGATGACGCTGACCACGCTGCTGATCTTGTGACTGTCCTGGGCCAGTTGCTGGATCATTTCGGCGGTCTGCTGCACGCCCTGGGACAGGCCGGCGATCGACTGGCCAACGCGGCCGACGACCTGCTGGCCATTGCCGGCGAGACGGTCGGCTTCCTGCGACTGGTCGCGGGTGTCGGCGGCGTGCTGGGCAATGTGGTGGACGGTGGTGGACATCTCGTTGATCGCGGTGGCGGCCTGATCCGTCTCGCTTTGCTGGCCGAGCATGCCCTGGCGCACCTGGCCCATGCTGCTGGCGAGGCTGCGCGCCCCTTCGTCGAGGCGCCCGGCGGCCTGGGCAACGGTGCCGACCACGCGCTGGTAGCCGGCCTGCATGGCATTGAAGGCGGTGGCCATCTGGCCGACTTCGTCGCGGCTTTCCAGCGGTACGCGGGCGGCCAGGTCGCCGCTCTTCTCCACGTGAAGCATGACGTCGCGCAGGGTCAGCAGGTGCGTGAGGATGAAGCGGATCAGCAGCTGCGAGGCGGCCAGCAGGGCCAGCATCAGCACCAGTACGGCGCCGGCGAAGGGCAGGGCGCGGTCTTCGAAGACGCTCCAGAAGTCGGCTCCGGGAGCCAGCACGGCAACCCGCTGGCCGTTGCCGAGGTCTTGCACATAGGCGCCGGCCAACGTGCCGGCACGCGTCTGGGCGCCTTGCAGATCGACCCAGCCATTGGCACGGGCGAGGATGGAAGCGTCGACTCCACTGATCTGCGGGGCGCTGCCGCTGGCGAAGCCGACGAGGGTCGGCGAGGTCGGTAGGGCCGAGCCTGCCGGCCAGCTCTTGAGTATCTGGGCCTGGGCTTCGGCACCCTGGCGTGCCTGCTGGTTGCGCCCATCGAGTTCCTGGTGCATGGCGAACAGCACCAGCAGCAGCGTGGTGATGAAGGCGACCGCATTGACGGCCCAGAATTTGTACTTGAGGGAAATATCGCGGATCCAGGCGGCCATAAATCTCTTCTTGTCGGTCGAATAGTGGCAAGGTGCCACTATTGTCGTGAAAAGGATGAAGGTGGCCATTGATGGGAATCAAGCCACCTTCCGCTCCCGACTTATCGGCCGACGAAGGGCAATCTTGAGAGCCGGTTCAAATTTCCGGCAGGTCAAAGAAGCGTCGCGCGCACGCGGTGGTATGGGCCGCCAACTGCTCTGCGCTCTCGCTCCGGTGCAGGGCCACACAGGCCAGCACCTCCGGCAGATAGGCCGGCTGGTTGCGGCCGCTCTTGGGCTTTGGCCGCAGGGTGCGCGGCAATAAATAGGGGGCGTCGCTTTCCAGCATCAGCCGGCCTTCGGGGATTTCCCGCACCAGTTCCTGCAGGTGAGTGCCACGACGTTCATCGCAGATCCAGCCGGTGATGCCGATATGCAGATCGAGGTCGAGGTAGGAATACAGTGTGCGGCGCTCACCGGTGAAGCAATGCACCACGGCCGCTGGCAACTGGTCGCGGAAGTCCTTGAGGATCGCCAGCAGGCGCTCAGCGGCGTCGCGCTCGTGGATGAACACCGGCAACTGCAGTTCCACTGCCAGGCCTAGCTGTTCTTCGAAAGCCTTCTCCTGCAGCGGGCGCGGCGAAAAGTCGCGGTTGAAGTCCAGCCCGCATTCGCCCACGGCCTTTACCCGATCCTCCGCCAGCAGGCCGCGCAGCACCCTGGCGCTGCTGCTGTCCCAGTGGCTGGCTTCATGCGGATGGACACCGGCGGTGCAGTAAAGACGCTGTTCTTCGTCCAGTTGCCGGCACAGTTCCAGGGCCTGTTCGCTGTCATCCAGGCTGGTTCCGGTAAGCACCATCTGCACGACGCCGGCCTCCACCGCGCGAGCGAGGACGGCTTCACGTTCCGGCAAAAAGCTCGGGTGGGTGAGGTTGACGCCGATGTCGATCAGTTGCATTTTTCTTCCTTTTGTCCGGAAGCGGAGCATAGCAAATGCCGCTTTTTTGGCGAAAATCCTTACATAACAGCAGGTTGCGGAGTATTCCGAAGAATTATCGGAAGTTTCGGGTTGGTATTGGCCCCCTCCTGTGAGAGTCTTGCGCGCCCTTGGCGGTCGGGAACTTCCGACCGAAACCGCACTCGAATCGGCCCACCGCCGAGTGCGAGCCCCCGGAGAGCTGGATGACCCGACTGTTGCTGCTACTGCTGTGCCTCGTGGCCCTGACGCCACTGCCAGCGGCTGCGCGCCTGACGGCCCAGCCGGAAAACTGGGAGCAGGAGAGCAGCGACGCCCGCGACCTCGCCAGCATTCGCTCCGGCGGTACCCTGCGGGTTCTGGTCAACCAGAGCCGCAACAGCTCCGGCGAAATCAAGGGCGAACCGATCGGCGTCGAATACCGTCGCCTGCGTGCCTTCGAGCAATACCTCAACGACAGCGCCCCCGGGCGCAAGCCGCTCACCATCAAGTTCATTCCCAAGGCCAAGGATCAATTGCTCGGCGCGCTGCAGCGCGGCGAAGGCGATCTGGTTGCGCCCGGGGAAGTCCTGCTGGCCCGCGACGGCCAGAACGTCAGCCCCAGCCTGCCGTGGAAGGCCGACGTGCCGCTGGTACTGGTGACCAGGCAGGGCAACCGCAAGTTCGTGCGCCTGGAGCAACTCGCCGGCCGCACCATCACACTGCCGGCCGGCAGCGCCGCTGGCGAGGCCGTGCGCAAGGTCAACGAGCGCCTGGCGCAGAAGCGCATGGCGCCACTGGTGCTGGAGTGGACCGACTCGTCCCTGGCCGTGGAAGACGTGCTGGAGATGGTCCAGGCCGGCATCTTCAACTACACCGTGGTCGAGCAGCCCATCGCCGAGCGCTGGAGCAAGGTCTTTACCAAGCTGCGTGTCGACCGTCATCTGGTGCTGGACAACAGCGAGCCGATGGCCTGGTACGTGCGCCGTGATGCGCCGATGCTGCGCGCCAGCGTCAACCGCTTCCTCAAGGACTATCGCGCCCCGGCGGACCAGGACGCAGCTTTCCAGCGCCTGTATCGCCGCGCCTACCAGGTGCGTAACCCGCTGCTGGTTCCTGACCGCAAGCGCCTGGAAGCGGTGCGCCCGACCCTGCAGCGCTACGGGGAGCAGAGCAAGGTCGACTGGCTGGCCCTGGCCGCCGTGGGCTTCAAGGAATCCAATCTCAATGCCAGCGCGCGCGGCGCTGGCGGCGCCACCGGGCTGATGCAGATCACCCCGGCGGCGGCCCGCGCCGTGGGCGTGGATACCGTGCACCAGAAGGAGAACAACGTGCAGGCCGCCAGCCGGTACATGGCGATGCTGCGCAAGCGCTTCTTCTCCAGCCCGCGGATCAACGAGCGGGACCGCATGGCCTTCGTTCTGGCTGCCTACAATGCCGGTCCCGAGCGGGTGCAAAGCCTGCGCGCGGAGGCCAAGCGCCAGGGCCTGAATCCCAACCAGTGGTTCTTCCAGGTCGAGCGCGTGGCGGCCGAGCAGCTGGGGATGGGCGTGGTGAACTACGTCAGTAGCGTCAACAAGTACTATCTTGCATATCAGCGGGAACGTGATGGCCTCGAGCCACGTGAGAGTGTGGCGGCAATCAAGAAGTAATCGGTTTATTCGATAGTTATAAGCGCGAATTTGCGCTTTTTATATCGTAAAAACTGGTTATATTGGTCGCCAAGCAACCACGGTTGTCACCAACTTCCTACGCAACCCTTCGCTCCCACCCGAGCTAGCATAAGGACGCACCATGAACTCGCTGATCAAATCCATCCTGACCACCAACGCTGGCGCCGGCATCGCCGTGCTGCGCATCACCACCGGCCTGACCTTCATGGCTCACGGCTCGCAGAAGCTCTTCGGCGCCTTTGGTGGCCCGGGTCTGCAAGGCATGGCGGGCTGGCTGGAATCTCTCGGCGTGACTCCTGGCTACCTGATGGCTGCCCTGGCCGGCAGCGCCGAATTCTTCGGCGGCCTGGCCCTGGTCCTCGGCCTGCTGGTGCGCCTGGCGAGCATTCCGTTGATCGTCGCCATGCTGGTCGCGGTATTCAGCGTGCACCTGGCCAATGGCTTCTTCATTACCGCCAACGGCTTCGAATACGCCTTCACCCTGATCATGATCAGCGTCGCGCTGCTGATCAGCGGCGCCGGCCCGTTCTCGCTGGACCGCAAGCTGTCCAGCTGAGTGCCGAGGCGGTAACAAAAAAGGGCGGACACCTCAGGTGTCCGCCCTTTTTGTTTGTCCGCGTGAATCAGTGGAAATCAGTGGAGCGCGATTCAGTGGAAGAGATATTGCACGCCGCCATTGATCAGGCCGCCGCCCACCAGCAGGAAGACAAACAACCCGGCGCCCAGCAGCAGCGGCTTGGGGCCTTCCTTGCGCAGGTCGCCCAGGCGGGTGGCCAGGCCCAGGGCGGCCATCGCCATGCCGAGCATCACGTCATCCAGTTGTTGCAGCGGCGCCAGCCAGCTTTCCGGTACCCAGCCCAGCGAGCGCAGGCCGGTCACCAGCAGGAAGAACACGGCGAAACCGGGAATGTGCAGTTTGCGGCGCGCGCCGGGCTCGGCGGCTTCGGCGCAGCCGACGCGACCGAGGATCAGCAGGGCCGGGGCCAGCAGCAGGACCCGCAACATCTTGCTGATCAGCGCGGCGTCCGCGGCGGCCGGGTCCATGGCGCGGCCGGCGGCGACCACCTGGGCGACCTCGTGGATGGTCGAGCCGGTGAACACGCCGAAGGCCTGCTCGCTGCCAAACAGATTGGGCAGCGCGGCGTAGATCATCGGGTGCAGGAGCATTGCCAGGGTGCCGAACAGCACTACGGTGGCCACTGCTACGGCAGTGTGCTCGGCACGTGCCTTGAGCACCGGGCTGCTGGCCATGACGGCTGCTGCGCCACAGATGGCGCTGCCGGCGCCGATCAGCAGGGCGCTTTCGCGGGGCAGCTTGAGCCAGCGTTCGCCGATCCACCAGGCGACAGTCAGGGTGCTGGCGACCATCAACACGTCGATGATCAGCGCGGCCGGGCCGAGCGCGGCAATGTCCTGGAAAGTCAGGCGCAGACCGTAGAGCACCACGCCCAGGCGCAGCAGTTGCTGACGAGAGAGGTCGATGCCGGGGCGAATGCTGCCGAAGCGGGCCAGGCCGAGGTTGCCAGCCAGCAGGCCGATGAGGATCGCCAGGGTCAGGCTGCCGAGCCCCAGATGCTGCAGCGCGGGGATTTCCATGAGCTGGCGCGAGCCGAAGGCGATGGCCAGGCAGAGCAGGGCGCCGGGGACGAAGTAAGGCAGGCGACGGAGGGCGTTCATTGCAGGCTCCTTGTGTAAGGTGAAGCCATGGTGCGGCGGCGTCGCTTAGTGTAAAAACGGATTGTTCTTATTGGGTTGACCGGTTTTATCGATATGGGGCCACGCATCACCCTTCGCCAGTTGGCGACCTTCACCGCCATCGCCGAACTGGGCAACGTCACTCAGGCGGCTGCGCGTATCGCGCTTTCACAGTCTGCCGCCAGCCAGGCGCTGCAGGAGCTGGAGCGCGCGCTCGGCACGCGGTTGTTCGACCGCAGTGGCAAGCGCCTGGCGCTGAATGACAACGGCCGTGCCTTCTACCCCAAGGCCAGTGCGCTGCTGGCACAGAGCGCCGAGCTGGAGAGCCTGTTCGAGGCGGCGCCAGTGCAGCTTAGCCTGGGCGCCAGCCGCAGTATCGGCGGCTACCTGCTGCCGCAGGTCATGGCGGGGTTTCTCGCCGAGTTGCCCGAGAGCCGTCTGGAGTTGCAGGTCGCCAACAGCGGCGGAGTGATCGAGGCGCTGGCCGAGTTCCGCCTGGACGTGGCTTTCATCGAAGCGCCGATCCAGCATCCACAGATCCAGCTCACCCCCTGGATGGCCGACGAGCTGTTACTGGTGGTGGCGCCGGATCATCCCCTGGCACTGGCCGGGCGCGTCAGCCTGAAGGATCTGGCAGCCGCACGCTGGGTGCTGCGCGAAGCCGGTTCGGGAACCCGGGTGACCTTCGAGCAGCAGGTATTGCCGCGCCTGGGGAGCGTCAATGCGCCCCTGGAGGTGAGCAACGCCGAAGCGATCAAGCATCTGGTGGGCAGCGGATTCGGCATCGGTTGCCTGTCGCAGCGCGTGGTACAGGCGGAGCTGGCGCGCGGCGAGCTGGTGAGCCTCGATAATCCGCTGGGGCCGCTGCGGCGCACTTTCTTCCGCGCGCTGCACGTCGACAAGTACCCCACGGCGGGCCTGCGTCGTTTCCTCGATTATGCCCAGGGCTGGGCGACCGCTTCAGACGCTGTCTAGTGGCCAATCACCGATGGCGCGGTAGCGCACGCCGGTGGGGCTGTTTTCCGAGCTGAACAGCGTCACGGCCTGGGCGGGCAGGCGAAAGGAAGGTGTGGCGGAGGGCGTGCTGCGGGCATGGCGGGCGAGGGTGATGTGCGGGTGGAACGGTCGGTGTTCGACCTCGAACCCTCCTGCTCGCAGCTCCTCGCGCAGGGCGTGCACCAGTTCGTGCAGGGCCGCCGGCACGCTGCTGGGCGCCAGGTGCAGGATGCCATTGCTCCAGCGCGCGAGGTGGTCCAGCTCCAGGTCGAAGCCCGGGCGCGGCAGGCGTTCGCCGATGGCGCGCAATTCCGCTTTGCGCCCGCGCGGCACGGCGCCAAGAAAAGCCAGTGTCAGATGCAGGTTGGCCTGGGCCACGGGCTGGCCATCGAGCTGCAGGCTGTCGCGCCAGAGGCAGATGCGTGCCGCCAGTTCGGGCGGGCAGGGCAGCGCGAAAAACAGCCGCAGGGGTGGCGTGGTCATCGACTGAAGTCTCCTTGACAGCTTTGCCGGGGCTTCTCTAGGATGCCGCACAGCGCCGATTTAAGTAGCAACTTGCGGGGCGCGGATGCAGCGATGGCTGACATCGAAATACCGCTAAAGCGCTGGTTCGGTGTGCCTCTCGCCGCGTCCAGCAGGACCCCTGAGGCGGAGACGTGACACCATGACCTGTCCCAACCCGCATGTGCGCCTGGCCCCGATCACCACGGGCCTGGTGCGACGCAATCCGAAGATTCTCCTGGGCGGCAATCACCAGCCCACCCTCGTCCGTTACCTCGATGGCTGGCCCAAGCGCTGGAACGGCTCGCGCACCTTCCTGATCCAGTTCGCCGCGACCTTTGCCGACCTCGCGCGTTTCCCTTCCGATAGTTTCGACTTTGCTGTCGTCCAGTCGCCGGTGGCCGAGCAGCTCGAGTCGGCCATCCACGAGCTGACCCGCGTCGCCCGCCAGGGTCTGATCACCCGGCGCCCGCCGTCGCTCTGAGGTCCAGGTTAAGCCTGTAGGAGCGAGCTTGCTCGCGAACGGATTTCCCGGCAGCTCCAGTGCCGGGCGGGTTCGCGAGCAAGCTCGCTCCTACAAGTGCAGTGCCTGCGTTGCTCAGGGGTACTCGATTTCCACCACGAACCACTGCTTCTCGCCGGATGGGCTGCGCACCATTACCTCGGCGTCGAGTTCCTTGCCCACCAGGGCGCGGGCCAGTGGCGAGTCGATGCTGATGTGGTTGTTGCGCAGGTCCAGTTCATCCGGGCCGACGATGCGGTAGCGGGCCTGCTCGCCGTCCTCGTCCTCCAGGGTGACCCAGGCGCCGAAGTAGACCTTGTTCGGATCGGCCGGGCGTTCGCTGACCACCTTGCAGTTCTCCAGGCGCTTGCGCAGGAAGCGCACGCGGCTGTCGATTTCCCGCAGCATCTTCTTGCCGTAGGTGTACTCGGCGTTTTCCGAGCGGTCGCCCTGTGCGGCAGCCTCGCTGACCGACTGGGTCACCTGCGGCCGGCGCACGTTCCACAACTCATGCAGTTCGGCACGCAGGCGCGCTTCGCCTTCGGGAGTGATCAGTGGGGTACCGGCGGGGCGGGGCGGACGATAGCGGCTCATGGCATCCAGTGCGACGAAAGTGATCGGGCCAGTCTACCCGATCAGCTCTCGCGCAGCAGGCGCAACGGGCTCACGTTGAGCGCGCGGCGGGTGCCGAGCAAGCCAGCGCCGCCCACCAGCAGCGCGCCCAGCACCGGCAGCAACAGCAGCCACGGATGCGGGCTCCACGGCAGGTCGAACACCAGCCGGTAGAGCAGGTAGCTGATCAGCTCGCAACCCAGCGCCGCCAACAGGCCGCTGACCGCGCCCAGCAAGGCGAACTCGCTGCGCCGCGTGCGCATCAGCAGGCTGCGCTCAGCGCCCAGTGCACGCAGCAGCGCGCCCTGGCGCAGGCGTTCATCGAGCGTCGCCTGCAGGCCGGCGAAGAGCACCACGAAGCCGGCGGCGAGGACGAACACCAGCACGTACTCCACCGCCAGTGTCACCTGGTCGAGGATGCTGCGCAGTTGCGCGAGCAGCGCGTCCACCGGCAGCAGGGTGACGGTGGGGTAGGCGCGGGCCAGTTCGATCAACTGGCGTTCCTGGCTGGTCGGCAGGTAGAAGCTGGTGAGGTAGGTCACCGGCAGGTCGGTCAGGGTGCCGGGTTCGAAGACCATGAAGAAGTTGGGCTGGAAGTTGTCCCATTTCACCGAGCGCAGGCTACGGACTTGTGCTTCACGGGTTTGCCCGGCGACGGTGAAGCTCAGGTGGTCGCCGACTTTCAGGCCGAGATTGCCGGCCAGCTTTTCTTCCACCGAGACGCCCGGCAGCTCGCTCTTGTCGCCGGCCTTCCACCAGTCGCCAGCGACAATCTGGTTGCCCGCTGGCAGGCGCGCTGACCAGGTCAGGCCGAGATCACGGTGCAGGGCGCGCTCGCTGCGGACGTCTTCGTTCATCGCGTGGACGGGCTTGCCGTTCACTGCCACCAGCCGGCCCGGCACCATCGGGTAGAGGTCTTCGGCGTTGGGCGACAAGGCCTTTACGCGCTGCTCGAAGCCGTCTTTCTCGGCCGGCAGGATGTTCAGCGCGAAGTGGTTCGGGGCGTTGGGTGGCAGTTGTGCATGCCAGGTGTCCAGTAGTTCGCCGCGCAGCAGGGCGATCAGCGCCATGGCCAGCAGGATCAGGCCGAAGGCCAGGCTCTGCCCGGCGGCCGCCAGTGGGTAGCGCAGCAGTTGGCCGAGGCCCAGGCGCCACGACAGGCTGGCGCCCTGCAATGCGCGGCGCAGGCCGCGCAGGGCGAGCAGCAGGATGAAGCCGAGGATCACCGCGGCGATGGCGCCGCCGCCAAGCAGGGCGAGGGTGAGTTTCAGGTCCAGGCTCAGCCGCCACATGATCAGGCCGAGGGCGAGCAGGGCGCAGCCATAGGCGGCCCAGGTACGCATCGGAACCGGCAGCAGGTCGCCGCGCAGCACCCGCAAGGGCGGTACGCGGCCGAGGGCGGCCAGTGGCGGCAGGGCGAAGCCGGCCAGCGCGACCAGTCCGGTCGCCATGCCGGCGAGTGCGGGGACGATACCGGCATTGGGAATTTCCGGCGGCAGCAGGTTGCCCAGCAGGTGCATCAATCCGAGCTGTGCCAGCCAGCCGAGGAAGGCGCCGCAGACGCTGGCGAGCAGGCCCAGCACGAGCAACTGGCTGCCATATAGCAATAGGGCTTCGCGACGCGACAGGCCGAGGCAGCGCAGCAGCGCGCTGGCATCGAAGCGGCGGGTGGCGAAGCGATTGGCCGATAGCGCTACGGCCACGCCGGCGAGCAGCACCGCGGCGAGACTGGCGAGATTCAGGTAGCGCTCGGCGCGGCCCAGGGCATCGCCGATCTGCCGGTTGCCGTGGCGGGCATCCTGCAGTTCCTGGTTGGCGGCAAGGTTGTCCCGGGTTGCCTGCCGGTAGGTTTGCAGCGCGTCGTGCGCACCGCCCCAGAGGTCGCGATAACGTACCCGGCTGCCGGGCTGCACCACGCCGGTGGCGTCCAGGTCATGCAGGCTCATCATCACGCGCGGGGTAAGGCTGTAGAAGTCGCCGGCGCGGTCCGGTTCATAGGTCAGTACGCGGGCAATGCGCAGGGGCTTGCGGCCGATATCGACGCTGTCGCCGATCTTCAGGTCGAGGCTCGCCAGCAGGCGCGACTCGACCCAGATGTCACCTGGGGTCGGGCGACCACCTTCGACTTCCGGCTGCAGCGGCGCCGGTGCGCTTTTCAGTTCGCCGCGCAATGGATAACTGTCGCCGACGGCCTTCACGCTGCTCAGCTGGATGCCGTTGTCGGTGGCGACCACGCTGGAAAACTCGACGCTCTGCGCGTGCTGCAGGCCGAGCTTGAGGCCGCTGTCGATCTGCTCCTGGCGCGCTGGCTGGGTGCCGCTGAGCACCAGGTCCGCGCCGAGAAACTCGGCGGCGCGCACCAGCATCGCGCCGTTCAGGCGTGCGCTGAAATAGCCGATCGCCGAGCTGGCCGCCACCGCCACCAGCAGGGCGAAGAACAGCACGCGCAGTTCGCCGCTGCGCCCTTCGCGCCACAGCTGGCGCAGGGACAGACGGAACAGGTTGGACAGCGACAGTGGCTTCATTGGCTCTCGTCCGTCAGGGTTCGACGTGGTCGATCAGGTGGCCGCTTTCCAGGCGGATCTGGCGTTGGCAGCGGTGGGCGAGGCGTTCGTCGTGGGTCACCAGTACCAGGGTGGTGCCGCGCTCGCGGTTCAGCTCGAAGAGCAGGTCGCTGATGCGCTCGCCCGTGTGGGTGTCGAGGTTGCCGGTGGGTTCGTCGGCGAACAGCACGTCCGGCTCGGCGGCGAAGGCGCGGGCGATGGCGACCCGCTGCTGTTCGCCACCGGAGAGTTGGCGCGGGTAGTGGGTCAGGCGCTGGCCGAGGCCGACGCGCTCCAGCAACTCGCGGGCGCGCTGGCCGGCATCCTTGCGGCCATCCAGCTCCAGCGGCAGCATGACGTTTTCCAGCGCATTGAGGCTGTCGAGCAACTGGAAGGACTGGAAGACGAAACCGACGTGGGCGGCGCGTACCCGTGCGCGCTGGTCTTCATCGAGGTTGCCCAGGGTGTGGCCGAGCAGGACGATTTCGCCGCCGCTGGGCAGGTCCAGCCCGGCGAGCAGGCCGAGCAGGGTGGACTTGCCCGAGCCGGAGCTGCCGACGATGGCGAGGCTGTCGCCGCGAGCGAGGTCGAGGGAAAGGTCGTGGAGGATGGTCAGCTTGCCTTCCGCGCTGGAAACAACCTTGCTAAGGTTCCGCGCGGTAAGAATGCGTTCGCTCATGGAGATTCCGATGCGTGCATGGCTAATGGGCGGCTGCCTGGCGTTGCTTCTGATCACGCAGCAGGCCGCGGCGCAGACGCTGTTGGTCGTCGGCGATAGTATCAGCGCCGGTTTGGGGCTGGATACCAGCCAGGGTTGGGTGAGCCTGCTGGACAAGCGTCTGAAGGAGCAGGGTTTCGGCTACAAGGTGGTGAATGCGTCGATCTCCGGCGACACCACGGCGGGAGGCCTCGCGCGGCTGCCGACGCTGCTTTCGGAGCAGAAACCGGCGCTGGTGGTGATCGAGCTGGGCGGCAACGATGGCCTGCGCGGGATGGCGCCGGCGCAATTGCAACAGAATCTTGCCTCGATGGTGGATCAGTCGCGTCAGGCGGGCGCCAAGGTGATTCTGCTGGGCATGCGTCTGCCACCCAACTACGGGCAGCGTTACACCGATGCTTTTGCCAAGGTCTTCGATAGCGTGGCGAGCGAGCAGAAGATTGCGCTGGTGCCGTTCTTCCTCGAAGGGGTAGGGGGCGTGCAGGATATGATGCAGGCCGACGGCATCCACCCGGCGCAGGTGGCGCAGGCGAAACTGCTCGACAACGTGTGGCCGACGCTCAAGCCGCTGCTGTGATGCGCTACTTCATTGATAAACCAGAGAATCGAGGCTTCCCCGCGCCCGGCCTTTCGGCTATGTTTGCGCACCCTTCTGGAACCCCCTATGTCGCGCCCCACCTGGACCCTTTTCGCCTACCAGTTGATCGAGCCTGATGAGCAGCTCGACCTGTTCGCTTGCCGCGAGGTCCGGGTGCATCTTGTCGCGCGCCAACTGGAGCTGGGCACCCCGGCCGACCGTACGCTCTGCGGCAGCCTGCTGCCGGCGCAGCCACTGTGGCGTGGCGCCGAGAAGCCGCTGCTGCGTGATCGGCGCATCTGCGCGGCCTGCCTGAAACAACTGGAAGAGGAAAAGCGCGGCGCGCGCAGCTCCTGGCTCGTCTGATATCTCCCGTTGACGGGGCTTGCGGTGGTAAACTGATCACCCTTTGCTCATTGCCCACGTCAAGGATCCTCGGATGTTGTCGCGCGTCATTGCCGCCTGCTCGCTGTCCCTCGCCGCGCTGCTCTCGGCCGGCCCCGTTTCCGCCATTGAATTGCCGCTGCCGGCGCCGGGTGACGATATCGTCGGCCAGGTCCAGGTGATCAAGGCCAAATACGAAGACACCTTCGCCGACCTCGGCGAGAAATACGGCCTCGGCTACTCCGAGATGATTGCCGCCAACCCGGGCGTGGATGCGTGGCTGCCGGGTGTGGGCACCGAGATCATCATTCCGACCCGCTTCGTGCTGCCGGCCGGTCCGCGTGAAGGCGTGGTGATCAACCTCGCCGAGTATCGCCTGTACTACTTCCCCAAGGACAAGAACGTCGTTTACACCTACGCCCTGGGCATCGGTCGTGAAGGCTGGGGTTCGCCGGTGGGCAGCACCAGTGTGATCGCCAAGACCAAGGACCCGGCCTGGTATCCGCCGGCGTCAATCCGTGCCGAGCACGCCGCCGATGGTGACCCGCTGCCGTCCGTGGTGCCGCCGGGCCCGGACAACCCGCTTGGCCCGTACAAGATGAGCCTGGGCTTCCACGGCTACCTGATCCATGGTTCGAACAAGAAGTTCGGTATCGGTACCCGTACCAGCCATGGTTGCTTCCGCATGTACAACTGGGACGTAACCCAGCTGTTCTCGATGATTCCGGTAGGCACCAAGGTGCGCATCATCAACGAGCCGTACAAGTTCGGTCGCAGTGAAGGCAAGATCTATCTCGAGGCTCACGCGCCGATCGATGACAACGGTGATCCGTCCGTGGTCGACAAGCACACCGCGGTGATCAACGCCCTGCTCAAGCGCGAAGACATCGCCAGCCAGATGCAGATGGACTGGAACGTGGTGCGTGAAGTGGTTGCCGCCGAAGATGGTCTGCCGGTTGCCATCGCCCAGCCGCAAGTGCAGGGCGCTCCGGTGGCCGCGACTGTCGACCAGGATGCGATGCCGCTGCAGTAACTTCTGCACCAGCGAAAGAGCCCGCCGCGAGCGGGCTTTTTCTTGCCTGTCACTTTCTTGCGGGCATAAAAAAACCGACCCCGAAGGGTCGGTTTTTCGAACAGATCCGAAGATCTATTACTTGCGGCTGGCTTTGTCCAGCATACGCAGGGCGCGCTCGTTAGCCTCGTCAGCGGTCTGCTGGGCTTTCTGAGCGGCGGCCAGAGCTTCGTCAGCCTTGCGATAGGCTTCATCGGCACGGGCTTGAGCGCGAGCAGCGGCGTCTTCAGTAGCGGTCAGACGTGCTTCGGTTTCTTTCGAGTGGCTGCTGCAACCGGTGGCCAGAACAGCAGCCAGAGCCAGAGCAGAGAATTTCAGAACGTTGTTCATCGTGTTCCCCTTAAGGTGGACATTTCCATTAAAAGCAATCTCCCATGACTGGGAAATTAGCCGGACTACATAGTACCCATTACTTGTAGTAAGTAAACTGACCAAGCGCAAGTACGGCACTTTTTTTTCATGTTACGTCGCTCTTCGCAGTTGTCCGAGGCTGATTTGGGCAAAAACTGTCCAATCTGGCAAAGGAGTGTTTCCAACAGGTGTCAGGCGGGGGCTGGGGCTGGTTTCCAGTCTGCGGAACCTGGCTGTCAGATGACTGTCGAGAATGGTCGAACAACTGTTTAATCGCCGTTGTGCATTTGTCCAACTGACAACTTGCAACTAGGGCGCAACAGGTGAAGAAAGTGTGAAGTGCAAAACGAAAAAGCCCGGCTAATTGCTTAGCCGGGCTTTTTCATGAATCTGGCGGTGAGGGAGGGATTCGAACCCTCGATACGATTTCTCGTATACACACTTTCCAGGCGTGCTCCTTCAACCGCTCGGACACCTCACCAGATTTCTCGACAGCGCTGTGTCTGTCGAGGCGCGCACTTTACTCAAAGGTTTCCTCCTTGGCAAATCTTTTTTGAAAATTTTTCTCAAGGGATTCATCGGCTTAAGGAGCATGGCCCGGATCATGGGTACACTGGCGCCTTCTGATCCGTGGGAATGCGCATGGCCAGCTGGGACATCTTCTGCAGCGTAGTCGACAACTATGGCGATATCGGCGTCACCTGGCGGTTGGCCCGTCAGTTGGCAGGTGAGCACAGGCAGCACGTGCGGCTGTGGGTCGACGATCTGGCGGCCTTCGTACGCATCTGCCCGGCAGCCGATGCCACGGCTGCGCTGCAGCAGCAATCCGGCGTGGAGGTTCGCCTGTGGGTGAAGCCCTGGCAGGACACTGCGGCGGCGGATGTGGTGATCGAAGCCTTCGCCTGCGAAATGCCGGCTGCCTATATAGATGCGATGAGTCGGCGCCAGACGCCAACCCTGTGGCTGAATCTGGAGTACCTCAGCGCCGAGAGTTGGGTGGAGTCCTGCCATGGCTTGCCGTCGATGCAGGCCAGCGGACTGCAGAAGTACTTCTATTTCCCCGGCTTCACCAGCGCCACCGGTGGGTTGCTGCGAGAAGCCGATCTGCTCGCGCGACGTGATGCCTTCCAGGCTGATCCGGCGGCCAGCCTGCGTTTCCTGGAAAGCCTCGGTGTGCAGCCGCATGCCCGTGAGCGGCGCATCTCGCTGTTCGCCTATGAGAATGCCGCGCTGGGTGGCTGGCTGGACTCGCTGGCCAGGGGGGGCGCCGCGACCTTGTTGCTGGTGCCCGAGGGCAGGGTGCTTGCCGATGTCGAGCGCTGGGCAGGACAGCGCCTGGCGGCAGGGGAGCAGTACCTGCGTGATGCGCTGCGTGTGCAGGTGCTGCCGTTCGTTCGCCAGGAAGACTATGACCTGCTGTTGTGGAGTTGCGACGTCAACGCTGTACGTGGCGAGGATTCCTTCGTCCGCGCGCAATGGGCCGGGCGGCCTTTCGTCTGGCATATCTATCAGCAGGAGGACGATGTTCACCTGGAGAAGCTGGAGGCTTTCCTGGCTCTGTTCGGCGCAGGGATGGACGAGGCGCTGCGGTCGGATCTGCGGGAGTTCTGGTTGGCCTGGAACGGTTGCGGTGATGCCGGCGATGCCTGGCAAAACCTTGAAAAGCGGCTGCCGGAGTGGTCGGCGTGGATTGGCGATTGGCAGCGGCGCCTGAGCGAACAAACCGATCTTGCCGCGGGGCTGGTGCGTTTTTATACAAATTGGCTATGATATGGCCCCTGATTTTTGTCTCCAATCCAATCGGATAATCGTATGAAAACCGCACAAGAGTTCCGCGCTGGCCAGGTTGCCAACATCAATGGCGCCCCCTGGGTCATCCAGAAGGCCGAGTTCAACAAGTCCGGCCGTAACTCCGCGGTCGTCAAGATGAAGCTGAAGAACCTGCTGACCGGTGCCGGCACCGAGACCGTGTTCAAGGCCGACGACAAGCTGGAGCCGATCATCCTCGATCGCAAGGAAGTGACCTACTCCTACTTCGCGGACCCGCTGTATGTCTTCATGGACACCGAGTTCAACCAGTACGAGATCGAGAAAGGCGATCTGGAAGGCGTGCTGACCTTCATCGAAGACGGCATGACCGACGTCTGCGAAGCAGTCTTCTACAACGAGAAAGTCATCTCCGTTGAACTGCCGACCACCATCGTTCGCGAAATCGTCTACACCGAGCCGGCTGTCCGTGGTGACACCTCCGGCAAGGTGATGAAGACCGCTCGCCTGAAGAACGGTGCTGAAGTCCAGGTTTCCGCCTTCTGCGAAATCGGCGACTCGATCGAAATCGATACCCGCACTGGCGAGTACAAGTCCCGCGTCAAGGCCTGAGCCTGATTCGAGATACAGAAAAGCCCGGCTGATGCCGGGCTTTTTCGTTTCTGCCGTTCTGATTTGTCGGCGCTGGAGTCAGACGCTGACGTTCAGGCGCACCTCGATGTTGCCGCGGGTGGCATTGGAGTAGGGGCAGACCTGGTGGGCCTTGGCGACCAGGTCCTCGGCCTCGGCCTGATCCAGGCCCGGCAGATTGATGTTCAGCTCCACTTCCAGGCCGAAGCCGCCGGGAATCTGGCCAATGCCGACCTTGCCGGTAATCGAGGCGTCTGCCGGGATCTGCTTCTTGCTCTGGCTGGCGACGAACTTGATGGCGCCGATGAAGCAGGCCGAGTAGCCGGCGGCGAACAGTTGTTCCGGGTTGGTGGCTTCGCCACCGGCGCCGCCCAGTTCACGCGGGGTGGTCAGTTTCACGTCGAGGATGCCGTCCGAGGAAACGGCACGGCCGTCGCGGCCTCCGGTGGCGGTAGCGGTGGCGGTGTAGAGGGCTTTGATGGTTTGCATGGTGGTCTCCGGTTCGCTGTCAGGTAAGTCTGGTTGAGAATGTCTTGCTGCTTAATATCTTGTGCGCTAAGCAGTTCGTAAGATGAAAGTTAGTTCTATTTAATTTAGTGCGCAAGATAATTATTGGAAGATTTCTGACTAAGCGACCTGCAGCTTGGGCATAAGCCCCGATTTACGGGGCCTGCAGATGCCCGCGCAGGTCCACGAGCTCCTCCTGGAGTCGCTTCAGACTGTCCAACGTTAGACCGCTGCTGGCCAGGATGCAGGCCGGAATGCGCTCTGCCTGTCGGCGCAGTTCCCGGCCCTTGTCGGTCAGGCGCAACTGCACGACGCGCTCGTCTGCCTGGCTGCGGGTGCGGGTGATCAGGCCTTCGGCTTCGAGCCGCTTGAGCAGCGGCGTGAGCGAGCCGGGGTCGGTGAGCATGCGCGAGCTGATCTCGCCCACGGTGATGCCGTCTTCCTCCCACAGCACCAGCATGGCGATGTACTGCGGGTAGGTGAGGCCCAACTGCTGCAGCAGCGGCTTGTACACCTTGGTCATCTGCAGGGACGTGGAGTAGAGGGCGAAGCACAGCTGGTTATCCAGCTTGAGGGCTTCGCAGGTCGGGTCTGGCTGGGTCATGGCGTGCTCCTGGCGGGGCGCTCGAAGCGGGGAAGTGATTGCGCCTTAATTTAGCGCGATGGTTAATTGCTGAACAGCGCTTCCTCCAGTGCCGCATCCCAGGGCGGTGGGAAGCCGAAGCGCTGCAGGAGAAAGGCCAGCAAGCGTTCGCTGCGCGGGTGAGTGCCGCGCTCCAGGCGCAATGCATGGATGACTCCGGGCTCCGGCTCGGGAAGGCCTGTCTCGCAGAACAGGGGCAGCAGTTGGCCGCTGATCAGGTACTCGCTGCACAGCCAGGTGGGCAGGTGGGCCAGTCCGATACCCTGCAGCGCCCCTTCCACCAGTGTTTCGGCGTTGTTGGCGGTCATGCGCAAGCGTCGCGGCCGCAGGTGCTGCAGTTTGCCGTCGATGAGGAAGCGCCAGGCCAGCGGCGGCGCGAGGCCTTCCCAGTCGAGACCGATGTGCTCCGGTAGCTCCAGTGGCGAGACGGGGCAGCCGTGCTGCTGCACGTAGGCCGCGCTGGCGCAGACGATCCGCCGCATGGGCGCCAGGCGGGTAGCCACCAGGCGGCTGTCGGGCAGCGTGCCGATGCGCAGCACCAGGTCGACCTGACCCAGGTTTTCCCCGCGGGTATCGGTGAAGCTGTCGATCAGCCGCAGTTGCACGTCCAGGCCTGGGTTGGCGGTGAGGAAGTCGGCCAGCGCCGGCGCAAGGTGGCGGCGACCGAAAGGGACGGGAGCGTCAATGCGGATCAGGCCTTCCGGCGCCGTACTCAGTGACACCGCTTCAGCTCGAGCCTGGCGCAGTTCGCCGGCTATCCGCCGTGCCCGCTCGGCGAAGGCCAGGCCGGCCGGTGTGGCCCGCACGTTGTGGGTGCTGCGTACCAGCAGGATCGAGCCCAACCCCTGCTCCAGTGCATCCATGCGCCGGGCCACGGCGGATGGGGTGAGCTGGCGCAGGCGGGCGGCCGCGGAGAAGCTGCCGAGGTCGAGGACGTCCAGGTAGAGGTCGAGCTGATCTTCGAGGCTGGAAGGGTTCATGGGCTGGCTGGCTATTGGCTGTTTTTGCGAAAAGAGCACAGCCATTGTGCTGCGCTTTGCGTTTCCCATCCAGCCGGGGTTTTCTAGCATGGGCGCACTGTTGTGGAGGTGCGTCATGTGGGATCTGGTCGTGGACTTTCTGCTCGGCATCGTGCTGGGCAGCCTGGGAGGGCTGTTCGGGATCGGTGGTGGCCTGCTGGCGATTCCGGCGCTGGGTGTGCTGTTCGGGCTGGATCAGCAGCTGGCGCAGGGCACTGCGCTGGTGATGGTGGTGCCGAACGTGTTGCTGGCGATCTGGCGTTATCACCAGCGCAATCGCATCGACTTTGCCCAGGCCGGCGTGCTCGCGCTGACCGGCCTGGTCTGCGCGTTCTTTGCCTCGAGCATCGCGGTGAACCTCGATGCCCGCAGCATGCGCACGGCTTTCGTGGTCTTCCTGGTGCTGCTGGCGCTGTATCTGCTGGTGCGCCTGTTCCAGCGTGTGCCGCAGGGTGGCAGCACGCCGCGCTATGGGCTGCCGTGGATGGGCGTGCTGGGGCTGGGAGCTGGTTCCCTGGGTGGCTTGTTCGGTGTTGGCGGAGGCGTACTGGCGACGCCCGTGCTGACCTCGGTGTTCGGCCTGACCCAGGTGATCGCCCAGGGCCTTGCGCTGGCGCTGGCGGCGCCCAGTACCGGTGTGGCGCTGGCCACCTACGCAGTGCATGGCCATGTGGACTGGCGCATGGGCAGCGCGCTGGCACTGGGCGGCCTGGTGAGCATTTCCTCGGGGGTGCGCCTGGCGCACGCGCTACCCGAGCGTCAGTTGCGGATGGCCTTCAGCGCTTTCCTGATCGTCTGTGCGGTGCTGTTGGCGGTGCGCTAGGGCTCAGGATTTGAAGCCTTCGACGATGTACTCCGCCAGCTTGTCGGTCACCGGCGTCATCTTCTGCCCGCGCAGCAGCACGATGCTGGCGTTGGGCAGTACCGGCAGTCCTTCATCCTCGCCGATGATGCGCAGGTTGCCAGTGAGCAGGCTGCGCAGTTGTGCGGTCACCGCCAGCCCGGCGTTGGCCACGGCAAACAGGGCGGAGAGGCTCGGGCTGCTGTAGGCGATACGGTAATCCACTTCCATTGCCTCCAGCGCGTTGCAGGCCCAGGCGCGGCAGAAGCAGGCCGTGTTGAACATCGCCAGCGGCAGCGGGCGCTGGTCCTGCGGGCAGAAGCTCTCGGCGGCCATCCAGACGAAGTCTTCCTGGCGCAGCAACTGGCCGATCTCGGTACCCGGCTCGCGGGTGACGATGGACAAGTCGAGGTCGTTGCGCATCAGCAATTGCGCGGACGAATCGCAGTGCACTTCCACCTGTACCAGCGGGTAGGCCTCGGCGAAGCGCGAGAGGATGCTGGGCAGGAAGCGCATCACATAGTCGTCCGGCGTGCCGATCTTCACCGAGCCGACCATGTGCGGCTGGCGGAAGGTATTGAACACCTCGCCCTGCAAACGCAGGATGCGCCGCGCATAGCCCAGCAATATCTGCCCCTCCGGCGTCAGGCGCACCTGGCGGCCGTCGCGCTCGAACAGACTGCGTTCCAGCACGTCTTCCTCCAGGCGTTTCATCTGCATGCTCACCGCCGACTGGGTGCGGTTGACCATCTCGGCCGCGCGTGTGAAGCCGCCGTGGTCGGCGATGGCGACGAAGGTGCGCAACAGTTCGCTGTCGATACTGGGGAAGCTGCTCATTCATCAATCTCCGAGATGGATCGCATAAGAATGATTCGTTGGATTGATCTTAGCGCGAGCAGGAAACTGCATCCAACCCCACAGGGAGGAAGCAAGATGAAAGGTCAACTCGGTTTCGTAGCAGCGTCCTACCATGTCCACAAAGTTGCGGCCGCACCGCTGTGGAAGCGCGCCGTGCAACGTGTCCTGCATTGGCACGAACTGGCCCGCCAGCGCCGTGAGCTGGCGACCATGAGCGATGAAGCGCTCAAGGACATCGGCCTGAGCCGCGCCGATATCCAGCAGGAAGTCGAGCGTCCGTTCTGGGCCGACTATGTTCGTCGTTGAGTTCGGTTCGCCGTTGAACCCGCCGGGCGGCACGGATCCTCACCGTGTCGCCCGCTCCTGCAAGTCTGATCAGCGTCATGACAAGGAAGCCCATGTCCACCCATTACCACCTCGCTCAGGTCAACATCGCCAAGGCCCGCGCACCACTGGATCAGCCCCTGATGAAGGGCTTCGTCGACCAGCTCGATCACATCAACGCCCTCGCCGAGCGCAGCCCCGGTTTCGTCTGGCGTCTACAGACGGAGGAGGGCGATGCCACGTCCATTCGCGTCTTCGATGACCCGCTGATCATCGTCAACCTGTCCGTCTGGGAGTCCGTCGAGGCGTTGAAGGAGTACGTCTACAGCGGCGAGCACCTGCAGGTGCTGCGCAGCAAGCGTGACTGGATGGAGCGCCTGAGTACGCCCAGCCTGGCGCTCTGGTGGCTGCCTGACGGCGAGTTGCCGGACGTGTCCATGGCCCGCGAGCGCCTGGAGCGCCTGCGGCTGGAGGGCCCCTCGGCGGATGTCTTCACCTTTGCACGCCCCTTCCCGATGCCCGAACGGCTTGGTGAATCCGTCTGATGCAGCCAGGCGCTGCGAATGGCGTTAGGCTCTAGGGCTCGCCCAGACCTGGAGCTCATGATGCCGAGCGTCGAATCCCTGTCCCTCAAGCAGGCCCGCAGACTGGCTTTGGCCGCCCAGGGCTTCACCCTGCGCAAGCCCGGCGGGGAGGTGCAGCGCCGGCATGTGCGCAGCCTGCTGGAGCGCCTGGGCGTGCTGCAGATCGACTCGGTGAACGCGCTGGTGCGCTCGCATTACCTGCCGCTGTTCTCGCGCCTGGGCAACTACTCGCCGACGCTGCTGGAAGAAGCGGCCTGGAGCGGCGGGCGGCATCGTCGTCTGTTCGAATACTGGGGGCACGAAGCCTCGCTGCTGCCACTGCAACTGTATCCGCTGATGCGCTGGCGCATGCGCCGCGCAGCCGAAGGGCGCGGCATCTACCAGCAACTGGCGCGCTTCGGGCGTGAGCGGCAGGCGGTGCTGCAGCGGGTGCTCGATGCCGTTCGCGAGCAGGGCGCGCTGGGCGCCGGCAGCCTGACCACCCGTGAAGAACGCGCCGGCCCCTGGTGGGACTGGAGCGATGAAAAGCACGCGCTGGAATGGTTGTTCGCCGCGGGCGAGGTGACGGTCGCCGGGCGGCGCGGCTTCGAGCGTCTGTACGACTTGCCGGAGCGTGTGCTGCCGTCCGACCTGCTGCGGCAGCCGGAGCCGGACGAGGCCGAAGCGCAGCGACAATTGCTGCTGCATTCGGCGCAGGCGCTGGGCGTGGCCACCGAGAAGGATCTGCGCGACTACTTCCGCCTGGACCCCGCCGACAGCAAGGCAAGGCTGGCCGAAGTGGTCGAGGCGGGTGACTTGTTGCCGGTGCAGGTCCAGGGCTGGCAGGCACCGGCGTATTGCCTGGCGGACTCGGTTATTCCGCGCAAGGTACGCGCCAGTGCCCTGCTGTCACCTTTCGATTCGCTGGTCTGGGAGCGCGCTCGCACAGAGCGGCTGTTCGACTTCCGCTATCGCCTGGAGATCTACACGCCGCAACACAAGCGCGTGTATGGCTACTACGTGCTGCCATTCCTGTTCGACGAGCGCCTGGCTGCGCGGGTCGACCTGCGTTCAGATCGTGCAGCAGGCAAGCTGGTGGTGCATGCCGTCCACGAAGAGGAAAAAGGCCTGGGCGAGGAGGGGCATGCCGCCTTGGCGCAGCAGTTGGGCGAGATGGCGAACTGGCTGGGGCTGGAGCGAGTGGCGGTGAATTGCCGGCGGCCGTCCGGCGAGCGACTGCAAGTGTTGCTGGCGCGGGCCTGAAAAAGAACGGGCCTGCGTAGAGGCCCGTCCGGGATCACTTGCCGCTGGCGATGCGTTTGCGGATGTGGTCCGCGCGCTGCTGCGAGCCGGGGTGCGAATCGAACATGCTGCTCTCCTTGCCGCCGCTGAGCTTGGCCAGCTTGTCGAAGGCGGTGGCCAGGCCCTCAAGCGGGATATTGCGCTTTTTCAGCAGGTCGAAGGAGTAGTCATCGGCGGCCGACTCCTGGGATTGGGAAAACTGCGCGTTGACCAGTGCCTCACCGATTTCACCCAGTTGCGATTGCGACAGGGCGGCGACAGTGGCATTGCCCGAGGCCGCGGCGGCACCACGGGCTGCGGCGGTTGCGTAGGCGGTCTGGGTGGCCTTCTTCACGTGGCCGAGGGCAACGTGGCCGATTTCGTGACCGAGCACGCCTTCCACTTCGTTGTCGTTCATCAGGTCCATCAGGCCCGAGTAGACGCGCACGCAGCCGTTGGCCATGGCGAAGGCATTGATGTCGTCGGTGAGGTAGACCTTGTAGTTGACCGCGGTGCCGGCAAGCGGGTTGCCCAGGGCGGCGGCGATCTTGTCCAGGCGCTGGACGTAGGGGCTGGAGGCCGGGGCGATCTGCGCTTCGGCGTCCTGCTTGGCGCAGGCTTCGTCGGCGACCTGCTTGATCTCGGCGTCGCTCAGGGTAGCGGCTTTCATGGCCATCATGCCGGACTGCACGAGGCTGTCGGTGTTCATGTTCTGGCAGCCGGAAAGGGCGGCGCTGGCGCCGATCAGCAGGGCGAGCAGGGAGCGGTGCAGTTGCATCGGAATCTTCCTTGGTTGACGGTTTCCATGGCGTGGCGGTTGCCGCGCGGGGCGCCACTCTAGGTAGGCGCCCCGGCATCGTCAATTATGCGAAGGGGGTTCTGGCGATCGCTGAGACGCTGGTCAGGTTCAGCGACGGACCTGCTTCAGGGTTTCAGCGATCAGGAAGGCCAGCTCCAGCGACTGGTCCGCATTCAGGCGCGGGTCGCAGTGGGTGTGGTAGCGGTCGCTCAGGCCGTCCTCGGTGATCGGGCGCGCACCGCCGATGCATTCGGTGACGTTCTGCCCGGTCATTTCGATGTGGATGCCGCCGGCGTAGCTGCCTTCTGCCTGGTGCACTTCGAAGAACTGCCGGACCTCGGCGAGGATGCGCGCGAAATCGCGGGTCTTGTAGCCGCTGGAGGCCTTGATGGTGTTGCCGTGCATGGGGTCGGAACTCCACAGCACCTGCTTGCCCTCGCGTTGCACGGTACGGATCAGTCGTGGCAGGCCGTCGCCGACCTTGTCTGCACCCATGCGCACGATGAGGTTGAGGCGGCCGGGATCGTTATCCGGGTTGAGGATGTCGATCAGGCGGATCAGCTCTTCGCTGTCCATGCTCGGGCCGACTTTCACACCGATGGGGTTGCCGACGCCGCGGAGCATTTCCACGTGGGCGCCGTCGAGTTGGCGAGTGCGATCGCCGATCCACAGCATGTGCGCCGAGCAGTCGTACCAGCCGCCGGTGAGACTGTCGCGGCGAATGAAAGCTTCTTCGTAGTTCAGCAACAGTGCTTCGTGGGCAGTGAAGAAACTGGTCTCGCGCAGTTGCGGCGCGCTATCCAGGCCGCAGGCGCGCATGAAGGCGAGGGTTTCATCGATGCGCGCGGCCAGTTGCTGGTAGCGCTCGGACAGCGCCGAGTTGGCGATGAAGTCCAGGTTCCACTGGTGCACCTGGTGCAGGTCGGCGAAGCCGCCGCCGGCAAACGCGCGCAGCAGGTTCAGCGAGGCGGTGGACTGGTGGTACGCCTGCAGCAGGCGTTCCGGGTCCGGCACGCGGCTCTTTTCGTCGAAGCCGATGCCGTTGACGATATCGCCGCGGTAGGCCGGCAGGGTCATCCCGTCGATGGTTTCATCAGTGGCGGAGCGTGGCTTGGCGAACTGCCCGGCCATGCGCCCGACTTTCACCACCGGGCAGCCGGCGGCAAAGGTCATTACCACGGCCATCTGCAGCAGGACCTTGAAGGTGTCGCGGATCTTTGCCGCGGAAAACTCGGCGAAGCTCTCGGCGCAGTCGCCGCCTTGCAGCAGGAAGGCGCGGCCGGCAGTGACCTCGGCGAACTGCCGACGCAGCTCGCGCGCCTCGCCGGCGAACACCAGCGGCGGGAAGCTGGCGAGGGTGCGCTCGACTTCGCTCACGCGGTTGGCGTCGGGGTAGGCGGGCTGTTGCTGGATCGGCTTGCTTCTCCAGCTATCGGGGCTCCAGGGCAGGCTCATCGGCGGGTCTTCACGGCTGTGGACGGTATCCGCCCATGGTATCAGCTCGGCATTTGCCCCGCGCGAGGTCGCCGTGGCGGTTTGCGCTGGAAAAGAAGGGACGTCCTTGTCCTGGGGAACACTGGTGGGCGATCAGCCGCGCGCGCAGCGCACAGGTGTGCGCTGACGCAGGAATACCGACGAAAGACAGTGACGGTTGGCGGACTCGCGAAGGGCGCTACGCTGGCGCATGCTCGGTTGTGCCTCTTGGGCTGTTATTCTTGCGGCTTTGCCGACCTGGCGGTCGCGGGTGGCCGTCTTGATTCGAAGGATTATTGCGTGCGCGAGCCCCTGTATTTCAATGGCAATCCGTGCCGTTCGCCGTCTCCGGCGAGCCGCATTGCCATGGCTGTTTCCTCCCGGAGCCAGTGATGAGCGAGGAACTGTTGAGCGAAGAGTTGCTGATCGTCGAGGAGCGCGATGACTTCGGCGTGATCCGCGTCGTCGAGAGCGGTGCGTTCCGTTACCTGGAGTTCGGCGACGAGGTCGAGCAGAGCTGCGTGCTGGTGAGTGACCCGAGCTGGCTGGAGTACGACTACTCGCGCGCCATGCTGGTCGGTGCGCTGTGCCATCCGCGCCCGCGCCGCGCGCTGTTTCTCGGCTTCGGCGCCGGTAGTCTGACCCAGGCCTGCCTGAAGTACCTGCCACTGGATGATGTGGAAGCCATCGAGCTGCGCCCGTCCATCCCGCGCCTGGCCCGCGAGCATCTCGGGCTGGTGGCTGACGAGCGCTTGAACCTGCGCATCGGCGATGCCGTGCAGGAACTGGCCGAGTGCGAGCCGGCGGACCTGATCTTTCTCGATCTGTATACCGACACCGGCCCCGCGCCGGCGCACATCGGCTGGGATTTCCTCGGCGCTTGCCGCGAGCGGCTGCGGCCGGGCGGTTGGCTGGTGATCAACCAGTGGAGCACCGACGATGGCCGGCCACTGGGGGCCGCGCTGCTGCGCGGGCGCTTCAACCGGCATTACTGGGAGTGCCCGGTGCCGGAGGGCAATGTGATCGTCTTCGTGCCGGCCGAACTGGATCAGGAGCTGAACCTGCGCGGCCTGAAAAAACGCGTTGGCCAGCTCGAACCCAAGCTGGGCTATTCGCTGCGCACCTACATCGAGTCACTGCGTCCGGCGCAGTGACTCGATGTAGTCGGCGTCAGGGGAACTGGTAGCTGAAGGCGAAGTTCAGCCGCGGGCTGCGTTCGTTGTTGTCCAGGGCGCGGTCGCCGAAGGGCTTGGCCACTTCCATCGATACCAGGTAGTGCTTGCGGTTGGAGAAGCGAACACCGAGTGCCGCCGAGCCGAGCTTGGCTTCCGTCAGTCCGTCCTGGTTGTAGTGGGTGCGGGCGGTATCGGCGACCACGTAGGGCTGGATCTGGCTGAGCAGCGCGCTTTGCCGCAGGAAGGAATAATTCACCTCGTAGGAAGCGCCCCAACCCTTGTCGCCGGTGGCCTGGTCGTCGGGGTAGCCGCGGCCGAAGTTGGCGCCGCCGTAGGTGACCTGCTCGGAGTCTGGCAGCACGTCATCGCTCCACTGGAATGCGGCGGTCACCACGCCCTGCCAGTTGGAGCCGAACTGGTCCTGTTGCGCTCCGTAGCCGAGCAGGCGGGTGAAGTCCTTTTTCACCGGTTCCGGCGTTTCTGCGCCCATGCCGCTGAGTCCCTGGTAGACCGCCATGCTGCCGGCGCGCACGCGCTTCTCGGCGAACTGCTGGACGACGGTTTCGACGCCGACCACCCGCAGCTTGCTCTTCTGCTCGATGCGGTAGGGGATATCCGGATACACCAGGTCGTATCGGCTGGAGTCGTTCACCGTATAGCCGCGCAGGGTGACGTCCCAGGTGAGGTCGCGACGCAGCATCAGCGGCAGGCCGAGGCCGGCGCTGACGCGCTCGTTCTGCCGGTGCCGCTCGAACTCCAGGCCGTTCGCCAGGCGCAGGTTGTCGCCCGGGCGCGAGTTGTACTTGGAGTAGCCGGCCTGCAGCTGAACACCGTTGTCCCCCAGCAGTTGGCTGTAGTTCCAGGCGCGGTAGTACTCGTGGTCGTCGCCCGGCGGATACAGGTAGCTGTACTGCAGTTGCTCGCCCCAGCCGAGCATCGACATCACCTCGGCGTTGAAGATGCCGCGCTGCTGGTTGCGCCGTGAGTCGAGGTTCATGCCGGTGTCGAAGCGCTTCTGCTTGCCGGCCAGCTCCAGCACGGCGCCGCCATCGCTGGTGGTGGGCGGGTTGAGCGCCATGGCCATCTGCAGGCCGGGCACCCGGCTCATCAGCACGCTGAAGCGCTCGAAACTTTCGCGGGTCAGCGGTTTCTCGGACTTGAGCCGGTCGATCCAGCGATCCACCCGCGCCTGGTGCACGCCAAGATCGCCATTGCTGCGGACCTGGGCGATGTGGCCTTCGACCAGAACGATGCGCGCAACGCCACCGCTGAAGTCCTGGTTCGGTACATAGGCGAAGGAAATGAAGTAACCATCGTCCTGATAACGCTGGGTGATGGCCTTGGCTGCCGCCACCAGTTCGCTGACCTGGATGGTGCGTCTGGTCAGCGGTTCCAGCAGTGGCTTCCAGGTCGCGACCGGGTAGTGCTTGCCGCCGGCCAGTTCAATGCGCTTGATGCGCACGTGTTGCTGGAGAATCTGTACCGGTTGGCTTGCTGCGGGCTGTGGAGTGGTGACCTTGGGAGCCTTGGGGCGAAGTTCGCCATCGGGAAGGTTGGGGCGGGGGAGGGTCTGTTCGATATCGGAGCCGGGAAGCTGGATCGGGCGCTCGGCCCAGGCGAAGGGTGCAGCCAACAACAGGGGAAGGACGGCGAGTCGGCGCATCTGGCTCCTCCATGAGACCGATCTTCTTATTAAAAGACCAGGAGCCGTGGGCGGCTCCTGGTTACTACAGTATGGGCGTAATTCGGATTATTGCTTGGGCGTACCGATCGCCAATCCACCGCCCAGTCCACCGGTCACACCTCCCAGCGCGCCACCCACGGCGCCCAGCGTGTTGCCCAGCAGGCCTCCCTGGCCGCTGGTACCGCCAGTCGTACCGGCACCGGCGGCGACTGCCACACCCGAACCCTGGGCGTTGCTGCCGATGCCCACGCCTGCCCCGGCGACCAGGCCGCCGCCACCGGTCAGGCCGCTGGTCACGCCGCCGAGGGTGCCAGCCACGCCGTTGACCAGGCCACCCACCGGATTGCTGCCACCGGCAGCGCCGCCGAGGGAGCCGGTGATGCCGCCGACTGCGCCGGTCACGCCGCTGACCAGGCCACCCACCGGATTGCTGCCGCCGGCAGCGCCACCGAGGGAGCCGGTGATACCGCCGACTGCACCGGTCACACCGCTGACCAGGCCACCCACTGGATTGCTGCCGCCAGCAGCGCCGCCGAGGGAGCCAGTGATGCCGCCGACTGCGCCGGTCACGCCGCCGACCAGGCCACCCACCGGATTACTGCCACCGGTAGCGCCACCCAGGGAGCCGGTTACACCGCCGAGCAGACCGCCGCCCGGGTTGCTGCCGTTGACCAGGCCGCCGGCGGCACTGACTGCCTGACCCGCATTGCTGACGATTCCGCCGACCGGGGCCAGCGCCGGATTCTGGCTGGCGACCTGGTTGCCTGTCTGGGTCACAACGCCGCCGACGGTGGTCAACAGGTTGTTCACCGGCGTTCCCAGTCCGGTGGCGGCGCCCACGCCGCGAGTGGTTCCTTCGATGTTGCCGACCAGGCCGGCGGTGGTGCCGCTGAGCTGGGTGGTCAGTTGGCTCAGCGGCCCGGTGGTGACCGCACCGCTGAGGGAGTCGCCGAGCATGGTGATCTTGCCGCCGACACCATCCACCAGGCCGCCCACCTGGCCGGTCAGGCCATTGAGCGGAGTGTTGGCCAGCACCGGTGCATCGCCGATGGCCGCCACGGTGTCGCCCAGGCTGCTTACGGCGCCGCCGGTATGGCTCACCAGGCCGGTTACGCCTGCCACGGTAGTGCCCACGGCGTTGGGGTTGTTGCCCAGTTGGCCGAGGCCATTGGTGACGCCGGTGCCGACGCTGTCCACCCCGGCGCCGACTTCCTGGACCAGGTTGCCGGCATTCTGCGTGACGCCGTTGCCCAGGACCGGCAGGTCGACGGTTTTCACTACCGCCCCTACGGTGCTGACGGTGTCGCCGACATTGGAGACCGCTTCGCCGGTGTTGGTCAGGATATTGCCGGTGGTGCTGGCCGGCGGAGTAGTGGTGCCGCCGCCATCAGTACCGCCGCCGCCGCCGTCCGTGCCGCCACCGCCCGTACCGCCCGTACCGCCCGTACCGCCCGTACCGCCGGTACCGCCAGTTCCTCCGGTGCCGTCGGTGCCACCGGTTCCTCCAGTACCACCAGTGCCGTCGGTACCGCCTGTGCCGCCGGAGCCACCGGAACCATCGCCGCCGGAACCGCTGTCCGCGGGTTGTTCCGAGCTGCTGCCGGAAGAGTGATGGCTGCTGCCGCCTTTGCTGCTGCAACCTTGCAGCGACAGGGCGACGACGAGAAGGGAAAGCGCGAAAACACGGATCGGGCCTGACATGAGAAGTTCCTCCATGAGAACGTCAGTCAGCGGGCTGTCCGGTCGGTATCCGGCGAGTCGCTGAGCTGCTCTGGAGTCAGTTCTAGAGGTTTGTTTCCAGGCGCGAAATTGGAACTTGTATATAGTCGTTTTGTGGCTGGCAAGCCGTTGATTATCAAGTAAAAACTAAAGGATTATGGCGACTTGCCAGGCATTTTTAATACCTTGGATATAGCGCTTTTCGCACGATGGTTCCGGTTTGGGTTTTTCAGGCGCACTCATTTGCCCTGGAATCGGCCTTCGCGACGTTCCAGCATGGCGTTCAAACCCTCCTTTGCGTCATCGGTGGAGAGCAATTCGCTGGCCATGGCCGGCAGCAGTCGCGCCGCCGCTTCCTCGCCTTCATCAAGGCTGCCGCGCGCCGACGCGAGGGTGGCGCGAATGCCCAGCGGCGCCTGGGCGGCCACTCGCTGTGCAAGCCACAGGGCACGCGGCATCAACTCCTCCGGCGCAGTGACTTCCTGAACCAGGCCGATGCGGTAGGCCTCGTGGGCATCGAAGGGGTCGCCAGTGAGCAGCCAGCGCATGGCGTTGCCCCAGCCCGCGACCTGATGCATGCGCAAGGTCGCGCCGCCGAACGGGAAGATGCCGCGTTGCACTTCGAGTTGGGCGAAACGCGCGTTGCTGGCGCACAGGTTGATGTCGGCGGCGAGCATCAGCTCGATGCCCAGGGTGAAACAGTAGCCTTGTGCCGCAACCAGCAAAGGCTTGGTCAGGCGCCGGCCGCCGAAAGTGCCCCACGGATCAGCGGAGCCTTCGGGCATGCTCCAGCCGGTGCGGAAGGTCTCGCCGAAATTGGCCAGGTCCAGCCCCGCGGTGAAATGGTCGCCATGGGCGTATACCAGGGCGCAGCGCAGATCGTCGTCGCGCTCGTATTCGCCGAACGCCAGAACCAGCTGGGTGAGCATGTCCAGGTCGAAGGCGTTGCGCTTTTCCACCCGGTTCAAGCCGAGCAGCAGGACGTGGTCATGGCGTTCGACGGTGATGCGGGGTTGGCTGCTGGCGGTCATCGGCGGGCTCCGGTGAGTAGGCTTGCTCGGTATAGCCGGCGTCACCGGCCTTGTCTATGGGGTGACCGTTCGCCGGTCGCGTTCCGAAAAGAAACACATCGGTCAGGAATTTCCGGTATGATACGCGCCGGCCAAACGATGGCCTCGTTTCGGATCCCGCATTTTTCCGCAGCTTTCACGCTCGGGCTGTGCGTCCGCTGTGCGGACTTCCTTGACGCATTCTTCCAATCTTCATTTCGCAAATCCCCGCTTCCAGCTGCCTGGGTGACTTTATCGTCGTACAGGGCATGCGCAGCTCGGCTATTGGGTCTTTGCGGATGTACTTAGAGGCAAAACCCATGACCCAGGAAACCGCCGGCTTCGCCGCGCTCGGTCTTCACCCCAATGTTCTCGCTGCCATTGCCGCTGTCGGTTATGAAGAGCCGTCGCCGATCCAGGCCCAGTCGATCCCGGTGATCCTCGAAGGCCACGACATGATCGGCCAGGCCCAGACCGGTACCGGCAAGACCGCTGCCTTTGCGCTGCCGATGCTGTCGCAGATCGAGCCGAGCCGCCGCGTACCGCAGGTACTGGTGCTGGTGCCGACCCGTGAGCTGGCCCTGCAGGTTGCTACCGCTTTCGAAACCTATTCCAAGCAGATGCCGGGCGTCGGTGTGATTGCCGTCTACGGCGGCGCGCCCATGGGCCCGCAGCTCAAGGCCCTGCGCCAGGGCGCCCAGGTCGTGGTCGCCACCCCGGGCCGCCTGTGCGACCACCTGCGCCGCGACGAAAATCTGCTGTCCACCGTCAAGAGCCTGGTCCTCGACGAAGCGGACGAAATGCTCAAGCTCGGCTTCATGGATGACCTCGAAGTGATCTTCGAAGCCATGCCGTCCAGCCGTCAGAGCGTGCTGTTCTCCGCGACCCTGCCGGCCTCGATCCGCAGCATCGCCGAACGCCACCTGAAAGAACCCAAGCACGTCCGCATCGCCGCCAAGACTCAGACTGTCGCCCGCATCGAGCAGGTGCACCTGATGGTTCACGCCGACCAGAAGCCGGCCTCGATCCTGCGTCTGCTGGAAGTCGAACAGTTCGACGCGCTGATCGGCTTCGTCCGCACCAAGCAGGCTACGCTGGACATCGCCGAGCTGCTTGAGCGCCAGGGCTATCGTGCTGCCGCGCTGAACGGCGACATGCCGCAGGCCCAGCGTGAGCGCGTGATCGAGTCCCTGAAGGACGGCTCGCTGGACATCGTCATCGCCACCGACGTCGCCGCCCGCGGCCTCGATGTGGCGCGCATCACCCACGTACTGAACGTGGACATGCCCTACGATCCGGAATCCTACGTACACCGTATCGGCCGTACCGGCCGCGCCGGCCGTGAAGGTCGCGCCCTGCTGCTGGTGACTCCGCGCGAGCGCCGCATGCTGCAGGTGATCGAGCGTGTGACCGGGCAGAAGGTCGGCGAAGTTCGCCTGCCGGACGCCGAGACCGTTCTCGAAGCGCGCCTGAACCGCCTGGCCACCGGCCTGCAACCGTTGCTGGCCAACGCCGTTGCCAGCCGCGGCGCCGTGCGTGACGAGCTGTGCCGTCGCCTGGGTACCGACATGGACACCCTGGCCGCCGTACTGCTGGCCAAGCTGACCGAAGGCAAGGCACTGGACCTGGAATCGGTCCGTCGCGAACAGCCGCTGACCCCGGCCGCCCCGCGCGAGCGCAGCGGTGAGCGTTACGAGCGCAGCGAACGCGGCGATCGCCCCGAGCGCGGTGACCGTCCGGAGCGCAGCGGCGAGCGCCGCCCGATGGCTCCGCCGTCGGAAGGCAAGGCCCGTTGCCGTACTGCCCTGGGCGCCCGTGACGGCGTACAGGCAAAGAACCTGCTGGGTGCCATCCTCAACGAAGGTGGCCTGTCCCGCGAGGCCATCGGTCGCATCCAGATTCGCGAGACCTTCAGCCTGATCGAGCTGCCGGAAGAGAACCTCGAGCGCCTGCTGACCAAGCTCAAGGACACCCGTGTCGCTGGCAAGGCCCTGCGCCTGCGCCGTTACCGCGAAGACTGATTCGTCAGTCTCCCGCGCATGAAAAAGCCCCGCCTTGGCGGGGCTTTTTCGTTTCCGGTATCGGTCGATGCATGCCCTGTAGGAGCGAGCTTGCTCGCGAACTTCTCGCGGCAGCGTCGCAGTCGGGCGGCTCGCGAGCAAGCTCGCTCCTGCAAAAGAGCAGTCAGCCGAAGCGATAGATATCCATCCCCAGCGCGCCAAGGGGGAAGCCGGCGTGCTCGACCGTCATTGCCGAGCCGCCAGCGCCACGGGCGAAGTACAGCGGCAGCAGGTGCTCGTCACGCGGATGGTTGCGCACCGCCTGGGGCGCCTGCCGGCGATAGTCGAGCAAGGCTGATTCGTCGTCGGCCTCCAGGCGCTCCACCATCCAGTCGCGGAAGGCCTTGGCCCAGGGCGTAATGACCTCGGGGCCGGCATGCCAGTCCAGTTCGCCGAGGTTGTGGGTGATGCTGCCCGAGCCGATCAGCAGGATGCCTTCCCCGCGCAACGCACCCAGGGCGTGGCCAATTCGCTGCTGCATGGGCGCGCCGAGGCGGCTGGGCAGGGACAGCTGCACGACGGGAATGTCGGCAGCCGGGTACATCAGGCTCAGGGGGACCCAGGCGCCGTGGTCCAGCGGGCGCTCCGGGTCGAGGATGGCCGGCAGGCCGTCCGCGGCCAGCAGTTCGGCGACGCGCTGCGCCAGCTCCGGCGAGCCATCGGCGGGGTACTGCACGGCGTAGAGTTCCGGCGGGAAGCCGTAGAAGTCGTGCCAGGTGTCCGGCTTCGGTGATGCAGTGATGCGCAGGTCGGGAGTTTCCCAGTGTGCGGAGACTACCAGGATGGCTTTGGGGCGCGGCAACTCGCGGGCCAGGCGCTTCAGCGGAGCATCGCTGGCGCCGGGGTCCAGGGCCAGCATGGGGGAGCCGTGGGAGATGAAAAGGGCAGGGAGCATGGCGAACCTCGCTACGTGATGGCTCTATGTTCCCGCGCGAACAAATCGAAAACCAGTATAGGTTTTTGAATGGAATGATCGATTTCAAAGATGTTTCCGTGCAGCTCTCGATGCCTGGACCGCCACCGATGGATTTGCGAACTCAGTTGCAGACTGCTGCAGATAATCGCCATAGGGCGCTTTCTGAAGTTGCGGGTAAACCAATGCGTTAAAGTTTGCGGAAAATTCCTATACGGATAACGAATTTAGCCATGCAGCAAGTCGATCAAGCCCTGGTGCTGGAAATCGGTGACTGTCTCCAGCTGGACGACGGCACCGAAATCTGCGTGCAACGCGTCCGTGGCGATCAGGTTCGTCTGAAGATTTTCGAAGCCGGTGAGCGCGCCCGGGAGCATCGGGCTGCCTGGTGGCGTTGGTTGCTGCCGCGTGCTTTTCGCAGTATTTGAACAGGTGATCTATGCAACATGAGTTCTGGCAGTCGCGCTGGGCGCGCAATGAAATCGGCTTCCATCAGCAGGCGGTGAACCCCGGGCTGCAGCGGCACTGGCCGAGCCTTGGAGTGCCCGAAGAGTCGCAGGTTCTGGTGCCGTTGTGCGGCAAGAGCCTGGACATGCTCTGGCTGGCGCAATGGGGATATCGCGTGTTGGGGGTTGAGCTGGCCGAACGAGCAGCCATCGACTTCTTTGCCGAACTGGGTGTCACCCCGCAGGTCACCGAGGAGGGTTCGCTGCGCCGATACAGCTATGAGCGCCTGGAGATTCTTCAGGGTGACTTCTTTGCCGTCACGGCCGAGCAGGCAGCAGGCTGCTCGGCCCTGTATGACCGCGCCGCACTGATCGCCTTGCCCCCGGACCTGCGTGCCGACTATGCGCTGCATCTGCATCGCATCCTGCCGCAGCAGGCGCGTGGCTTGCTGGTCAGCCTGGAATACCCTCAGGCCGAAATGGATGGCCCGCCCTTTGCCGTGCTGGCGGATGAAGTGCACAGGCTGTTCGCCGAGGACTGGGACGTGGAGGAGGTGGAGCGTCTCGACGTGCTGGCGGAGAATCCGAAGTTCCTCAAGCGCGGGGTCAGCCATCTGGACGAGGTGGTGTTCGCGCTGCGCCGTGGCTGAATCTCAGGCATGAAAAAGGGCGACCCGAGGGTCGCCCTTTTTTGTCGCGCCGAAACTTAGCGGCCGGCGGCGCGCAGGGCTTCGATGCGGTCTTCCAGCGGCGGGTGGCTCATGAACAGGCCGGCGAGGCCGTGCTTGAGGTTGCCGTTGATGCCGAAGGCCTGCAGCGTGTCGGGCATCTGTACCGGCACGCCCTGTTCGGCGCGCAGGCGTTGCAGGGCGGCGATCATTGCGCCGGTGCTGGCCAGGCGAGCGCCGGCTTCGTCCGCACGGTACTCGCGTTTGCGCGAGAACCACATGACGATGATGCTGGCGAGCACCCCCAGTACCAGCTCGGCGAAGATGGTCGCGACGAAGTAGCCGATGCCGGGGCCGTCTTCGTTCTTCAGGATGGCCTTGTCGACGAAGTTGCCGAAGATACGTGCGAAGAACATCACGAAGGTGTTCACCACGCCCTGGATCAGCGCCAGGGTGACCATATCGCCGTTGGCTACGTGGCCGATCTCGTGGGCCAGCACGGCTTTCACTTCTTCAGGCGAGAAGCGCTCCAGCAGGCCCTGGCTGACCGCTACCAGTGCGTCGTTCTTGTTCCAGCCGGTGGCGAAGGCATTGGCCTCGTAGGCGGGGAAGATGCCGACTTCCGGCATCTTGATGCCGGCTTCGCGGGACAGCTCTTCCACGGTCTGCAGCAGCCACTGCTCGTGGCGGGTGCGCGGCTGGCTGATGATCTCGGTACCGGTGCTCATCTTCGCCATCCACTTGGAGATGAACAGCGAAACCAGGGAGCCGGCGAAGCCGAATACGGCACAGAAAATCAGAAGGCTACCGTAATTCTGGCCGGTGAAACGGTCCACGCCCAACAGTTTCAGGGTGATGCTGGCGATCACCAGAACTGCCAGGTTGGTGGCCAGGAACAACAGGATGCGCATCATGGCGTAAAGCTTCTCCTCACGGTGACAAGGGTGAAAACCGCATGGGAATGCGGCTTTCCGGATCGCCGGGCACAGTCGGGCACGGGATCGCTGAATAGTATGCGGGGTATATACGGTTGGCCCCCAGGCGATTCAACTCGGGGACTATTTCAACTTGTGTCGCCTGCCCGGGTTACGGGCGCCCCAGGTCGCTCTCGAAGAGTAGACGGGTCAGCCGCGCGATGCGTTCCCCGTGCCGGCTCGCCAGTGCTTCGCGCAACTGGTTGGCCAGCGTGGCCTGGTCGCGGCGCACGCTGGGCGGCAATTCTTCGCCGTCGCGCACGGGGTGGGGGACGATGCGGGTCAGGCGCATGAAGGCTTTTTCGCTGAGCACGGCCTGGTCCAGCGCTTCGTAACGAATGGTTGCCTCGAAGCGCAGGTAGCCTTCATCGGCCAGCCACAGCAGCGCGCCCAGGCAACTCTGGTGGCGGGTACTGGGCAGGCCGAATTCGTCGGGCTCTTCGCGTCCGATCAGGTCCTCGACGTAAAGGCCGATCTTGCGCGGGAAGGCCTGGTAGAGCGTCAGCAGGCCCGCCGCAGCGTCTTTGTAGAAGTCGTCGATCTGCAGATCCATTTATGCGCTGGGATTCACTGGCGATGATTTATTGGCGATAGGTTTTCAGGAAGCTACCAATGCGCCCGATGGCCTGTTCCAGATCATCGAGTCGGGGCAGGGTAACCACCCGGAAGTGATCCGGCCAGGGCCAGTTGAAGGCAGTGCCCTGAACGATGAGCAACTTCTCGGAAAGCAGCAGGTCGAGGACGAATTTCTCGTCGTTGTGGATCGGGCAGACCTTCGGGTCGATGCGCGGGAACGCATAGAGTGCGCCCATGGGCTTCACGCAACTGACGCCGGGAATGTCGTTGAGCAGTTCCCAGGCGCGGTTGCGCTGTTCCAGCAGGCGGCCGCCGGGCAGGACCAGGTCGTTGATGCTCTGGTAGCCGCCCAGTGCGGTCTGGATCGCGTGCTGGCTCGGCACGTTGGCGCACAGGCGCATGTTGGCGAGGATATCCAGGCCCTCGATGTAGCTCTGCGCCTTGTGCTTGGGGCCGGAAATGGCGATCCAGCCGGAGCGGAAGCCAGCCACGCGGTACGACTTGGACAGGCCGTTGAAGGTCAGGCAGAGCACGTCCGGCGCCAGCGATGCGGTGGAGATGTGCTGGGCCTCGTCGTAGAGGATCTTGTCGTAGATCTCGTCGGAGAAGATCACCAGGTTGTGCTGGCGCGCCAGTTCGACGATGTCCAGCAGCACTTCCTTCGAGTAGACCGCGCCGGTCGGGTTGTTCGGGTTGATCAGCACCAGGGCCTTGGTATTGCTGGTGATCTTCGCCTTCATGTCGGCGACGTCGGGGAACCAGCCGGCCTGCTCGTCGCACAGGTAATGCACCGGCTTGCCGCCGGAGAGGGCGACCGAGGCGGTCCACAGCGGATAGTCCGGCGCCGGGATCAGCACCTCGTCACCATTGTTGAGCAGCGCCTGCAGGGCCATGACGATCAGCTCGGACACGCCGTTGCCCAGGTAGATGTCCTCGATGCCGACGCCTTCCACCTGCTTCTGCTGGTAGTACTGCATCACTGCCTTGCGCGCGCTGAACAGGCCTTTCGAGTCGCTGTAGCCCTGGGCAGTGGGCAGGTTGCGGATGACGTCCTGGAGGATTTCGTCCGGCGCCTCGAAACCGAACGGCGCCGGGTTGCCGATGTTCAGCTTGAGGATGCGGTGGCCTTCCTCTTCCAGGCGCTTGGCGTGCTTGAGCACGGGCCCGCGAATGTCGTAGCAGACGTTGGCGAGCTTGTTCGATTTGGTGACCTGCATGTTCTGGATTCCGAAATAGTCCGCGGCCGGCGACTTGGCAGGCTGTAACGCGGGTGACAGACTGGCGTCAAATGATGGGTTCGGAAGTGCTTTTCCCTGGTATCGACCCTGAAAATCGACAGGAAAACAGTGGATTTCTCGAAAAAGTAGAGTTTTTAAGGCTTTTCTATCGCGAGAATGTCGCTGTGCGGCAGATTCTGAACCTGACGTTAACCACGCGCATCATACGTGCGGCCCGATTCCCGGAAAAGGAGGCATCGGGCATTTTTTCCATTAATGGAGGCAGATCGATGGAAAAGCTGGAAAAGCCCCTGGACTCCTGGCGTGACGAGCTCACCGACGAGCAGTTCCATGTTTGCCGGCTGGGCGGCACCGAGCGTGCCTTCACCGGCGAGTATCACGACACCAAGACCCCTGGCATCTACCACTGCGTGTGCTGCGGCACGGCGCTGTTCGACTCCGACGCCAAGTACGACTCCGGCAGTGGCTGGCCGAGCTACTTCCAGCCGGTGAACGCTGAGGTGGTCAAGGAACTGGAAGACTTCAGCCACGGCATGCACCGCATCGAAGTGCGCTGCGGCAAGTGCGACGCGCACCTGGGCCACGTCTTCCCCGACGGCCCGCGGCCGACCGGGCTGCGTTACTGCATCAATTCGGCGTCGTTGAAGCTGGTGCCCAAAGAGTGACCTCAAGGCCCGCCACCGAGCGGGCCTTTTTGTTTTTTGTATTTTTTGCTTTTTGTAGGAGCGAGCTTGCTCGCGAACGAGTTCTCCGGCGGCAACCGGGCTGGGCAGGTTCGCGAGCAAGCTCGCTCCTACAGGGGAATCCTGATGGTGGGGCATTCAAGCGGTGATTCGTGATCAATTGAATTGCACGCAATTTAATTGATCACTATTCTTTAATCTCCCACTTCCCCCGGAGCCATGTTCCATGAGCGACGCACTGCTGAATATTCCCGTGACCACCATCAAGGGTGAACAGAAGACCCTGGCCGATTTCGGTGGCAAGGCCCTGTTGGTAGTGAACACCGCCAGCCAGTGCGGCTTCACCCCGCAATACAAGGGGCTGGAAAAGCTCTGGCGCGAGTACAAGGACAAGGGCCTGGTGGTGCTCGGCTTCCCCTGCAACCAGTTCGGCAAGCAGGAGCCGGGCGGCGAGGGCGAAATCAGCCAGTTCTGCGAACTGAACTTCGGCGTGAGCTTCCCGCTGTTCAAGAAGATCGACGTCAACGGCGCGGACGCCCATCCGCTGTATGTGCAACTGAAGAAGCGTGCGCCGGGACTGCTGGGCAGCCAGGGCATCAAGTGGAATTTCACCAAGTTCCTGATCGGCCGGGACGGCCAACTGGTCAAGCGTTTCGCCCCGACCACCAAGCCCGAGCAACTGTCCGCCGAGATCGAAGCGCTGCTGTGATGAAAGACGCTGTATCCCTGCCGTCCGAGCTGCAACTGGACAACCAGCTGTGCTTCCGCCTGTACGCCGTGTCTCGCGCGGTGATCCGTGGTTATCGGCCGATGCTCGAGGCGCTCGGCCTGACCTACCCGCAGTACCTGGCCATGCTGGTGCTCTGGGAGTGGCAGGCCGAGCCGCCGGAGCAGCCTTCGGTGAAGGCGCTCGGCGAGCGTCTGATGCTCGATTCCGGCACCCTTACACCGCTGCTCAAGCGCCTGGAACAACTGGGCCTGGTGCAGCGCCGCCGTGCGCGGCATGACGAGCGTGAAGTGCACCTGGGGCTGACCGCGCAGGGGGCGGCGCTGCGCGAGAAGGTGCTGCCTTTGCGTGAAGAGCTGCTCTGCCGCAGCGGTATCGATCTGAGCGTGACTGACGGCCTGCGCGAGCAACTCGACAGCCTGCTGTTGCAGCTGTCGAAGCTGGACGCCTGAATCAGCCGCGCGGCTGGGGCCCGGCCCAGCGCTCGAGGATGGCCGCCAGCTCGTCGCGGTGGAAGGGCTTGGCCAGGTAATCGTCCATGCCGGCGGCGCGACAGCGTTCGCGCTCGTCCGGCAGGGCATTGGCGGTCAGGGCGATCACCGGCAGGCCCGGCCAGCGGCCGCTCTCGCGGATCTCGCGGGTGGCCTGGTAGCCGTCCATCACCGGCATGTTGCAGTCCATCAGCACCAGGTCGAATTCGGCGCTGGCGAGCTGCTGCAACGCCTCCTCGCCATTGTTGGCGATGCCCACCTGGCAACCCAGCTTCTGCAGCAGGCCCCGTGCGACCAACTGATTGACGGGGTTGTCCTCCACCAGCAGGACGCGGGCGGAGAATTGCTCCGGCGTCGTTTCCCCCGGGGTTTTCGATGAGGGCAGCGGCTGGTGCTCGAAGGCCTGTTTCAGGGCCTGGTAGAGCACCGCCCGTGACAGCGGGCGCGCCAGCTGGCGCAGGGGGGCGAGGCGCTGGGCCAGTTCGGGTTCGAGGAAGTTGCCGTAGGCCGTGACCAGCAGCACCGGTTTGGTGACGTTTTGGCGCAGGACGATCAGGCAATCCGGGCAGTCCGAGAGCAGCGCATCGAGCTCCACGCCGGCCAGGCTGTCGTCGATGTCCAGGCGCTGGAAGTCCACTCCCCATTCCGGCAGCCAGTTCTGCAGCAGGGCCGCGAGGCCGCTGCTGGCGGGACACTGGACGATCAGCTTGCCGTGCAGCCTGGCCGCTGGCGGCGCTGGCTCCAGCGCAGGCAAGGGCAGGGTGACGGTGAATTCACTGCCGCGGCCCGGCTCGGACGTCACGCTCAGTTCGCCCCGCATCGCTTCGCAAAGCTTGCGCGTCAGCGCCAGGCCCAGCCCGGTGCCGCCGTACTGGCGGGCGATGCCGGCGTCGGCCTGGGTGAAAGGCTGGAAGATCTTCTGCAGTGCGTCGGGAGCCACGCCGATACCGGTGTCGCGCACGCTGATGCGCACACCGTGGTGCAGTGGCTCGACGCGAACATCCACGCGGCCGAAGCGGGTGAACTTGAGGGCGTTGGACAGCAGGTTGCTGACCACCTGGCGCACCCGCGTCGGGTCGCCGGAGAGCTGCGCCGGTAGCTGCGGGCTGATCAGGCAGGTGAGTTCCACGGCTGGCCCGGCGTTCTGTGACAGCAGGCTGGCGGTGTCTTCCACCAGGGTGCCGAGGTCGAAGGGTATCTGCTCCAGTTCCAGCTGGCCGGCCTCGAACTTGGACAGGTCGAGCACGTCATTGAGCAGCTCCACCAGCACCTTGCCCGAGTCGTGGGCAATGGACAGTTGCTGGTGCTGCTCGGCGGTCAGCGGGCCGTCCAGGGCCAGCCCGAGCATGCCGAGCAGGCCGTTGAGCGGGGTGCGGATCTCGTGGCTCATGTTGGCCAGGAAGCTGCCGCGAGCCTGGGCCATGGCCAGGGCGGTCTGCCTTGCCTGCTCAAGCTCCTGGTTGGACAGGGTCAGGCGTGCGTTGGCCGCCTTCAGCTCGGCGGTGCGCGCAGCGACGATACTTTCCAGTTCTTCCAGGTACTGGGTCAGGCGGTCCTCAGCCTCGCGGCGCTGCTCCATTTCCACCGAAATGCGGTTGAGCTGGCGATTGGTGACTTCCACCAGCACGCCGATCTCGTCGCGCTCATGGCCGCGCGGGCAGGGCAGGCGCAGCCGCGAGGGGGAGCGCGGGTCGTGGCGGGAGAGGGCGTCGATCAGGCTCACCAGCGGCTTGGTCAGCAGTGCGTAGAAGAGCACCAGCAGGATCAGCGAGAGCATCAGGCTGCGCACGAAGCCCGAGATGAAGGTCATTCCGGCGCGGCGCAGGAAGTCGTTGCCGAAGACGAAGGTGTCGATTTCCAGGCGCAGCACGCCGAGGGACTCGGCAGGGGCATGCTCGACGAACAGTGGCTCCTCATAGGTGCGTTGCTGGCCGAAGAGGAAGTCGCTCAGGCCCCGCAGGTGGCTTTCCGCCGGCGGCCGGTCGGCGCTGGCCAGGGGAACGTTGGCGTTGTCGATGATCTCGGCGCGGATCACCGCGGGTGAGCGCAGCAGGCCCACCACCAGTTCCTGGGCCAGTTCGGCGTCGATGTTGTAGGCGATGCGTGCGGCGGGGTTGTGGCTGACGTCCAGCAGGGCGCGCACTTCGCGGTTGATGGAGGCGTCCTGGCTGGCATAATCGACGCCTACCTGGATGAGGCTCAGCAAGGTGCCCAGGATGAACGCCACCAGCACCGTCAGGCTGGCCTGCTTGAACGAGAGGCGATGTGTGAGCGCAATATCCATGGTTGCGGAGCGTCGCCTCGCAGAAGCTTTCCTGCGGCGTAGCATAGCCCATCAGAACCGTCTGTCGGGATAGGCCGAAGACGAAGAAATTGCCGGTTCTTGAGCCGAAGAGCCGCGCCGAAGAATATGGAGACCCGCGTGGATTCCCGTCTGAACGACTTTCTCGCCCGCGCCGAAGCGCTGATGGCGCGCCTGGAGCCTTTGCTGCCCGCCGTCCGTGAAACGCTGGACTGGCAGCACAGCCTGGCGGCGCGCTGGCATCGCGACGGCCGCAGCGGCTACCTGCAACCGCTGAAGGTCAGCCTCGACCTGCGCCTGGATGACCTGTTGGGGGTCGACAAGCAGCGCGAACAGCTGACGCGCAATACCCGCCAGTTCGTGGCTGGTCAGCCGGCCAACCATGCGTTGCTGTGGGGTGCCCGTGGCACCGGTAAATCTTCGCTGGTGCGTGCCCTGCTGGCGGAGCTGGCCGGCGAAGGGTTGCGCCTGATCGAGATCGAGCGCGACCACCTGGCCGACCTGCCGCGTGTGGTCGAGCAGATCCAGGGGCTGCCGCAGCGCTTCGTACTGTTCTGTGACGACCTGTCGTTCGACGCCGGCGAGGGCGATTTCCGCGTCCTCAAGAGCGTGCTCGATGGTTCGCTGGAACAAGCCCCGGACAACGTGCTGCTTTATGCCACCTCCAATCGTCGTCACCTGGTCTCGGAAAAACAGAGCGACAACGAGAACTGGAAGATGGTCGACGGCGAGTTGCACCCCAATGAAGCCGTCGAGGACAAGATCGCCCTGTCCGACCGTTTCGGCCTGTGGTTGTCCTTCTATCCCTTCACCCAGGAGCACTTCCTCAGCGTGGTGCGCCACTGGGTCGAGGTGCTCGCGCAGAAGTCCGCGCTTGCCGCCTGGACCTGGGACGAGGCCCTGGAGAAGGAAGCCATCCGCTGGGCGCTCGGGCGCGGCAACCGTAATGGCCGCTGTGCCTATCAATTCGCCCGCTACTGGGTGGGCAGACAATTGCTGGAAGGAGAGACCCCATGATCGATCTGCAACAGGCCGGCGCCGGCCTTGGCGGCTACGCGCTGCTGGCCGCCCAGGCAGAGTCGCTGTTCGCCGACGAGCGCGATTTCATTGCCAACGCTGCGCAGTTTTCCGCGTTCCTGTTCAACGAGCTGGCGGATCTGAACTGGGCCGGCTTCTATCTGAATCGCAACGAGGAGCTGGTGCTCGGCCCGTTCCAGGGCAAGGTCGCCTGCGTGCGCATTCCCTTCAGCAAGGGCGTGTGCGGCGCTGCGGCGCGTACTCGGGAAACCCAGCGTGTCGAAGATGTGCACGCCTTCCCCGGGCATATCGCCTGTGACAGCGCCTCCAACAGCGAACTGGTCGTACCGCTGGTGAAGGACGGCCGCCTGATCGGCGTGCTGGACCTGGATAGCCCGAAGGTCGGTCGCTTCAGTGAAGAAGATCAGGCCGGCATCGAACGCCTGGTGGAGATTTTCCTGCGCCTCTCCGACTGCTGATCCGCGCCTATGAAAAAGCCCCGCCTAGGCGGGGCTTTTTCGTTCCTGCGGGAAGATCAGCGCTTGGCCATGATCTTGGCGATGATCTGCAGCTCGCCCTGGACGATCTCGGCGAGGGCAGGGCGGGCCAGCGTGCGCTCGAAGTGCGCGGCCAGCCTGGGCCAGCGCTGCGCGTCCAGCTGTTCCTCGCCGTGGCGCAGGTTCACCAGTTGGCAGGCGATGGCGATGTCGGCGAGGCTGAAGTGGTCGTCGACGAACCATTGCTGCTCACCCAGGCATTTCTCCAGGTAGTCGAAGTGTTCGGGGAGCTTCTCCTGCATGGCGCCTTTCACTGCCATTTCGTCGCAGACCTTGCCCATCAGCGGCTTGAGCAGGCGATTGCGGAACACGGTGAAGGTGGTCAGCGGCGCCAACTCGTAGTCGGCGTACTTTTCCAGCCAGTTGATCCGCGCGCGGGCCTGGGCGCCTTTGCCACACAGCGGGGCACGCTGCGGGTCGCGGTCTTCCAGGTAGTGGCAGATGACGCTGGAGTCGGCGAGGGTGAAGTCGCCGTCACGGATTGCCGGCACGCGGCGCAGCGGGTTGAGTTCGCGGTACCAGTCCGGCTGGTTGAACGGGTTGACGTTCTCCAGTTGGTAGTCGAAGCCTTTCTCGGCCGCGAACAGGCGGACTTTGCGAACGAAGGGGGACAGCGGGGCGCCGAAGACGACGAGGCTCATGCAAGGCTCCTGGGGCGAAGGTGGCCGGGGTGATGATTCGACGATGGATCAGTCGTAAAGGTTCTTCTTCTTCCAGATATCGTCTTCATCCAGCGCCTTGAGGCCGTCGCCCAGTTCGCTCTGCTCATCCACGGCGGGCTGGGAGGTTTCCAGTACCAGGGCGTTGGCGTGGGCCAGCTGGGTTTCCATCTGCTTGAGCTGCGCCTGGTAGCGGCCGATTTCCGGTTGTTTCTGCAGGTACTGTGCGCCGCGCTCGAAAGCCAGGCGTGCCTGCCGCGGCTGGCCCTGCTGGAGCGCCTGCTGGCCGAGATTGCCGAAGAACTCTATATGGAGGAGGGTGAGCAGGTGGCGGATTTCCTTGACCCACTTCTGCGCTTCCACCCGCGGCAGCATGTTGTCCTGGGCGCAGCGGGTGAGCTGGGCGTGCAGCGCTTCGAAGAGGAAGCGCACGTCCTTGGCCTTGGCTTCGGTGAGGATCGGCTGCGGTGCATTCCTGACCGGAATGGACTCGCCCTTGGCCACCAGGCCGCGCAACTCTTCCAGACGCTGCTTGAGTGCGGCGTTGTGTTTGTCGACGGCCAGCAGGCGTTCGCTGAGGTTCAGCTCGAAGTTGCTGAGCAGCAGCTTGAGTGCCGGCGACATGAACTGGCCGGGTAGGGACTCGGAAACATCGCCGCAGCGCCGGCAGCGGTCTGACAGATCGGCCTTCAGGCGCGCCTGCTCCAGCTTGCGGTTTTCCACCAGATAGTTGATGTAGCCGATGGCGACCAGCAGGGCGATACCGACGAGAACCAGGACCGTAATGACGATTGGCGACACCGTGGAGTGCTCCGGATGTTTTCCGCGAGTGTAATGTCTTAGTGATACTGCTGATAGCGGCAGCTCGGTTTTTGCCCAGAAGTCTTTGATTTAAAAATAATTTCTCTGAAGGGTTGACGACCCTTCAAAGCCTCCCTAGAATGCGCGCCACTTCGACGCGAAACGCTGAATAAGCCGGAACGACGAAGTCGGAAAGATGTTAAGTTCCGGGCCGCGTCCCCTTCGTCTAGTGGCCTAGGACACCGCCCTTTCACGGCGGTAACAGGGGTTCGAGTCCCCTAGGGGACGCCATTGCGGGAATAGCTCAGTTGGTAGAGCACGACCTTGCCAAGGTCGGGGTCGCGAGTTCGAGTCTCGTTTCCCGCTCCAGATTCTCGATCATTGCCTCTGGCAGTGACCGAAAGATGAAATGGCGTTACCCTTCGGCGAAAGCTGAAGGTTGCAACAAGTTGCTGCGGGAATAGCTCAGTTGGTAGAGCACGACCTTGCCAAGGTCGGGGTCGCGAGTTCGAGTCTCGTTTCCCGCTCCAAAATCGAAACGCCGCCCATCAGGGCGGCGTTTTCGTTAACCTGCGGCGAAAGCTGAGGGTTACAGCAAGTTGATGCGGGAATAGCTCAGTTGGTAGAGCACGACCTTGCCAAGGTCGGGGTCGCGAGTTCGAGTCTCGTTTCCCGCTCCAGAATCGAAACGCCGCCCATCAGGGCGGCGTTTTCGTTTGTGCGGCGAAAAGTGCCATTCACCGGGCCTCATCCGGGCCGGATGCCGCGCAGCAAGCCCAGCACGCTCCCACCATTGATTTCCCCGTCGCCGCTGATTTCCGCCGAGCGGGCGCCTGCGGGCCCATTCGCGCGCCTGCATTGGAGAAGATTCTGACGCAGCCCTGAGGGGATTCCCGTTTGTCGGGCCAGGCTGGCACCCGAGAATGCCTGCGCTCGATCGCGCCGCGATGGAGCAGGGCCCGTTCGCCCCGCCTGTCGGTGAGGTGGCCGGGGATTGCTGGTCGTTCCGGTGAGGTGGTGGCGCGGATGGTGGAGTGGCTGGATCGCCGTGAGCATCTGCCGGGTGCCGGCAACGTGAACGTCCTGTCGGTGTTCGATTTCGACGGGACCCTGACGCGGCACGACAGCTTCCTGTCGTTCCTGTGGTTCGCCTTCGGCACGCTCGGATTCCTCCGTCGCCTGCCGGCCATGGTCCTGCCGGGCCTGGCTTTCCTTTGTCGGCGAATCAGCCGCGATGAGCTCAAGGCCTGTCTGATCCGGGTTTTTCTGCGGGGCATCGAGGCGAAATGGCTGTCGGCCCGCGCGCAGGCCTATTGCCAGTTCATCTGGGGCTATCTGTTGCGCCCCAGCGGTTTGCGCGGTGTCGCCGCAGAGTTGGATTCAGGCGCCGCAGTGACCCTGTGCTCGGCTTCGCCGGCGCTGGTGCTGCTTCCCTTTGCCGAGCGCCTGGGCGTGGGGTTGATCGGCACCGAGCTGGAAGTCGTTGATGGCCGGCTGACCGGCCGCATCCTCGGCGGCAACTGCCGGGCCGAGAACAAGGTGCTGCGCCTGCAGGCCAAGTACGGCCCCTTGAGCGCCTACCGGCTGCGCGCCTGGGGCGATACCCAGGGCGACCATGCCCTGCTGCGCGCCGCACAGGACCCGCATTGGCGGGTCTTCCATCCCCATTGGCGACGCACCTCCGGCCCGAGCCGTCCGTCCGCCTGACCTGATCGACATTCCTTTTCGAGTACTGCAATCGTGGAACAGACACACATAGGCTTTCCCCCGCTGACAATGGCGGTTTTCGTCGGGCTGGCCCTGGCCGCCCTGTTGCTGGACATGGTGACTCATCGGGACAACAAGCCCATTTCCCTGACCGGTGCAGTGGCCTGGTCGATCTTCTGGGTCGCGATTTCCCTGGGCTTCGCCGGCTTCCTCTACATCCAGCACGGCGCCCAGGTGGCCAGCCTGTTCCTGACCGGCTATGCGCTGGAGAAGGTTCTGAGCGTCGACAACCTGTTCGTCTTCATTGCCATCTTCGCCTGGTTCAAGATGCCGGATGGCCTGCGCCACCGGGTGCTCTACTGGGGCATCATCGGCGCCGTCGTGTTCCGCGCCATCTTCGTGGCCATCGGCACCGGCCTGCTGGCTTTCGGGCCGTGGGTGGAAATCCTCTTCGGCCTGATCGTCGCCTGGACCGGCGTGATGATGCTCAAGGGCGGTGGCGATGATGACGAAGAGGAAGACTATTCCCGGCACCTGGCCTACCGCTTCGCCAGCAAGCTGTTTCCGGTCTGGCCGAAGCTGCTCGGTGGGCGCTTCTTCGTAGCGCGCCAACAGGTGGAAGCAGAGGCGCGCAAGCCGGAGAACAGGGGCATCGGCCTGGCCGCCAAGGGCGCCATCTTCGCTACGCCGTTGTTCCTCTGCCTGGTGGTAGTCGAGGTCTCGGACGTGCTGTTCGCCTTCGATTCGGTGCCGGCGGTGATTGCCGTCAGCCGCGAGCCGCTGATCGTCTACTCCGCCATGCTGTTCGCCATCCTTGGCCTGCGTACGCTGTATTTCGTTCTCGAAGCGCTCAAGCGCTACCTGGTGCACCTGGAAAAGGCGGTCGTGGTGTTGCTGTTCTTCATCGCCGCCAAACTGGGGCTGAATGCCACGGACCAGTTGTTCCACCATGGATACAGCATCGATGCCAATACCAGCCTGATCGTGGTGCTGGTGGTGCTGGCGCTGGGCATATTGGCCAGTTTGTTGTTCCCGGCTCGGGAAGAGGTCGAAACCGGCGAAAGTTGACTCGACAGCCCCATGAAAAAGCCCGCGAATCGCGGGCTTTTTTGTCCGTTCGGCTCAGGCCGCTGCCGGCTCTTCACGGGGCACGAACAGCCGCCGGGTCGCCAGCAGGTGGATGACGAAGCCGATCAACGCCGCACCCAGCACGCCAACGCCCAGGCGGGTGAACAGGCCGCCGGTTTCGGACAGACCCTGCAGTCTTTCGAGGCGGTCGAAGTGCGCCGGGTTGGCGTTGGAGTAGGCGATCTGCAGCACGGTACCTTCGGGGTAGTTGTCGGCATTGCTGCCGGCGACGTCGAAACGGCCGATGTAGGGCTGGCCCTTCACCTGGAACTGATAGGTGAAGTGGTACATCTCCTTGGTGCGTCCGCGGCGGCCGCGCTCTTCGGTGACTTCGTCGAGTACCAGCGGTGCGCTGACCACCGAGTGGTCGGCCAGGATGCGCTTGGCGCGAAGGTGATCACCGATCGCGGTGAAGCACATCACCAGGACGAACCCGATGGCGAAGAGGGTGCAGATGATGCTGGAGACGCGGCGGACCTTTTCGTGGGCCCCTTGCGAGATCTTGAAGCTGAGCATGACGTTCCCTGCCTTTTGTGTTGAAAAAGTAACAAAAGGCTACGGGCGGGCGTCGGGGGTGTCCTTGTCAGTTTGTCAACCGGATGGGACGGGGCGCTGGACAGAACGTCCGTGGCGCGGTGCCAGGCACCGCGCCGGAGGGGCATCAGTGCTTGGACGCGTCGTCCGGCAGGGCGAGCACCTGCTTCTCGCGGTTCCAGTCGAAGGGCTCGCCGTTTTCTTCTGCTTCGAAGCGGCGCTCGTCGAGTTGCTGATACATCTGCAGCTCTTCGTCGGGCATGAAGTGCAGGCAGTCGCCACCGAAGAACCACAGCAGGTCGCGTGGCACCAGGTGGGCGATCTGCGGATAGCGGTGGAAGACCTGGCTGATCAGATCCTGGCCCAGGTACTGGGCGCCTTCCGGATCGCGCGGCAGTTCCACCAGCAGCTCGTCGAAGCGCTCGAGGAACAGGCCGTGGTTGTCCTCGGGAACCTGCTCGGCTTCGCCCAGGGCGCCAAGGATCATGCGCAGGTGGTTGAGCAGGGCGATGTGGTGGTCGAGATAGGCGCTGGCCATGGGATTCCTCTGGAGCTGTGTACAAACGGCCGGGGATTATATCGGGTTTCGCCGCTGCTGCAGCCGGGCGATCAGCGGAGCGGACGCATCTGGATCTGCCGGCGCTGGTTATCGATCTGCTGACGCTGCTGATCGAGGAGGCGTTGCTGCTGTTGCAGCTGGTCCTGCTGCAGCTCGTTTTTCTGCCGCTGGATCATCTGGTCGCTCTGCCGGCGTTGTTCGTTCCAGCGCCGCTGGTTGTCCTGCTGGCGCTGCAGGTCCTGCTGCTGCATCTGCAGGCGCTGGTCCTCGTAGTTCAGGCGCTGGCTGTCCAGCTGGTTCTGCCGCAGCTGCTGCTGGCGTCGCAGGCTGTCCTGTTGTTGCTGGATGGGGTCGATCACCGGACTGGGCGAGGCCGCCGGGCGTGGCCGGCTGGGGTAGAGCCACGGGTCGGCCTGGGCGGCTGCGACGAAGAAGATGGCCAGCAGTGGAAGGATCAAGCGGCGCATGGGAGGTTTCTCCATGACGGGTATGCTTCCAGTGTGCACCCGATCGGCGTTTCCGGCATTGCTCTGCGTCGGACAAGCAAAGGGCGCCCGAAGGCGCCCTCATGGGTGAAGCCCGCGGATCACTCCGCCGTGGCGGTCGGCTTGCCGGCTGGTTTCTCCTTGTCCGATTTCTCGCTGGCCGATGCCTTTCCGGCCAGCTCTTCCTTGGAGAAATCATCCACGTCGATCACCGCGCGGCGTGCGCGCTCGGCGGCATGCAGGGTTTGCGCTTCAGCGGCCTCCAGCACGCCTGCCTCGACGGCCGCATCGATCGGCGACTGCCCCGGCTTGGGATCGACGCCGTGCTCCTTGAGCGCCTTGTGCAGTTTCTTCTGCAAGGGGGCGGCGGCGCTGAGCTGGTCATAGGCGGAGGTCAGCTTGGCCACTGGGTCATCGGCGCCAGTGGGCAGGTGGGCGCCGGCCAGGATTGCCTGCAACGCCGGGTCGCTCAGCGGGCGGCCAAGAATGTCGGCGATCTCGGCGTCCAGTGCATCGCTCGGGCCGCGATGGCGGCGGCCCAGCGGCAGCACCAGCACGCGCAGCAGGCAGGCGAAGGCACGGTTGGGGAAGTTGTCGATCAGGTCGGCCAGCGCGGCTTCGGCCTTCTCGAGGTTCTCCTCCATGGCCCAGTGCAGCAGCGGGTGCAGGTAATCCGGGTTGTCCAGGTCGTGGTAGCGCTTGAGCGCGGCAGAGCCGAGGTACAGGTGGCTCAGCGCATCGCCCAGGCGCGCCGACAGGCGCTCGCGGCGCTTCAGTTCACCGCCGAGCATCATCATGCTGAAGTCGGCGAGCAGGGCGAAGGACGCGGCGAGACGGTTCAGGGCGCGGTAGTACGGGCGGCTGACGCGGTCGCCCGGCACCTGGTCGAAGCTGCCGAAGCCCAGGCCCAGCAACAGACTGCTGGCGGCGTTGCTGACGGCGAAGCCGATATGGTCGAGCAGCAGTTCGTCGAACTCGCGCTCGGCCTGGTCCTGATCCTCGCGGCGGGCCAGTTCCATTTCCTTCAGGACGTACGGATGGCAGCGGATGGCGCCCTGGCCGAAGATCATCAGGTTGCGCGAAAGGATATTGGCGCCCTCCACCGTGATGAAGATCGGCGCGGCTTGCCAGGAGCGTCCCAGATAGTTGTTCGGGCCGAGGATGATGCCCTTGCCGCCGTGGATGTCCATGGCGTGGGCGATGCACTCGCGGCCGCGTTCGGTCAGGTGGTACTTGAGGATGGCCGAGAGCACCGAGGGCTTCTCGCCCAGGTCCACGGCATTGGCGGTGAGGATGCGCGCGCTGTCCATCAGCCAGGCGTTGCCGCCGATGCGCGCCAGGGCCTCCTGGATGCCTTCGAAGGCCGACAGCGGCACGTTGAACTGCTCGCGCACCTGCGCGTAGCGACCGCTGACGTAGCTGCCGGCCTTGGCGGCGCTGGTGCCGACCGCCGGCAGGGAAATCGAGCGGCCCACCGACAGGCAGTTCATCAGCATCATCCAGCCTTTGCCGATCATTTCCTGGCCGCCGATGATGTAGTCCAGCGGCACGAAGACGTCCTTGCCGGAGTTGGGGCCGTTCATGAAGGCCGCGCCCAGCGGCACGTGGCGGCGGCCGATCTGCACGCCGTCGGTGTCGGTGGGGATCAGCGCCAGGGTGATGCCAAGGTCTTCTTCCTCGCCCAGCAGGTGGTCCGGGTCATGGCACTTGAAGGCCAGGCCGAGGAGGGTGGCGACCGGGCCGAGGGTGATATAGCGCTTTTCCCAGGTCAGGCGCAGGCCGAGGACTTCCTCGCCCTGCCACTGGCCCTTGCAGACCACGCCAACGTCGGTCATGCCGCCGGCATCGGAGCCGGCCTGCGGGCTGGTGAGGGCGAAGCAGGGGATTTCTGCGCCAGTGGCCAGGCGCGGCAGGTAGCGCTGGCGCTGGGCGTCGGTGCCGTAGTGCAGCAGCAGTTCGGCCGGGCCGAGGGAGTTGGGCACCATCACGGTGGAGGCGAGGTCGCCGCTGCGGGTGGCGAGTTTCATCACCACCTGGGAGTGGGCGAAGGCGGAGAAGCCCTTGCCGCCGTATTCCCTGGGAATGATCAGGCCGAAGAAGCCCTGGTCCTTGATGAAGGCCCAGGCCTCCGGCGGCAGGTCCATGTCCTTGCCGACCTGGTAGTCGTTGATCATCGCGCAGAGCTGTTCGGTGGGGCCGTCGACGAAGGCCTGCTCCTCCTCGGTCAGCTGTGCGCGGGGGTAGGCGAGCAGCGTCTGCCAGTCCGGGCGGCCGCTGAACAGCTGGCCATCCCACCAGACGGTGCCGGCCTCGATGGCCTCGCGTTCGGTCTCGGACATCGGCGGCAGGGTCTTCTTGAACCAGGCGAACAGCCGCGAGGTGAACAGGCTGCGACGCAGGTCGGTGGCGAGAATCGTCACCGCGACCACGGCCCAGATCAGCCAGAACAGCACCATCCAGCCGTGGGCGTGGCTGAACAGGCTCATCAGCACGAGGTACACGGCGACGATGCCGAGTGCCTTGAGCGGCGCGGTGCGGCGGTGCGCAAGCCAGGCGACGCCGAGAATCAGGACGAGTAACCAGAGCAACAGCATGCGGATTCCTCCATGACAGCCCGCAGGGGCGACAGCGGTCGCGGCGGGCCTGGTGACGAACAGTGCGCAAGCACCTGACGGGCTCCCGTCAGAATGCACCGGAAGCTTAGCTGGCCGAACGTGGGCCGATGGCCGCATGGCCGGACAGCTTGGCCGGATCGCCTTGTCGGGTAGCCGATCCGGCTGGTTAGACTGGTGGCGCCATCAAGGACGACCCGCCAGGGACCACGAGCCCGGAGAGAACGCCATGCAGCCCTACCTCAAGCCCAGCCGCTTCGTTGATAGTGACCACCCCGGGGTAATCGAGTTCGCTCTAAATCACCGCGGTGACGGCGGCACGCCGCTGGAGCAGGCGGTGGCCTTGTACTACGCGGTGCGCGACAAGGTTCGCTACAACCCCTACGTGTTCAGCCGTGACCCACAGACCCTCAAGGCCAGCCATGCGCTGGAGGCCGGGCAGTCCTACTGCGTGCCCAAGGCCACGCTACTGGCAGCCTGCGCCCGGCATTGCGGCATTCCCGCGCGCATCGGTCTGGCCGACGTGAAGAACCACCTGGCCACGCCGCGCCTGCTGCAACTGCTGCGCAGCGAAGTATTTGCCATGCACGGCTACACCGAACTGTTCCTCGAAGGTCGCTGGGTCAAGGCCACGCCGGCCTTCGATATCGGCCTGTGCGAGGCCTTCGGCGTGCTGCCGCTGGAGTTCGACGGACGCAATGACAGCGTTTTCCACCCGTTCAATCGCGACGGCGAGCGGCACATGGAGTACCTGCGCGACCACGGCCAGTTCCCCGATGTGCCCGAGGAGTTCTTCTTCGGCTACCTCAAGCAGTGTTATCCGCACCTGTTCCAGGGCGAGGACGCGCCGCTGGAAGGTGACATGCGCAGCGAAGCGGCCAGGCAAGAACACGCTCGCCCGCCTGAAAACAGTCATCCACACGAAAACAATCGGCCACATGAAAACAATCGATAGTCACCATCAGTGCTTGCGGCTTTTTTCCTGGCGTCGTTGCCGGTAGGGTGCCGTCATCCGAAGTCACGCCTGCGGGCTGTGCCTTCACCCGATGACGACAACAAGAGAGGCGCAGCATGCTCAAGATCTGGGGCCGGAAGAACTCCTCCAATGTGCGCAAGGCGCTCTGGTGCGCGGAGGAGGCGGGGGTTGCCTATGAGCAGATCGACGCCGGCGGTGCCTTCGGCCTGGTCAACGATGGCCCTTACCGCGCGCTGAACCCCAACGGTGTGGTACCGACGCTGGAGGACGACGGCTTCGTCCTCTGGGAGTCCAACAGCATCGTCCGCTACCTCGCCGCACGCTATGCCCCGGACCTGTATCCGCAGGACCTGCAAGCCCGCGCCAGCGCGGAGAAGTGGATGGACTGGACCACCTCGTCCTTCGCCGCGCCGTTCCGCACGGTATTCTGGGGTACCCTGCGCACCCCGCCGGAGCAACGCGATGCCGCCGCCATCCAGGCCGCCATCGATACCTGCGTGGCCCTGCTGGCGGTACCCGAGGCCACGCTGGCGAAGCAGGCGTACCTCACCGGTGAACAATTCGGCGTGGGTGACATTCCGCTCGGCAGCTTCATCTATGCTTGGTTCGAAATGCCCATCGAGCGCCCGGCTCAGCCGCATCTCGCGGCCTGGTACGAACGCCTGAAGGCGCGTCCGGCCTACCGTGCGGCAGTGATGACCGACCTGACCTGATTGCCTGCGCGTGCCCCGGAGGTTGCAATCCTTGCGGCGTACCCTTATCAAGCAGGCCTTTTCCAAAGACATGCGTCTTTCCACCGACTTGCAACGGGAAAACCCATGAGTTCCGCGCTGTCCATCCGTCAACTGACGAAGACCTACGGCAACGGCTTCCAGGCCCTCAAGGGCATTGATCTGGACGTCGCCGAAGGCGATTTCTTCGCCCTGCTGGGCCCCAATGGTGCCGGCAAATCCACCACCATCGGCATCCTCTCCACCCTGGTGAACAAGACCAGCGGCTCGGTCAATGTGTTCGGCCATGACCTGGACAAGGATCCCTACGGCCTGAAGCGCTGCCTGGGCGTAGTGCCCCAGGAGTTCAACTTCAACCAGTTCGAGAAGGTGTTCGACATCGTCGTGACCCAGGCCGGTTACTACGGTATCCCGATGAGCGTGGCCAAGGGCCGCGCCGAGAAGTACCTGACCCAGCTGGGCCTGTGGGACAAGCGCAATTCGGCTTCCCGCGAGCTGTCCGGCGGCATGAAGCGCCGCCTGATGATCGCCCGCGCGCTGGTCCACGAGCCGCGCCTGCTGATCCTCGACGAGCCCACCGCCGGCGTGGATATCGAACTGCGCCGCTCGATGTGGAACTTCCTCACCGAGCTCAACGGCGAAGGCATCAGCATCATCCTCACCACCCACTACCTGGAGGAGGCCGAGCAGCTGTGCCGCAACATCGCGATCATCGACCACGGCACCATCGTCGAGAACACCAGCATGCGCAAGCTGCTGAGCAAGCTGCACGTGGAGACCTTCTACCTCGACCTGCAGGGCACGCTCAGCGAACCGCCGAAGCTCGACGGCTACCCGGTACGCCTGGTGGATGACCACACCCTGGAGGTTCAGGTGGACAAGTCGCTGGGCATCAACGGCCTGTTCGTCCAGCTCAATGCCCAGGGCTTGCAGGTGCTGAGCCTGCGCAACAAGAGCAACCGCCTGGAGGAACTGTTCGTGTCGCTGGTGGAGAAGAATCTGTCGAAGGTGGCGGTATGAGCCACGAATTGCGCGCCAACTGGGTTGCCCTCAACACCATCGTCTACCGCGAAGTCCGCCGCTTCCTGCGGATCTGGCCGCAGACCCTGCTGCCGCCGGCGATCACCATGGTCCTGTACTTCGTCATCTTCGGTAACCTGATCGGCCGGCAGATCGGCGACATGGGTGGCTTCACCTACATGCAGTACATCGTGCCGGGGCTGATCATGATGTCGGTGATCACCAACTCCTACGGCAACGTGGTGTCGAGCTTCTTCGGCAGCAAGTTCCAGCGCAACATCGAGGAACTGCTGGTGTCGCCGGTGTCGCCGCACACCATCCTCCTCGGCTTCGTCTGCGGTGGCGTGCTGCGCGGGCTGGCAGTGGGTGTGATCGTCACCATCCTGTCGCTGTTCTTCACCGACCTGCAGATCCATCACATCGGCATTACCGTGCTGGTGGTGGTGCTGACGGCGGCGATCTTCTCCATGGGCGGCTTCGTCAACGCGGTGTTCGCGCGCAACTTCGACGACATCTCGATCATCCCGACCTTCGTGCTGACACCGCTGACCTACCTGGGCGGGGTGTTCTACTCGATCACGCTGCTGCCGCCGTTCTGGCAGACCGTGTCGCTGGCCAACCCGATCCTGCACATGGTCAACGCCTTCCGTTACGGCATCCTCGGCGTGTCCGACATTCGCATCGGTACCGCGGTGATCTTCATGCTGGTAGCGACTGTGCTGCTCTACGTGTTCTGCGTGCGCCTGCTGGTGAGCGGGCGCGGGATGCGCCAGTGAGTGACGCATTGCGTTGATGCGAGAAGGCCCCGATTGGGGCCTTTTTGTTTTTTGGGCCGGCTGGAACTTCGCTGCATTGGTTTGCCCTCACCCCAGCCCTCTCCCGGGGGGAGAGGGAGCCGCGCGTGCCGGCTGATGCCTTGGTTTCCGCCTATGCCGTACAGTCCCCTCTCCCTCTGGGAGAGGGTTAGGGTGAGGGGCTCCTAGCCCGGAAACTCGATAACAAACCGTGTCCACCCATCGGCCGATTCGCAGCGAATCTCCCCGCCGTGGGCGCGCACGATGGAACGGCAGATTGCCAGGCCGAGCCCGGCGTGTTCGCCCTGGCCTTCGCGGCGGGCCGGGTCGGCGCGGTAGAAACGGTCGAACAGGCGCGGCAGGCGCTCGGCTGGAATCTCCCGGCCGGGGTTTTCCACGCTCAGGCGGCCCGGCTCCAGGCGTACGCGAATCAGGCCAGCGTCGGGGGTGAAGCGCAGGGCGTTATCCAGCAGATTGGCCAGCACCCGGCGCAGCAGTGCGCGGTCTCCCTGCACGAGCAACTCGCCATCGCGCTCCAGGCGAATGGATTTTTCCTCGGCCAGCGGCCCGTAGAACTCCAGCAGCTCGTCCACCTCGCCGGCCAGCGCCAGCGGCTGGCTTCTGGGAGTGAGCAGGCCGTGGTCGGCCTTGGCCAGGAACAGCATGTCGTTGACCATCACGGTGAGCCGCTCCAGCTCCTCGAGGTTGCCGTGCAACGCCTCGCGGTAGTCCTCCAGGCTGCGCGAGCGCGACAGCACCACCTGGGTCTGGGTCAGCAGGCCGGTGAGCGGCGTGCGCAGCTCGTGGGCGATATCGGCGGAGAAGGCCGACAGGCGCTGGAAGGCCTCTTCCAGGCGCGCCAGCATGGCGTTCAGCTCGGCGGCCAGGCCGCGCAGTTCCTGCGGCATCTGCCCGGCGTCGAGGCGGGTGGTCAGCGAGTGTGCGCTGACCTGCGCCGCCACTTCGCTCATGCGCCGCAGTGGGCGCAGGCTGGCGCGCGCGGCCCAGGCGCCGAGCAGCGCAGTGGCCAGGGCGGAGAAGCCCATGGTCATCCAGATCAGCCGCTGCATGCGTTGCAGGAAATGCTGGTGATGGGTGATGTCGAGGATCAGCGTGAGCTGCGCGCCCTTCGGGTTCGCGGCATCCAGCGGCGCCTGCAGTTCGCGGTAGGCAGGGGCTTCGTCGCTGGCCATGTTCATGGTGGGCAGTTGCCAGAACCAGCGCTGCCCGTCCGGGCCCTGCAGGCGCAGGCCGAGGTCGGGGTGGCGTTCCAGCTCGCGGCGCAGCTCGGCGCTATGCGGCGCGAGTTGTTCGGCGCTGCTCACGCCATTCAGCACGTCGCGGAAGATCGCCAGCTTGCCGCTCAGCAACTGCTGGTCCAGCTCGATGAAGTGCGCCTCGCTGGCGCGGCTGAAAACGATGCCTGCCAGCAGCGAAACAGCCGCGGTGCAGGCGGCGAACAGCAGGCTCAGGCGCAGGCCGAGGGACAGGCGGGCACTCATGCTTCGCGCTCTTCCAGGACGTAGCCCATGCCGCGCACGGTATGGATCAGGCGCTGCGGAAAATCATCGTCGACCTTGGCGCGCAGGCGGCGGATGGCGACTTCGATGACGTTGGTGTCGCTGTCGAAGTTCATGTCCCACACCTGGGAGGCAATCAGCGACTTGGGCAGCACCTCGCCGCTGCGGCGCAGCAGCAATTCCAGCAGGGCGAACTCCTTGGCGGTCAGGTCGATGCGCTTGCCGGCGCGCTGCACGCGGCGGCGCAACAGGTCCAGTTCGAGGTCGGCCAGTTGCAGGGTGGTTTCCTGGATCTGCTGGCCGCCACGGCGCAGCAGCGTGCGGACGCGGGCGAGCAGTTCGACGAAGGCGAAGGGTTTCACCAGGTAGTCATCGGCGCCCAGTTCCAGGCCGCGCACGCGGTCCTCCACGGCGTCGCGGGCGGTGAGGAACAGCACCGGCACGGCACTGCCGGTCTGGCGCAGCGCCTGGAGGATCTGCCAGCCATCGCGGCCCGGCAGCATCACATCGAGGATCAGCAGGTCATGCTCGCCGGCCAGGGCCAGTTGCAGGCCTTCGTCGCCGTCGGCGCTGAGGTCGACGGCGAAGCCGGCTTCGCTCAGGCCTTGCTGCAGGTACTGGCCGATGCGCGGTTCGTCTTCGACGATGAGGAGTTTCATCCGGGTATCCATCCAGGCGCTCGGGGCGCAGCTGTCGTCAGGGTAATGGGGCGGTCAGCGGGCTGACAGCGTCGGCGTTGCAGAGTGGCGGCGTGTTCATTCTTCAGCGTCTTCGAGGAGTCCGCCATGCACCTGATCATCTCCACGCTGTTTGCCCTGCTGTTGTTCCCCGCCATGCCGGCGCTGGCCGATGGAGGAGGGGACATCACCTTCCAGCGCATGCAGGAACGGGCTGCCTCTGCGCGCCAGGTCTGTTGAATCCGCAGCATCGTGTTACCCCTTGCCCGCCCTTCGGCGGGCTTTTTTTCGCCCTCTTTATACCCCGCGCCGGGTGGTTCAGCGCCAAGCTGACAGAGTTGTAATCTTCCCGACAGGTAAGTCTCAGCGGCCGACAGCGACCATGGCCAGCATCCCAAGAAGGAGATTTGCCATGTCCCCGCGCCATCTGTTCCAAGCCGCTGTCATCAGTCTTGCCAGCGCTATCAGCCTGCCGGCCCTGGCCGATGCCGGGCACGCTTATGACTTCGGCAAGCCGGCCAAGGCCGCCCAGGCCACCCGCACCGTGGAGATCAAGCTGGGCGAGATGTTCTTCGAGCCGGAAAACATCGACGTGAAGCCCGGCGAGACCGTGCGCTTCGTCATCCACAACGGCGGCAGCCTGCTGCATGAGTTCAACCTGGGCAGCGCCGCCATGCACGCCGGCCACCAGAAGGAAATGCAGCAGATGATGGATGCCGGGATGCTCACGCCCACCGGTATGCAGCACGACATGAGCCAGATGGACCATTCGAAGATGGGCCACGGCCAGATGATGAAGCACGACGACCCCAACAGCGTGCTGGTGGAGCCGGGCAAGACCGCCGAGCTGACCTGGACCTTCAGCAAGGCCACCAGCCTGGAGTTTGCCTGCAACATTCCGGGGCACTACCAGGCCGGCATGGTCGGCAAACTGACCGTCAAGCCTTGAGCGCGCCGAGATGATTCGCGCAAGGGATTGGGCCCTGGGGGCGCTGCTGCTGGCACCGTGGGTGGCGCAGGCGGGCGTGTATGACCTGACGATTGGCGAGGGCGAGTTGAAGCTGTCCGATGGCGCGCGCAAGGCGCTGACGGTGAACGGCCAGACGCCCGCGCCGGAGTTGCGCTTCAAGGAGGGCGAGGACGTCGAATTGCGCGTCACCAATACCCTCGACCGTGACACCTCGCTGCACTGGCACGGGCTGATCCTGCCCTATACCCAGGACGGCGTGCCGGGCATCAGCTTCCCGGGGATCAAGCCCGGCGAGACCTTCACCTATCGCTTCACGGTGAAACAGTCCGGCACCTACTGGTACCACGCGCACAGCGACTTCCAGGAAATCGAGGGCTTGTACGGCCCGCTGGTGATCGAGCCGAAGGCGCGCGAGCCGTACCGCTATGACCGTGAATACACCCTGCTGCTGGCGGACTGGCACGACACCAAGCCGGAAACGGTGTTTGCCAACCTGAAGAAGCAGAGCGATTACTACAACCGCAATCAGCGCACCCTCGGCGATTTCATCGCCGATTCCAGCGCCAATGGCCTTATGGCAACCCTGCGCGATCGCCTGGACTGGGGCGGCATGCGCATGACGCCAACGGACATCGCCGACATTGCCGGCTTCCGCTTCCTGGTCAACGGCCAGGACTCCACGCAGAACTGGACCGGCCTGTTCAAGCCTGGCGAGCGGGTGCGCCTGCGCATCATCAACGGCTCGGGTATGAGCTACTTCGACCTGCGTATTCCCGGCCTGAAGATGACCGTGGTGCAGGCCGACGGCAACGACGTGCAGCCGGTGACGGTGGACGAGTTGCGCATCGCCGTGGCCGAGACCTACGACGTGATTGTCCAGCCGCAGGAGGACCGCGCCTACACCTTCTTCGCCGAAGCCATGGACCGCAGCGGCTATGCCCGTGCGACGCTGACGCCGCGCGCGGGCCTGGTGGCCGCGGTGCCGGCATTGCGCGAGCGGCCGCTACTGACCATGGCCGACATGGGCATGAGCCACGAGGGCATGGACCACGGCGGCATGGCGATGGGCGCGTCGAAGGATTCGGGCATGGCCGGTATGGATCACTCCGGCATGGCCGGCATGGACCATGCGCAGATGGCAGGCATGGATCACTCGGCCATGGCCGCGCCGAAGTCCGACTACGCGCCGGGCAGCGGGTTGACGCCGCAACCGGCCGAGCCGGGCAACCGCCTGCTGGTCTATGCGGACCTCAAGGCCATGCGCCCCTATGCCGACTACCGCGCGCCGGACCGCAGCATCGAGTTCCGCCTGACCGGCAACATGGAGCGCTACTTCTGGTCCATCGACGGCAAGAAGTACTCCGAAGCCGAGCCGATCCGCCTGACCTACGGCGAGCGGGTGCGCATCCGCTTCGTCAACGACACCATGATGACCCACCCCATGCACCTGCACGGCATGTGGATGCAACTGGACAAGGGCAACGGCCGCTTCAACCCGCTCAAGCACGTAGTCAGCGTGGCGCCGGGCAGCACCCTGGAGGTCGACGTGCCCGCCGACGCGCTGGGCGAATGGGCCTTCCACTGCCACCTGATCTACCACATGGCCGCCGGCATGATGCGCAAGGTCATCGTCGAGCCGGCACCCGCCAGCGCCAGCCTCTGAGGAATCGCCATGAAACGCATAGCAACGGTGGCCTGCGCGGCGACCCTGGGCCTGGCCTTGCCCGCTGAAAGCGCCGAGATGGACGACATGCCGATGGGATCACTGCTGATCCAGCGCCTGGAAAGCCGCTTCCACGGCAACGATCAGGCCCTGGGCTGGGAAGCCCAGGGCTGGTACGGCAGCGACTACCAGAAGCTGCGCCTGAAGCTGGAGGGCGAGCGCGACGCCGGCGGCCCGACCACCGATAACGAGGTTCAACTGCTCTACCAGCGCATGCTCGCGGATTTCTGGGACTGGCAGGTGGGCGTGCGCCATGACGACCAGCCGGGGCCGTCGCGCAGCTACGCAGTGCTGGGGTTCCAGGGGCTGGCGCCGCAGTGGTTCGAGGTGGACGCCAACCTGTTCCTCAGCGAGCGCGGCGACCCGTCGTTGCGCCTGGAGAGCGAGTACGAGCTGCTGCTGACCCAGCGGCTGATTCTTGAGCCCGCGCTGGAGTACAACCTGGCCTTGGCCGATGACCGCGATACCGGCGTTGGCGCGGGCGGCAGCGAGCTTGAGGTGGGCTTGCGCCTGCGCTACGAAGTGCGCCGGGAGTTCGCGCCTTACTTCGGCTACGTCTGGAACAAGACCTACGGCCGCAGTGGTGATATCGCCCGCGCCGAGGGCGAGGAGGACGAGGAGGGCTACTGGGTGGCGGGCGTGCGGATGTGGTTCTGACTGGCTCTGCGTAGGATGGTGTGGAGCGCAGCGATACCCATCGATTCGGTGCGCAGGCAGCATGGGTATCGCTGCGCTCCACCCATCCTACAAAGGCGCATGCTGGATACGTCGGGATATCCGGCTCGTCCGCCGGCTGCTGAAAGGGGCGGCGGATTTGTATACACTCGCCGCCTCGCGTCACCACCCGCATCGCCGATCCAGCAGGACCTCCCCATGCAGCATCCCGCCGAACACTCGCCCCTGGGCAAATCCAGCGAATACGTCTCCACCTACGCGCCGGAGCTGCTGTTCCCGATCTCCCGCACCACCAAGTGGGCGGAACTGGGCCTGACCGCGGATACCCTGCCGTACCAGGGCGTGGACCTGTGGAACTGCTACGAACTGTCCTGGCTGACCGCGTCGGGCAAGCCGGTGGTGGCCATCGGCGAGTTCTCGATCCCGGCGCAGTCGCCGAACATCATCGAGTCCAAGTCCTTCAAGCTCTACCTCAACTCGCTGAACCAGACCGCCTTCGACAATGCCGAAGCCGTGCGCGCGGTGATGGCGCGGGATCTGTCCGCCGCCGCTGGCGCGCCGGTAGGCGTACGTGTTCGCGGCCTGGACGAAGTGGCGGGCGAGGGCGTGGCAGTCATCCAGGGCACCTGTGTCGACGATCTGGACGTCGCGGTAGAAAGCTACGACCACCCGCGCCCGGAGCTGCTGCGTTGCGATGACACCCGTCGCGTTGACGAAGTGCTCTACAGCCACCTGCTCAAATCCAACTGCCCGGTCACTGGCCAGCCGGATTGGGGCACCCTGGTAGTCGAGTACGCCGGTCCGGCGCTGGATGCCGCGAGTCTGCTGGCCTACGTGGTTTCTTTCCGCCAGCACCAGGATTTCCACGAGCAATGCGTCGAGCGCATCTACCTCGACCTGCAGCGCCTGCTGCAGCCGGCTCGCCTGACCGTTTATGCGCGCTACGTGCGCCGTGGCGGGCTGGACATCAACCCGTACCGCAGCAGCGATGCCGTGCAGCCGGACAATCGCCGGCTGGTGCGTCAGTAATTCTCGGCGCGCCTGTCATTCGCGGATACAAAAAACCCGGCCATGGCCGGGTTTTTCATGTCTGGGAGCTTCAGATGCCCATGTTCGCCAGGCTCTGCACGATGGAGCGAAGCGTGCCGGCCAAGGTCGGATGGCTTGCCTCGAAGCGCTCGACGGCCAGGTTGACGTTATCCATCAGGGTCTCGTCGGCCAGCGCCTCTTCGTTGGCCAGCTGCAACTCGATGTCCTTGATCAGCGCTTGCAGCGATTCGCGCTCTTCCGCGTTCAGCGGCGGCTGACGCTCCAGCTGGTCGCGCAGGGCCTGGAGTTCTTCCTGGAGGCGTTGTGTCGGCATGGTGGTGTCCTTCTGCGGTACGTACCCAAAGATGGACCTCGCCCGGCAGGGAAAAGGTCCATCGCCATGCCTTTGAGCTTAACTCGCCGCGCGCACCCTTGCCTGATGCCGATCAACCCGCAGGAGGCGTTCGAGCAGCGGGAAGAAGTGCTCCAGCTCCGGCGTGCGCATGGCCGGGTCCTTGCCCAGGTCATCCAGCCGGCGCAGGGTCAGGGCGTCCTGGGAGAAGGGCGCGTTGAGGAAAGCGCTGGCGCCGCGCTCGTCGAAAGGGCCGCCCTGCAGCGCCAGGCTCTGCCGCGAAGCCCAGGACAGGCCGGCGTGGTAGGCAGGGTCCACCGCGCAGAGGTAGCGCTTGGCGGCGACATGCAGGCGGATCGGCTGCCAGACGGATTCGGGCAACAGCTCGCGTAGCAGGCTGGCGCCGAACTCTTCGTGGCGCAGGTCCTGTTCCTCGATCAGCTCAGGGTCCTCGTAGAGGTGGCCGATGTCGTGGAGCAGGGCGGCGATCACCAGGCTGTCGGAGCAGCCGGCGCGCTCGGCCAGGGTGGCGCACTGCAACGCGTGCTCGGCCTGGCTGACGGCTTCGCCGTAAGGCTCGGCGCCATGGCTGGCGAATCGCTCGGCCAGCTCGTCAAGGAAGCGGTGGCGCTCGTGCTTCATGGTTTTTCTCCTTTCAGGCGGCGGCCGGCGATGTCCTGCAGGCAGGAATCCAGCTCGCCCAGATGATCGATGACCGAGTGCACGCCGAGGCGGTACAGGCCGAGTGTGGCCTGGGCGCGCAGGCGGTCGCGGTCGAGACTGCCCAGAGCGTCCCAGTCGCCCGGCGCGTGGCCGCACAGGGGGCTGCTGGCGGCCAGGCCGATGGTCCACAGGCCGGCGTTGAGGCCGGCGTGGAGCAGGCGCGGCTGGCCGCTGACCAGCACGCAGCCGTCCAGCGCTGGCGTACCAAGCTGCATCAGCGCCTGCCAGCAGGAGTCCGGCGCTGGCCATTGACGGCCAGCGATTTCCAGCCCGGTAGCGAGGTGCTCGTCCACTACGGCAGCCAGGTGCAGCGTGGTGGCACTGGGCAATTCGTCGAGCCAGGCGCAGGGGACGCCGCGCTGGTGCAGTGCCTGCAAGGCGTCCAGGGCGCCGGGAGTGGCTTCGGCGTGGGCCTGGGCGGCGGCGTCCAGGGCGGACTGGAAGTGGCGGCGCTCCTGGCTGTCGGCGCATCGGCCCAGCGCCAGCTCCAGGGCCTCCTGCGGGGGCAGGGTGAGGGCGTTGCTCAGGCGTTCCGGCGGACAATCGGGGCAGGTGCGTTGCAGGGCTACCGGCAGCGTCCTTGCGCCGAAGTCCACCAGGTCGCCCGACAGTCCGAACAGCAGGGTAGTGAAGTGCGGAAGCTCGGCAGTCGCAGGCATGGTGGGCTTTTCTGATGATTGGTCTAGGCCAGATTAGCCGGCCATTGTGACGGTCCGATGAAGTCCGCCGTGGTGCCGTTATAATCGCCGCGCCTTTTTCGTGGATGATGCCCCATGCCGGTCGAACCCATCCCGCACTACCTGCGTATCCGCGACCAGCTTGCGCAGGACATTGCCAGTGCCGCCCTGACTGAACGCCTGCCCGCCGAGCGTGAGCTGGCCGAGCGCTTTGGCTGCACCCGAGTGACCCTGCGCGAGGCGCTGCAACAGCTGGAAACTGAGGGCGTGCTCTACCGTGAGAACCGTCGCGGCTGGTTCGTCTCGCCGCCGCGCATCCGCTACAACCCGACCCGCAGCACCGGTTTCATGGATTACGTCCAGGCCCAGGGGCGTGTACCGCGTACCGAGGTCCTGGCCGCCGAACGCCGCGCTGCCGGGCCGGCACTGGCGCGCCGCATGGGGCTGGATGAAGAGGCCGAGGTATTTCACATCCTGCGTCGCCGCTGGGTCGACGAGCGGCCGGTGATGCTGGAGGAACTCACCCTGGATGCCAGCTGGTGCCCAGGCCTGCTCGACCACGGGCTGGACACCTCGCTCACCCGCGTACTGCGCGAGGAGCTGGGGCTGAGCCTGTCGCGCTCCGAGCTGGCCATGCATTCCACGGCGCTGGTGGCTGCGCAGGCGACACCGCTGCAACTGACGCCGGGCGCGCCGGGCCTGCATGTGGAGCGCGCAAGCTTTGCCGACGGAGGCCGGCTGGTGGAGTGGGACCAGGAGTTCTGGCGCTCCGACGCTCTGGAAATTGTCATCGACGCACGGTATCCGGACTGAACTGGCACTATGCTTTGGGCTGGAGCAAGAGAAACGGTAGTGCGCGGCCACGAATCGAAATCCTGTGAGATCGGTTCGGGTCCGCAAAACCGTTTCGCCTCTATATAATCTGCCCGCATAGCGGGGCCGCCATGGCTGGCCCGAAAGACATTCACTGGAGAATTCCCGATGCGCCCACTTGGCGTCCAATGGACGAAACGCTGCTTCAGCCTGCTCGCCGCCGCCGGCCTGGCCATGATCCCGTTCCTGGCCCAGGCCGCCAGCGAAGACGACCCGTGGGAAAGCATCAACCGCCCGATCTTCACCTTCAACGACACCCTGGACACCTACGCGCTCAAGCCGCTGGCGCAGGGTTACCAGTACGTCACCCCGAACGTCGTGCAGGATGGCGTGCACAACTTCTTTGGCAACATCGGTGACGTGAAGAACCTGGTCAACGACCTGCTGCAGCTGAAATTCCGCGACGCCGGCGTCGATACCAGCCGCCTGCTGTTCAACACCACCTTCGGCCTGGCCGGCTTCATCGACGTGGCTACCCATATGGGACTGCGCCGCAACGACGAGGACTTCGGCCAGACCCTCGGCCATTACGGCGTGGGCAGTGGCCCCTACGTGATGCTGCCGCTGCTGGGCCCGAGCACCCTGCGCGATGCGCCGTCGCTGATCCCGGATGCCTACACCGGCCCGTATCCGTACATCGACAATGTATCGGTACGTAACAGCGTTCGCGGCGTCGACGTGGTCGATACCCGTGCCGACCTGCTCAAGTCCGAGAAGCTGATCAGCGGCGACAAGTACACCTTCATCCGCAACGCCTACTTGCAGAACCGCGAGTTCAAGGTGAAGGACGGCGAAGTCGAAGACGACTTCTGATCGGCCTTGCGCGCAGACCTTTCCTGTCCTCCAGCCCGCGCCATTGGTGGCGCGGGCGGCGCCTGCTTGAACCCTTGAGCGGATGGGAGTAGTGTCTGCGCCTTGTCGCGACCGACCCGCGCCGCTGTTCCCTAGAATGAGCGCCAAACCACAACCCCGGCGCCGTTTGCCTGGATGACCCATGCACAAAGCCAGTGCCTCGCTGCTGATTATCGATGACGACGACGTCGTCCGCGAAAGCCTCGCCGCCTACCTGGAAGACAGCGGATTCAAGGTCACACAGGCCACCAACGGCCTGGAAGGCCTGAAAGTCTTCGAGCACCAACTCCCCGACCTGGTGATCTGCGATCTGCGCATGCCGCAGATGGACGGCCTCGAGCTGATCCGTCGCGTCAGCGAGATGGCGGTGGAAACCCCGGTGATCGTGCTGTCCGGTGCCGGTGTCATGAGCGACGCCGTCGAGGCCCTGCGCCTGGGCGCCGCCGACTACCTGATCAAGCCGCTGGAAGACCTCGCCGTCCTGGAGCACTCGGTACGCCGTGCTCTGGACCGCGCTTTCCTGCGTTCGGAAAACCGCCGCTACCGCGAGAAGCTGGAAACCGCCAACCGCGAGTTGCAGGCCAGCCTGAACCTGCTCCAGGAGGACCAGAACGCCGGTCGCCAGGTGCAGATGAACATGCTGCCGGAAACGCCCTGGGAGTCCGAAGGCCTGGCCTTCTCCCACCAGATCATCCCGTCGCTGTACCTGTCGGGTGATTTCGTCGACTACTTCCGTGTGGATGCCCGGCGCATCGGCTTCTACCTGGCGGACGTCTCCGGCCACGGCGCTTCGTCCGCCTTCGTCACCGTGCTGTTGAAGTTCATGACCACGCGGCTGCTGTACGAGTCCAAGCGCAACGACATGCTGCCGGAGTTCAAGCCGTCGGACGTCCTCGGCCACATCAACCGCGGGTTGATCAACTGCAACCTGGGCAAGCACGTGACCATGCTCGGTGGCGTGATCGATCTGGATACCGATCGCCTGACCTACAGCATCGGCGGCCATCTGCCGCTGCCAGTGCTCTATGTCGATGGTGAAGCCCGCTACCTGGAAGGCCGTGGCCTGCCGGTGGGGCTGTTCGATGAAGCGACTTACGAGGATCATGTCCTCGATCTTCCCAAATCCTTCAGTCTTTCCCTGTTCTCGGACGGCATTCTCGACGTCCTTCCGGGAGCTACGCTGAAGGAAAAGGAGACGGCCCTGCCCGAGCAGGTCGTCGCCGCCGGCGGAACCCTGGATGGCCTGCGTCAAGTCTTCGGACTGGCCAAGTTGTCCGAGATGCCGGATGATATTGCCTTGCTGGTGTTGAGCAGGAACCTTGCATGAGTACCGGTAAAATCCAGTTCGCCGAGCAGGATGGCTCATTCGTCCTGAAGTTCGTGGGCGAAGTCCGACTGACCCTGTGTTCGGCGCTGGATGCCACCATTGAAAAAATCTTCGCCGCGTTGAATTTCTCGGCGATCATCATCGATCTCACGGAAACCCAGAGCATCGACAGCACCACGCTGGGCCTCCTGGCGAAGTTGTCGATTCTCTCGCGGCAGAAGGTCGGCCTGTTGCCCACGCTGGTCACCACCAACGCGGACATCACCCGGTTGCTGCAGTCGATGGGCTTCGATCAGGTGTTCAACATCGTTGACCGCCCGATTCCGTGCTCGGATTGCCTGACCGATCTGCCTCCCCAGGACCAGTCCGAGGAGGTGGTGCGCGGCAAGGTGCTCGAGGCCCACCGTATCCTGATGGGCCTGAACGAGACCAACCGCGAGGCCTTCCACGATCTGGTGAGCGCGCTCGAGCGCCACTGATTCGATGAGCTGAAATGCAAACCGGCGCCCTGGGGCGCCGGTTTGCTTTTGCTCGTCCGCAGTTTTCAGCGGTTGGCGAGCAGCGCCTCGAGCTTTTCCTGGTCGCGGGCGAACAGGCGGATGCCTTCGGCGAGCTTCTCGGTGCCCATGGCGTCTTCGTTCATCTGCCAGCGGAAGGTACTTTCGTCGAGCACCTGGCGCGCCTCGCCACCGCCGGGCTGCAGTGCGCGTGGCAGTTCGCCCTGGGCGTCGGCCAATTGCTGCAGCAGGTCCGGGCTGATGGTCAGGCGGTCGCAGCCGGCGAGCTGCTCGATCTGGCCGAGGTTGCGGAAGCTGGCGCCCATCACCACGGTTTCGTAGCCGTTGGCCTTGTAGTAGCGATAGATGCGCGAAACGGACTGCACGCCCGGATCTTCTGCACCCACGTAGTCGCGGTTGTTGGCCTTCTTGTACCAGTCGTAGATGCGCCCGACGAAGGGTGAGATCAGGAACACGCCGGCGTCGGCGCAGGCGGCGGCCTGGGCGAAGGAGAACAGCAGGGTGAGGTTGGTCTGGATGCCTTCGCGCTCCAGTTGCTCGGCCGCGCGAATGCCTTCCCAGGTGGAAGCGATCTTGATCAGCACGCGATCGCGGCCGATGCCCTGCTGGTCGTACAGGTCGATCAGGCGGTGGGCGCGTTGCAGGGTGGCTTCGGTATCGAAGGACAGGCGCGCGTCCACTTCGGTGGAGATGCGCCCCGGAATAACACCCAGGATGTCCTTGCCCACCGCGACGGCGAAGCGGTCGCAGGCCAGGCCGGCGTCGCCCTGTGCGCCTTCGGTGGCGCGCGCCAGGTGCTCGGTGTAGCGGGGCAGGGCGGCAGCCTTCAGCAGCAATGACGGGTTGGTGGTGGCATCCACTGGCTTCAGGCGGGCAATGGCGTCGAAATCGCCGGTATCGGCGACAACCGTGGTGTATTGCTTGAGTTGTTCCAGCTTGGAGGTCATGGCGCGTCTTCCGTAGAGAGTGCACCGACCTTACCCGAGGCCGATGCGCCACTCAACGGGACTCAATGACCGGCGAGAAGTTCTCCGGCCTGATCGAGCAGGCCAAGGGAGTCCTTGGTCTTGTGAACGTCCACCGAAAGCAGCTGGCGGAAGCGCCGCGCGCCCGGGAATCCTTGCGCAAGACCCAGGACGTGGCGGGTTACATGGTGCATCGCACCACCCTCGGCAATGTGCCGCTCGATGTACGGACGCATCCGCGCCAGGGCTTCTGCGCGGGTGATGGCGGGCTCTGGCGAGCCATACAGCGCGGCGTCCACCTGGGCCAGCAGGTAAGGGTTGTGGTACGCCTCGCGGCCAAGCATCACGCCGTCGAACACCTGCAGGTGCTCGCGGCATTCTTCCAGGGTCTTGATGCCGCCATTGAGGACGATCTCCAGTTCCGGGAAGTCGCGCTTTAGCTGCGCGGCGATGTCATAGCGCAGCGGCGGGATTTCGCGGTTTTCCTTGGGCGACAGGCCTTCGAGGATGGCGATGCGCGCGTGCACGGTGAAGCTGCGGCAGCCAGCGTCGCGCACCTGGCCGACGAAATCGCAGAGTTCTTCGTAGCTGTCGCGGCCGTTGATGCCGATGCGGTGCTTGACCGTCACCGGGATCGATACCGCATCGCGCATGGCCTTCACGCAGTCCGCCACCAGCGCCGGGTGGCCCATCAGGCAGGCTCCGATCATGTTGTTCTGCACACGGTCGCTGGGGCAGCCGACGTTCAGGTTCACTTCGTCGTAGCCGGCTTCCTCGGCCAGCTTCGCCGCCGCGGCCAGGTCCGCCGGGTTGCTGCCGCCCAGTTGCAGCGCCAGCGGGTGCTCGCACTCGTCGTGACGCAGGAAGCGCGCAGCATCGCCGTGCAGGATGGCGCCGGTCGTGACCATCTCCGTGTAGAGCAGTGCGTGCCTGGAAAGTTGGCGTAGGAAATACCGACAATGTCTGTCGGTCCAGTCCATCATCGGCGCCACGGAGAAGCGGCGGGAGGGCTCGGGGCGGGTAGTGGCGGTCGGAGCGGCAGTGGTCATCGGTGCTTCGTATCTGGCTTCGCTGGGGGGGCGCGAAATCGCTCGCACCGCGGAAAGGGCGGAGATTTTACCGGTCTTGCCGAGGATGCGCACGGAAACCGGCAGGCGGTCTGTCCTGGGCTTGACCTGGCCTGGCGGTCAGCATCGACGCAACTGCTACCCTCTGGTTTCCTGACAGAAGGATCTCACTCGATGAAACCCCTATTGCTGACGCTTCCGCTGATCCTGCTGGCCGCCTGCTCCTCGCCGGGCAAGCTGAAGGAGGATGCTCCGGCATTGCGGCTGGAGAGCGGTAAATCGCCCTCGGTCTACATGACCTGCCTGTTGCCGAAATGGCAGGCAATCCGCTCGTCTTCGGCGGTGAAGGAAATCCGCTTTGGCTACCGGCTGCTGGTGCCGGCCGCGCCGGGCGATGGCACCGAGGTGTTGCTGGAGACCACGGCGGCCGACAAGGGCAGTGATGTGGTGCTCTACCGCCGCAACGCACCGAGCCCGGATGATGCGATTACGCAGGCGGCGCGCAGCTGTCTGTAGCGACTCAAGCAGCGCCTCGTCTACCACTAAGGAACGATAGCCGCCGGGTGCAGCAGGCGGCCTAATGGCTCTGACAAGAATAATCAGGCTTCCCGCTAGCGTGCCTGCGCTGCGCAGCGGTCGAGGCCCAGTAGAAGAGAGCTGCCGCCATGGATATCGCGCGTCCGCGTATCATCCTCATCCTTACCTTGCAGACTTGCGGCCTGGTGCTGCTGTTCATCGCCCAGGCGCTGGGCGGCTGGCCGCTGTCGCTGTGCCTGCTGCTGGCCGCGGTGCTGCTCTGGGGGCCGTGGTTCGTTCCCGAGCGGACGGCCTCGGCCGGTGCGCTGGCGGTGCTGCCGGATGTCGCCGAGCTGACCCGCGAGCTGTCCCAGGGCACCAGTCGCAATGCGCTGTCCGCCGCCGGGGTGTCCTTCTCGGTGCAGCGCCTGGTGGAGAAGCTGGAGTCCCAGGTGGTGGCTGCCGAGCAGATCGTCGGCAGCGCCGAGGTGATGATCCACACCGAGCGCGCCACTTCGAATCTGGCGCGCCAGGCGAAGGAGGCGGCCACGCTCGCCCGTGCCGGCAGTGATGCCGGGCGCAGCGAATTGCACGCCGCCATCGATTGCATGCGCCTGCTGAGCCAGCGCGCCAGCGCCAGTCGCGTGCTGATCGAGACGCTGAATGCGCGCAGTGAGGACATCCAGCGCGTCACCCAGGTCATCCAGTCCATCGCCAGCCAGACCAACCTGCTGGCCCTTAACGCGGCCATCGAGGCGGCGCGGGCGGGCGAGCATGGCCGCGGCTTCGCCGTGGTCGCCGAGGAAGTTCGCGGTCTGGCCGGGCGTACCGCCGAGGCTACCGACGAAGTCGGGCAGATGATCGAGGACATCCAGCGCCAGACCGGTGAGGTGGTGGAGCAGATTCGCCAGCTCACCGATGACCTCGGCCTGGGGGTCAGCCAGGTGGAAAGCACCGGTCGGCAGTTGCAGGACATCGCCGGGCTGGCTGCCACGGTGGAAACCCAGATCACCGAGATCGCCGAAGGCGCCGAGATCAACCGTAACCAGCTGGACAGCCTGTTCGCCGCCGTCGAGCAGGTGCGCGGCGACCTGCGTGCGAGCGATGAGCAGACCCACCGCCTGGCGGATGCGGCGGTGCAGCTGGAAACCCAGGCGGAAATGATCAGCGAGCGCCTGGCCGAAGTGGCCCTGGACGATTATCACCAGCGCATCTACGACCTCGCGCGAGCGGGGGCGCAGGCCATCGGCGCGCGATTCGAGGCGGACATCGATACCGGCCGCATAGGTCCGGACGACCTGTTCGATCGCGATTACCAGCCGCTGCCCGGCACCCGCCCGCAGAAGTACCGCACGCGCTTCGACCGCTATACCGACGAGGTGTTGCCGCGTATCCAGGAAGACCTGCTGCAACGTCACGAAGGTCTGGTGTTCGCCATTGCCTGTACCGCCGAGGGCTATGTGCCGACGCACAACCAAGCTTTCAGCCATCCGCCGAGCGGCGACTTGCAGGTGGACATGCTCAAGAGCCGCAGCAAGCGCCTGTTCAACGACCGCACCGGGGTGCGCTGCGGAAGTCACAACCAGCCGATGCTGCTGCAGACCTACTGCCGTGATACCGGCGAGCTGATGCACGACCTTTCGGTGCCGATCTACGTGCGCGGACGCCAGTGGGGCGGCCTGCGCCTGGGCTACCGCCCGGAAGGCTAAATCCGACTACCCGTATGAAAGCCTTCCTGCAGGAGCGAGCTTGCTCGCGAACCAGACCCCGTTGCGGGGCTGTTCGCTAGCAAGGACTAGGCGGTTTAGAGCCGCAGAATTAAAAAAAGCCGCGAAGGAGTAGGACGCGGCTTGGTGCGGGCGTCCGGGAGACGCCCGCGAAAGGGTTTCAATGATGCCCGCAGAGGGCGTCGCGGCCTTGTTCGCCGAGGATGTTGAACAGAATGTTCAGCACCACGGCCCAGATCGCGGTCATCGCGATGCCGCTGTGGGTGATCGGCTCCATCCACTGGGGCAGGGCGGCGAAGAAGTCCGGACGCACCACCGGCACCATCCCCATGCCAATGCTCACCGCCACCAGCAACTGGTTGCGGCGGTCGACGATGTCCGCTTCGTGGAGGATGCGGATGCCACTGGCGGCGACCATGCCGAACATGGCGATGCCGGCGCCGCCGAGTACCGCTGGCGGAATCGAAGCGACCAGGAAGGCGGCCTTGGGCAGCAGCGACAGGGCGATCAGGAACAGCGCGGCGGCAGCGGTGACGTAGCGGCTGCGCACGCCGGTCATCTGCACCAGGCCGATGTTCTGGGCGAACGAGGAATGGGTGAAAGTGTTCATGAAGCCGGCTACGAACGAGGCGCTGGCATCGCACAGCAGGCCGCGGCGCAGGCGGTTGGGGCAGATTTCGGTCTCGGTGATCTTGCCCAGGGCGAGGAACATGCCGGTGGACTCGACGAAGATGATCACCACCACCAGGCACATCGAAAGCACCGGAGCCAGGTGGAATTCCGGCGCGCCGAAGTGCAGCGGGGTGACGATGTCGAACCACGGGCGCTGCTCGATGCCGTCGAGGCTGACCATGCCCATGCTGGCGCCGATGATGTAGCCCAGCAGCATGCCGATCAGCACCGAGACGTTGACCCAGAAACCCTTCAGGAAGCGGTTGATCAGCAGGATCACCGCCAGCACGAAGGACGACAGGGCGAGGTATTCGATGGCGCCGAAGTTGGCTGCCGCCTTGCCGCCGCCGGCCCAGTTGATCGCCACCGGGAACAGGCACATGCCGATGGAGGTGATCACGGTGCCGGTCACCAGCGGCGGGAAGAAGCGCACGATGCGGCTCATGAACGGCGCGATGAGCATGCCGAAGAAGCCGGCGGCGATGGTCGCGCCGAAGATGCCGGTCATGCCGACGCCGGGCATGCCGGCCATGGCGACCATGCTGCCGACGGCGGCGAAGCTGGCGCCCATCATTACCGGCATGCGGATGCCCACCGGGCCGATGCCGAGCGATTGCACCAGCGTGGCGATGCCGGCGACCAGCAGGTCGGCGTTGATCAGGAAGGCGATTTCTTCACGGGAGAGACCGGCGGCCTGGCCGACGATCAGCGGTACGGCGACGGCGCCACCGTACATCAGGAGAACGTGCTGGAAGCCGACCAGCAGCAGCTGCAGCAAGGGCAAACGCTGGTCGACGGGCGAGCCGGTATGGGAGCGCTCAGTTACCACGGACATGCAACACCTCGGTTTTTATTGTTGTCAGTCGCTGGTTGCCGGACGGGCACGACAACCGGGAAGTACTGGCCGATCTCACCCCCGGGGCCGAGCGGGTGAAGCGGTGCGGGACTTTATAAACGCGATGTGTATTAGGTTCAATCGATTTTTGTATACAACTCGTCGGTCACGTTTTGTCTCCATGGTGCTGCATGGCTCTAGGCCGCGTGTTTCCTGGCTTTGGTATTTCTGTAGCCTTTGGTCGAGTGGACTACATTTTTTGTTTCAGGGGCCGCTTTTCGTAGGAGCGAGCTTGCTCGCGAATGGACGCGCTCCCTGTTGTTTCGGTGTGTCGGGCTGTTCTGTTCGCGAGCAAGCTCGCTCCTACAAGGGGAGGGCGTGTCGGGCATTTTGCGGGCATAAAAAAACCGCACCCGAGGGTGCGGTTTTCCTGGCCGTGCCGCAGGCTCAATTCACCTGGGCGCCCTTGGCGATCCAGTCGCCGATGAGCTTGCGCTCTTCCGTGGTCATCTGCGTGATGTTGCCCAGCGGCATCACCTGCGAAGCCACGGCCTGCGCCTGGATGCGCGGGGCGAGCTGCTGGATCTGCTGCGGGGTGTCGAACATCACGCCGGCCGGCGCGGTGCTGAACAGGTTGCTGGTCGGCTTGGCCGAGTGGCAGACGGCGCAGCGCTCCTGGATGACGTGATGGACCTTGTCGAAGCCTTCGGTCGAACCGGCGGTGGAGGCCTGGGCCGGAGCGGCCTGAGCCTGCTGGGCAGCGGCAGCCTTGGCGGCTTCCTCGTCCTTGGCGCGTTCTGCCGGGGTCTTGCCGCCAACGGCGGTTTCTGGCAGCGGCTGGTACTCCACCTTCGCCGGCTGGGCGCTGGCAGTGTTGTCACTGCTGGGGAAGTTCGGGCCGGTGACGAACGCCAGGGCGATCATGCCGACGGCGCCGGCGGGCAGCGCCCAGGCCATGCCGTTGCCATTGTGGCGGGTGTTGAAGTAGTGACGCACGATCACTGCCAGCGCCGCGATGCAGGTCAGGATCAGCCAGTTGTAGTGGCTGCCGTAGGTGCTCGGGAAGTGGTTGCTGATCATGATGAACAGCACCGGCAGGGTGAAGTAGTTGTTGTGGCGCGAACGCAGCAGGCCCTTGGCCGGCAATACCGGATCAGGCTCGCGACCTTCCTCGATGGCCTTAACCAGCGCGCGCTGGGCCGGCATGATCACGCGGAACACGTTGCCCACCATGATGGTGCCGATAATGGCGCCCACGTGCAGGTAGGCACCGCGGCCGCTGAACACCTGGCTGAGCAGGTAGGCGGCGAGGACCAGCAGGCCGAACAGGATGGCGCCGAGCAGGGCGGGTTTCTTGCCCAGCGGGGAGTCGCACAGGGTGCTGTAGATGAACCAGCCGGCGATCAGCGAGCCGATGCCGATGGCGATGGCTGCGGCCGGGGCGAGGTCGCTGCCCGGGGCGATCAGGTACAGGGTCGGGTTCAGGTAGAACACGATGGTCAGCAGGCAGACGCCCGACATCCAGGTGGAGTAGGCCTCCCATTTGAACCAGTGCAGGTTGTCCGGCATTTTCGGCGGGGCGAGCTTGTACTTCTCCAGGTGGTAGATACCGCCACCATGGATCGCCCAGAGATCACCGGAGAGCCCCTCGCGCGGGTTGGCGCGGTTGAGGTTGTTCTCCAGCCAGACGAAGTAGAACGAGGCGCCGATCCAGGCGATGCCCACAATCATGTGGACCCAGCGGACCAGCAGGTTCAGCCATTCGATGAGATGTGCTTCCACAGTTTTTTACCTCTTGCCCGGGTGCCGCCGTCGCGGCAGGCGGGCCTCTCTTATTAGTTCGCTTGGGGGTCGAGGAGGAGCTGTTCGTCCTCGGTGAAGAAATGCTCGTCGCAGTTGTTGCCAGAACCGCTGCGATCGACCACCAGGAAGTCATCCCGCTTTTCGATCGTCAGCACCGGGTGGTGCCAGACGCCGCGGTGGTAATTGACGCCCTGCTTGCCGTTGGACAGGAAAGCGCGGACGAGGCCCGATACAGGTACATCGCCAAGGGGCGCGACCACGATCAGAAAGGGGTTGCCGAGCAGCGGAATGAACGCCTGGCTGCCCTGCGGATGACGCTCCAGCATGCGGATGCGCAAAGGCATCTCCAGTGATTCGGCGCTGAAGATGCTGATGATTGCCTTGTCATCGGGCTGCGCCGTTTCGACGGTGGCGAGCTTGTGATAACGGCGGGTGGAGCCGTTGTTGATCATGAAGAAATCGCTGCCTTCGGTTTCGATGACATCACCGAATGGGGCGAAGGCTTCCTTGGTCAACGGCTCGATCTTCAGGGTACGCATGGCTGGTCTTCTTATTTCGTTGTTCGCATGGGCCCCTTCCGGTGGAAGGGGAATGAATGTCCGCTGGCTCAGAGTTGCTGCAGGCGGAACATCGCGATCTTGTTGATCTCCGCCAGGGCGGTCTGGAATTCCTGCTCCGGCGTGTTGTGGATGCGTTCTTCGAACGCGGCCAGGATCTGGTGGCGGTTGCTGCCCTTCACCGCCTTGATGAAGGGGAAGCCAAACTTGGCCTTGTAGGCGTCGTTGAGTTCGGTGAAGCGGGCGAACTCCTCGGCGCTGCAGTCCTGGATGCCGGCGCCGGCCTGTTCGGCGGTGCTGGAGGCAGTCAACTCGCCACGGATCGCGGCCTTGCCAGCGAGGTCCGGGTGCGCGTTGATCAGCGCCAACTGAGCCTCGTGGCTGGCGGACAGGAGAATGTCGGCCATGCGCTGCTGCAGCAGTTCGATGTCGTTCAGGCTGTCGTCGACGCCCAGGTCATAGGCCTTCTCGGCGACCCACGGGGAGTGCTCGTAGATGTCGGCGAAGGTGGCAACGAAGGCGGCGCGGTCGAGGCTGGCCGGGGTCAGGGTCTGGAAGCGGCTCATGCCGGGTTCTCCTGCGCTTTGAACGGGTGGTTCTCGTGCCAGTGCTTGGCGATGTCGACGCGGCGGGTGATCCACACCTTCTCGTGACCCTTAACGTACTGGATGAAACGCTCCAGCGAGGCCATACGCGCCGGACGGCCCAGCAGGCGGCAGTGCATGCCGATGGAGAGCATCTTCGGCGCACCCTCGGCACCCTCGGCGTAGAGCACGTCGAAGGCGTCCTTGAGGTATTCGAAGAAGTCGTCGCCCTTGTTGAAGCCCTGCACCTGGGTGAAGCGCATGTCGTTGGTGTCCAGGGTGTAGGGGATCACCAGGTGCGGCTTCTCGGCGGTGCTTGCCGGGTCCCAGTAGGGCAGGTCGTCGTCGTAGGTATCGGAGTCGTAGAGGAAGTTGCCGTCCTCGCGGACGATGCGGCGGGTGTTCGGGCCCAGGCGGCCGGTGTACCAGCCCTGCGGGCGCTGGCCGGTCAGTTCGGTGAGGATGCGCACGGCCTCGAACATGTGTTCGCGTTCCTGTGCCTCGTCCATGTACTGGTAGTCGATCCAGCGGTAGCCGTGGCTGCAGATCTCGTGGCCGTCGGCGACCATCTGGCGGATCGCTTCCGGGTGGCGCTGGGCGGCCATGGCCACGGCGAATACGGTCAGCGGCAGGTCATATTTCCTGAACAGTTTGAGCAGGCGCCACACGCCGGCACGGCTGCCGTATTCGTAGAGCGATTCCATGCACATGTTGCGCTCGCCCTTGAGCGGCTGGGCGGCGACCATTTCGGAGAGGAAGGCTTCGGATTCGGCGTCGCCATGGAGGATGTTGCGCTCGCCGCCTTCCTCGTAGTTGAGGACGAAGGACAGGGCGATACGCGCATCGTTCGGCCAATGCGGATGGGGGATGTTGTTGCCGTAACCGATCAGGTCGCGTGGGTAATCAGCGCTCACTGCAGTGTTCCTTCTTGTGGTTGGCGGTCGGCGCCGGGTCGGTGGACTGTGCGCTGCCGTGATGGGTGCATTGTATACAAAATGTTGAGTGATCTGTAAATACAATCTGCGCAACGGTCGTTTCATCCCGTTCGTCAGCAATCGAGGGGTGCTGGATGGTGAGTAGGCCCCGTGCTGGCGCGGCTTGCGCTGGGTATTCGGGGGCTTCTGAAGCGGGCGGCCGAGCAGGGCGAGAGAGGGGTTTTGGCGGGATGAATTACTTTTTTGTATACAATCATTCGTGTCGCTGGGTATATTCACTGCACTCAAACACACCTGCGGGCTGTTCCGATGGCAGCTTGCTCAATCGCATCAACAAGACAGAGGAGGAAGGTGTCGGCCGGCTCTGCCGCAGGACACCGATAAGCCCATGGGACGCCTGACCACTCACGTACTGGATTCCGCCCACGGCTGCCCTGGCCACGGCATCAAGATCGAGCTGTATCGCGTCGAAGGTCAGCAGCTGGAACTGATCACCACCCGCGTGACCAACGACGATGGCCGCTGTGACGAACCGCTGCTGCAGGGCGAAGACTTCCGTGCCGGCGTCTACCAGCTGCTGTTCAATGCCGGCGACTACTACCGCGCCCGTGGCGTGGAGCTGCCCCAGCCGGCGTTCCTCGACCAGGTCGTGCTGCGCTTCGGCATCGCCTCGGAAAGCGACCACTACCATGTGCCGCTGCTGATTTCCCCCTACAGCTACTCCACCTATCGCGGCAGCTAGTCCCCGCCCATAGGTCTTCCCCCCGACTCTTCGTGGAGTCTTCCTCAGCCCGCCCACACTGCGGGCTTTTTTTTGCCCGTGATATTTCGCGCGCAGGCTTGGCGGCGCTGGTCTAGAACTACTGCAACCCTCCTGTCCGAGAATCCCATGAGCAGAATCATGATCGTCGAAGAACAGCCGGTAACGCGTCATGCCTTGCGGCTGATGATGGAGGCCGACCGACATGAGGTGGTGGGCGAGGCCGACAACGGCCCGGATGCACTGCATCAGGCGCGACTGTGCAAGCCCGATCTGATGATCCTGGAGCTTTCCATTCCACGCCTGGGCGGGCTGGAAGTGCTGCAACGCCTGGTGGCCCAGGACTCTCCGGTCAAGGTGCTGGTGCTCACCTCGCAGGATTCGGAGTACTTCGCCGGACGCTGCCTGACCGCCGGGGCTGCCGGCTTCGTCAGCAAGCAGGAGGACCCGCAGGCAGTGCGCGAAGCGGTGCGCGCGATCGCCCAGGGGCACAGTTACTTTCCCAGCCATGCCCTGGGCAGTGTCAGCGCTGCCGAGGAGGCCGGGCATGGCAACCTCCTGCGGGACCTCTCGGTGCGCGAGCTGAGCGTGCTGCAACTGTTGGCACAAGGGCTGAGCAACATCGCCATCGCCGACCAGTTGTCGATCAGCGACAAGACCGTGAGTACCTACAAGGTGCGGCTGATGCAGAAGCTCCACGCCAAGTCGCTGGTTGAGCTGATCGATATCGGCAGGCGCCACGGTCTGGTCAAAGGCGGCGATAGACAGGAATCCGAGGCGGTTCCGGCCGAGCTGAGTGATGAGCAACTTCAGGAGCTGGCGCTGATTCGCAGCATGCTCGATGCGCTGCCGCAGCCGATGTCCGTACGTGGATTGGATGGCCGAATCCTGTTCTGCAATCGCAGCATGCTGCAGATGTTCGGCCTGGAGCTGGATGAGATCGTCGGAAAGACGCTCGGCGAGCTGGGATTCTTCTCCAATCCCGTGGAGGCGGAAGTTTTCCGCAAGAAGCATCTGGAAGCCATCGTCAAGGGTGAGCCCTTTGATATCGACGTGGAGTTTCGCAGCCCCGCAGGGCGCAAGGTGTTTCACCACTGGGGGCGGCCTTATCGCGACAGCAAGGATGAATTGATCGGAGCGATCTGCGGCTCCATCGACATTACCGGGCGTGACGAACTGGTGCGCGCCTTGCGCAATGCCAATGCGCGTATCGACGCGATCAGCCGCGGCAAGAGCCAGTACCTGGCGGGTATTGGCGGGGAGCTGCAAGGGCCGTTGCAGAACATCCTGGTAATGCTCGATCTGGCCCAGGACCCGAGTGACCCTTCGCGGCGGCTGGAGCCGCTGTCCGTCGCGCGGGGGCTGGTCGGCAATCTCCTTCACCTGCTGGGTGATCTGCAGACACTGAGCCTCGCCAAGTCCGGGCGCCTGCAGTTGAATCCGGAGGTGGTCGATCTACGCGCCTTGCTCGACGGCCAGTTGCAGTTGCTGGCCGCAGACGCCGCCGCCAAAGGGCTGGAGTTGAAGACAGATTTCGACCTGGCGCTGGATTGCAATGTCTGGTGCGACCCGCAGCGTTTGCGCGAGACGGTCGGCAACTTGCTGAACAACGCGTTGAAGTTCACCGAAGAGGGCTCCATCCGCTTGCGTCTGGTGGCGCGCGGGCAGGGCAAGGGCATGGTCGGCGTGCGGATCGATGTGGCGGATACCGGCACAGGCATGACGCCCGATGTTCTCGACGGTCTCTTCGAGCCGTACTCGCATACCCTCGACGGCTACCGGGTCAGTCATGGCAGCACCGGTCTGGGCCTGGCCCTGTGCCGCAGTCTGCTGGAGCAGATGGGCGGACAGATCAGCGTGAAGAGCCGACTGGGAGAGGGGACTGAATTCAGCGTGTCGCTGGTCCTGCCGGACGCTTCGGTCTAGCGTCCAGGGGGGAGCGATCTGTTTCGTTCGAAATGTGCCGCGGGGCGACGCGAGCGCGCTTTTCGGGGCTTTTGAGCCGAATTCCAGCTGGCAGAAAATCCAAGGCCCCGGCTACCAATAGCCGGGGCCTTGTGCTGTATCGGGCGCCTTAGAGGAAGATGAACTTGGCCACGAAGATCGCGCACAGCGCGTACAGGCTGATGGTCACGTCCTTGTGGCGGCCGGTGAAGACCTTCATCGCCACGTAGGTCACGAAGCCCAGCGCGATGCCATCGGCAACCGAGAAGGTCAGCGGCATCATGATTACGGTGACGATGGCCGGGATGGTCTCGGTGTGCTCGTTCCAGTCGATGTGGGCCATGCCGCCCATCATCAGCATGGCGACGTAGATCAGCGCACCGGCGGTGGCGTAGGCGGGGATCATGCCGGCCAGCGGGGCGAAGAACATTGCCGCGACGAACAGCACGCCGACCACCACGGCGGTCAGGCCGGTGCGGCCACCGGCGGCGACGCCCGCCGCGCTCTCAACGTAGCTGGTCACCGGCGGTACGCCGAGCACCGCGCCGAAGGCGCTGGAGGTGCTGTCGGCCTTCATCGCTTTCGACAGGTTCTCGATCCGACCGTCCTCGCGCACCAGGTGCGCGCGCTGGGCAACGCCCATCAGGGTGCCGGCGGTGTCGAACATGTGCACGAAGAGGAAGGCCAGGATCACGCTGATCATGGTCACGTTGAACGCGCCGGAGATATCCATGGCCATGAAGGTCGGCGCCAGGCTCGGCGGCATGGAGAACACGCCGCCGAACTGGACGATGCCCAGGGCGATGCCGGCCACGGTGACGGTGAGGATGCTGATCAGGATGCCGCCGAACACGCGGCGGTACTCCAGCACTGCGATCATCAGGAAGCAGATGGCGGCGAGCAGCGGGCCGGGGCTGGTCAGGTCACCCAGGTGCACCAGGGTGGCGGGGCTGGCGACCACGATGCCGGCGGTCTTCAGGCCGATCAGCCCGAGGAACAGGCCGACGCCCGCGCCCATGGCGAAGCGCAGGCTGACCGGGATGCTGTTGAGCAGCCATTCGCGGATGCGCGAGAAGGTCAGGATCATGAAGGCGATGCCGGAGATGAACACCGCGCCCAGCGCGATCTCCCAGCTGTAGTTCATGGTCTTGACCACGGTGTAGGTGAAGAAAGCGTTGAGGCCCATGCCCGGTGCCAGGCCCACCGGCCAGTTGGCGTACAGGCCCATGAGGAAGCAGCCGAGCGCCGCGGCCAGGCAAGTGGCGACGAACGCGGCGCCGTGGTCGATGCCGGCGTCGGCCATGATGTTGGGGTTGACGAAGATGATGTACGCCATGGTGATGAAGGTCGTGAGACCCGCGGCGAGTTCGGTCTTCACGGTGGTGCCGTGCTGGCTCAGCTTGAACAGGCGTTCGAGCAGGCCGGTGGCGGGGGGACTGGATGCAAAGGCTTGTTGTTCTTGTTTGGTGCTTTCCACAGCGGTACTCCTCAACGCTCTTGTTGTTGGTCCCTTGCCGTCGGCTGGTTCACCTGCGTCCCTTGCGCTAACGGAAAGAGTTGTGAGGGTGTGAATGTTGACCTTTGGGTCAGGAAGTCACGCCGCGATTATGCAGTTGTGTACAAAAAGTTCAAATAATGTTTAGTGTCTTGCTGAAAGATTTTTACAAGCAAAGCGTCGGAATGGTCGCACGTCGATCTTCTCCAAGTTCCTGCGCCGCGCGGCCTGGGGCTTGCTAGCGAGTCACTCGCGACGGCTGCACGATAGTGGCCACTTTGTGTACACTGTGCCCCATGCCTGGCCCGCGGCCAGCTTCACTCCAGCCCCCACGGATTTCGCGCCGGTTCAACCCGGCTGAGCAGGGTTCGACTCCGATGACCGACCAGTTGCAACAGATCAGGAAGCAGCCGCGCAATGGCAAGGCGCGCAGCGGCACTCAGGACGAGATCGTCTACGCGCACATCTTCGATGCCATCCTCGAGCAGCGCCTGGCTCCCGGTACCAAGCTGAGCGAAGAGGCCCTCGGCGAGATCTTCGGCGTCAGCCGCACCATCATCCGCCGTGCCCTGTCGCGCCTGGCCCACGAGCAGGTCGTGCTGCTGCGCCCGAACCGTGGCGCCGTGGTGGCCAGCCCGAGCATCGACGAAGCCCGGCAGATCCTCTTCGCCCGCCGCACCGTCGAGCGCGCAATCACCGAACTGGCCGTGGACAACGCCAGCAGCGATACCCTCGCCGAACTGCGCGACATGGTGAAACAGGAGCAGTCCAGCTTCGCCCGCGGCGACCGCGGCGCTGGCATCCGTCTTTCCGGCGAGTTCCACCTCAAGCTTGCCGAGATGGCGAAGAACGCTCCCCTGGTGGTATTCCAGCGCAGCCTGGTGTCGCAGACCTCGCTGATCATCGCCCAGTACGAAAGCGGTGGCCGTTCGCACTGCTCGTTCGACGAGCACAACGAGATCCTCGACGCCATCGAAAAGGGCGACAAGGAAAAGGCCGTGACCCTGATGATGCACCACATGGCGCACATCGACGACAAGCTGAACCTGGACGTGGACGGCGCTTCCGGCGACCTGCACGCAGTGTTCTCGCACCTGCTGGCGGGCAAGAAGAAACCGCGCCGCAGCAAGGCTGACGCCGACTCGGCGGCCTGATCGCCGAGCCAGAAAAAAGCCCCGCCATTGCGGGGCTTTTTCGTTTCTGCACGGGGCGCTTTTGGTATTCGTCCTGGCGCGCAGTGCTTTTCGTAGGAGCGAGCTTGCTCGCGAATCTGCCGCACGCCGGAGACTCAAGGTGCGATGCGTTCGCGAGCAAGCTCGCTCCTACAGGTTCTGGGCGCTTTGCTCGGTCTGCTGCCAGCCGCCACCCAGTGACTTGTAGAGCAGCACGAGGGTAGTCGCCACGGCTTCGCGGCTGCGTACCTGCTGTTCCTCGGTGGCCAGCAGCTCGCGCTGCGCGCTGAGTACGTTGAGGAAGTCGACCGCACCGGCCTTGTACTGCTCACGGGCGTTGGCCAGGGCAGTGCGGCCATGTTCGGCGGCGCTGTCCAGACTGGCCAGACGGCGTTGCTCGGCGGCGTAGTCGGTGAGCGCATCGTCCACTTCGCGCCAGGCGTTGAGCACCGTGCGCCGGTAGGCGATAGCCGATTCCTGCTGCTGCGCCTCGCGCAGGGCGAGCATGCCCTTCAGTCGGCCGCCCTCGAAGATCGGCAGCGACAGGCTCGGGCCGATACCGAAGGTGTGGCTGTTCCAGTCACCGAAGTTGGACAGTTGCAGTGCCTGGAAGCCGAAGCTGCCGTTGAGGCTGATGCGCGGATAGAAGTCCGCCTTGGCCACGCCGATGCTGGCGGTGGCGGCATGCAGCGCGGCTTCGGCGCGGCGGATATCCGGGCGGCGCTGGGCCAGCTCCGAGGGCAGGCCGACCGGCACGCCACGGGGTGGCTGCGGCAGGGGCCTGGCCTGGGCGAGCTCGGCTTGCAGCGCCCCGGGTGCCTCGCCGAGCAGGTAGCCCAGGGCGTTGATCAGGCGCGCCTGGCGCTTCTGGCTGTCGGGCAGGCGCGCCTCGATGCTGGCCACCTGGGTCAGGGCTTCGGCAACGTCCAGTTCGGTAGCGACGCCATCGGCGCGACGCAGGCGGGTCAGCTCCAGGCTGCGCTGGGCGATCTCCAGGTTGCTGCGGATGATCGCTTCCAGGTCCTGTTCGGCGCGCAGTTGCAGGTAGTTGCGCGCAGTTTCGGCGAGCACCGAGACCAGCACGTCGCGGCGGCTTTCCTCTGTGGCCTGCACGTTGGCGTCGGCGGCTTCCAGTTGGCGGCGCACGCGCCCCCAGAAGTCCAGCTCCCAGGACAGGTCGAAGCCGCCATCGAGCTGGTTGAAGTTGTCCTTGCCGGCCTTGCCCGACGGGTCGCTCAGGCCGACTTCGCTGTTGCGCTTGCGCTGGTAGCCCAGGTCCGCACCGACATTGGGTACGGCGTCGCCGCCCAGCGCCTGGCGGATCGCCCGGCTTTGCTGCAGGCGTGCGTCGGCTTCGCGCAGGTCGAGGTTGGCGGCGGCCACGCGGTGTTGCAGGTCATTCAGCTGCGAGTCGCCCAGCAGTGTCCACCACTGCGCTTCCAGGGGCGCATCGAGCGCCTGGCTCGGCGTCTGGCCGCGCTGGGCGGACCAGTTCACCGCGTCGGCATCGCCCGGACGTTGGAAGTCCGGACCGACGCTGCAAGCGCTGAGCGCGAGCAGGGCAACGAACAGAGGCGTGCGGGCGGCGATCATTGCACGGCTACCTTCTGCTCATCCGGCGCGTGCTTGCCGGTGTCGATGCGAGCGATCACCGACATGCCCACGCGCAGCTTGTCACGCAGCGGCTGGTCAGCGTCGAGGACGATCTTCACCGGGATGCGCTGGACGATCTTGGTGAAGTTGCCGGTAGCGTTGTCCGGAGCTATGGGCGCAAAGCTCAGGCCGGTGGCCGGGGCGATGCTGTCGACATGACCGCGCAGCTTTTCGCCGGGGAAGGTGTCGATGCTGATCTCCACGCTCTGGCCGGGCTGCACGTCGGTCAGCTGGGTCTCCTGGAAGTTGCCGACGACATAGGCGTCCTGCAGGGGAACCACGGCCAGCAATGCATTGCCTGGCGTGGTGTAGGCGCCGACGCGCACGGCGCGGCGGCCGACCATGCCGTCGAACGGCGCACGAATTTCGGTGTACGACAGGTTCAGTTGTGCCTGCTGCAACTGCGCTTGCCCACGCTTCAATGCGCCGAGAGCTTCGGCCTGCTGCGCCAGCAGCACGTCGAGTTGCTTGCGAGCGGCGAGGGCGGCGGCCTTGTTCTTGTCCAGCACGGCCTTCGCCGAGTCGACATGCGAGCGCGCCTGCTGGGCGTTCTGCAGCGTACCGGCGCCTTGAGTGGCGAGGTGCTGGTAGCGATTGAGTTCCTGCGTGGCGAAGGTCAGCGCGGCCTGGTCGGCCTGTACTTGCGCGGCGGTCTGGGCGATCACCGCCTGCTGGCGCTCGAGGTCGGCGGCGACGTGGTGGTGACGTGCCTCGGCGGCCAGCACGTCGGCTTCGGCGGCATCCAGCGCGGCACGGTAGTCGCGGGCGTCGATGCGTGCCAGGACCTGACCGGCCTTCACCGACTGGTTGTCTTCCACCAGCACTTGCTCGATGAAGCCGGCGACTTTTGGCGCCACCAGGGTGAAGTCGGCATGGACGTAGGCGTCGTCGGTGCTCTGCTCGCGGCTCGGGGCGAGCAGGCGCAGCAGCAGGTAGACGACAAGGGCGAGCAGCAGCACGGCGACCAGGGCCAGACTGCCGCGACGGGAGCTGAGTTTCGACATGGGCAGACCTTTGAATCAGTTGTTGGGGATGACGGGACGCGGCGGATAGACCCGCAGCGGCATCAGCGGAATCAGTACGAGCAGGGCGGCGGCCAGCCAGGACATCGCCAGTAGCGTGTCGGACGCGGCGAGCACGCCGGCCTGGCCGCGCACCTGCCCGGCCAGGCGACCGATGTTCTCGGCGCCGCCCAGTTGCTCCAGGCGCAGGCCGAGGGCCTGCTGGGCATTGCCCAGGTGGTCGACCAGGCGGTTGGAGTGGTAGTGCTCGCGCCAGGTCATCAGGATCGACACCACCGCGCTGCCGAGCACCGCGGAGAAGCCGCGCACGCTGTTGAACCAGGCCGAGGCGAACGGCCCTTCGATGGGCGCCACCACGCTGGTGGCCGACATCAGTAGCGGTACCACGGCCATTGGCTGGCCGATGATCTGCAGTGCCAGCAGGGCGTAGAAGTTCTCCCGTGTCCACTCGCTGGTCAGCTGGCTCATGCCGAAGGCCGACAGGCCGCACAGGCTGATACCGATGGCCAGCACCCAGCGGCAATCCACGCGGGGGATGTTGCACAGCGCGGCGATCAGCGGCAGCGAGATCAACTGGGGCAGCGCCACCAGCAGCGCCATCGGTGCCGATTGCAGCGGGCGATAAGCGTGGGCCGAGGCGAGGTAGGAGGCCGGCACGCCAGCGCAGGCGCCGAGCACGACGAGCACACCGGCCAGGGTGATCAGCGAGTGGGTGAAGTTGCGTCGCTTGAGGATATCCAGGCGGAAGAACGGCAGCGGATGCGTCCACTCGTTGACGAAGAACGCCGCCAGCAGCCCGGCGCCACCGACCACCAGCAGGGTGATGAGGTCCGACTCGAACCAGTCCAGACGCTCGCCCTGCAAGAGGCCGATCACCAGCATCAGGATGCCCGGCAGGCCGAGGGAAAGGCCCACGTAGTCGAACTGGCGCAGGCGCTCCAGGCGCAGCGGGTCCTGCGGGATGCCCCAGGCGACGGCGACCAGCGCCACGGCGCAGAGTGGAATGACCTGCCAGAACACCCAGTGCCAGCCAACGAATTCGGTCCATAGCGCTGCCAGCGGCATGCCGAGATTCGGTGCGAAGGTGGCGGTCAGCGCATAGGCGCCCAGGCCATAGAGCTTGATCCCCGGCGGCAGGAAGCGCAGCGCCACGGTCATCAGCATCGGCGGCATGCAGCCCCCGGCGAACCCCTGCAGCAGGCGCAGCAGGTAGAGCGTCTCGACGTTCGGTGCAAAGGGGCAGAGCAGCGCGAGCAGGGCAAAGGTGGCGATGGCACCGAGGGTGAAGCGGCGCAGCGACACGGTGACCGAGAACCAGGGCGCGAAGGCCATGGCGGCGACCTGCGCCGCCGAATACAGGGCGAGCAGCCAGGTGCCTTCGTCGTGACCGATGGACAGCGCGCCGCGCACGTCGGTCATGGCCAGGTCGGTGACCTTCTCGTTGAGCCCGGCGCTGAGGGAGGCGATCAGCACGCCGAGCATGCCGACCACGATGCGCAGGCCGAATGGCTGGGCAGCGGGCTTGGCTGCGGCCGGTTGTGGTGCGGCGGCGGAAATCGGCGCGAGCGCGGTCATGGCCGGCCTCCACGGGGATGGCCGATGCCGCCGCCGGGAGGCGGTGATGTGCAAGGCATAGGAATCAACTCGGGTATTTGCGACCGAGTCTAGGGAAGGGTGTGAGTTGTGAAAATTGAAATGATTGCAGCTAATCAGTGCATCTGGCGCACTGATTGGCCGCAATCAGCTCAGCAGGCCGGAACTCTCGCGCAGTTCGATGCACACGCGCTTTACTGTCTGCCGCAGCCAGCTGTGCGCCGGGTCGTTGTCGAAGCGCGGGTGCCAGGCCTGGAGGATCACCACGGATTTCAGTGGCAGCGGGATGTCGAACTGGCGCAGGGCGAAGCCCAGGCGGTCGAGGCGCCACAGCGAATGCTCGGCAATGGGCAGTACCAGGTCGGATTCCAGCAGGGCGAAGATCGACGAGTGGAAGGTCGGCGCGGTCAGGCGGATTTCCCGACGCAGGCCGAGGTTCGCCAGTTCCTCGTCGATCGGCCCGATGGCACGGCCGCGACGGGATACGCTGATCTGCGGGAAAGAGGCGAAGCGCTCCGGGGTGATCTCGTCGTCGAAGATCGGATGGTCGCGCCGCGCCAGGCCGACGAAGTTGGTGGTGAACAGGGTCTGCGTGCGGATTTCCGGCTCCAGCGTCGAGGTGGCGCCGATGTAGAGGTCGATGCGGTTCTGCCGCAGGGCTTCGTCGTCGAAGTCGGCTTCCGGGGCGATGCGCAGGCTGCAGCGCGGTGCTTCTTCCTTCATCACCGCCAGCATGCGCGAGGCAAAGCCGCCCACCAGCACGTTGTTGGAGCGCAGCACGAAGCAGCGCTCGAGCTGGTCCATGCGCAGGTTTTCCTTGGCGTTGAACAGGCGCATGGCGTGTTCCACCAGGTCGCTGACTTCCTCGCGCAACTGCAGCGCGCGCGGTGTCGGCACCAGGTTGCGGCCGGCGCGAACCATGATCGGGTCGCCCACCGCCTCGCGAATGCGTGACAGGGTGCGGCTCATGGCCGGAGCGCTGAGGTGCATGCGCCGCGCGGCGCCAACCACGCTGCCTTCTTCGAGCAGGATGTTGAGGGCGACCAGCAGGTTGAGATCGGGCAGGGCCATGGTGACTCCGAAAGGGTTGCTGCATTGCCATTCATGTTCCATTGCGACGCGCTTGCTGGGCAAGCGTGCGTTTGACGCAATGGTCCATTACGTTTGGCGTGCCTTTACGCTCCGTGCGCAGGCCCGAAGAATGGCGGCGGATTCTGTTTCATGAAGGAGAAGGACATGTTCAAACGGATTCTGCTGGCCATCGACGGCGCGGCGCAGTCGGCGCGGATCGTTGCCACGACGGGAGAGCTGGCGCGTGACCACGGCGCCGAGGTGCATGTGGTCTGCGCTGTGGACCGCGCCTTCGCCATGCCGCGCCAGGATGCGCTGGAGTACCCGCCGGCCGAGCAGGAGCAGCATGAAGCGCAGGCGCTGGTGAATGAGGCGGTGACCCGGTTGCAGCCGTGCGTGGCCAGCGGAGCGGTGGTGGCCGGCGATCCGGCGCGCGCCATCCTGCGCGAGGCGGAGCGGCTGGAGTGCGACCTGATCGTGATCGGGCACCGGCATCTGGGGCGTATCGAACGGCTGCTGGACCCATCGGTGGGGCAACGGGTGATCGAGCGGGCGCCGTGCCCGGTGCTGGTCGAGGTGCGGGAGTAGCGTGCCGGTTGGTGCGGTGCGGTCCGGTGCCGTGCGGTTCACGAGCGAGCTCGCTCCTACAGGCCCAGACCGGCACGCTCTTCGTAGGAGCGAGCTTGCTCGCGAACCCGGGTTGGCACCGTCGCGTTGCCGGGAATCGATCGCGGACGGAGTCCGCTCCTACGAGATACCTCTGCGCCTGGGCCATTCCTCACCCTGGCCCTCTCCCAAGGGGAGAGGGGACTGTTCGGTGCAGGATGAAACGTCGGCAACAGCCGGCACGGACTGCTCCCTCTCCCCCAGGGAGAGGGCAGGGGTGAGGGGAAAGCATCGGCACGGGCGTCCCGAGAAAGACAGTTGCTCCTACGCACGCCAGGAAGCCTGGCGCCGAAATAGAGGCGCCACGCAGCGTGGAAAGAAAAGCGGCCCCGGCGCCGGGTTGGTCCTGAGCGAGGACCCGGCGCCGAAGCCGTAAGGGGTCAACCGCGGCGATGCACGTTGCGGCCGTGCGCGAAGGTTTCCTTCACGGTACGGTCGTCGCCGAGGATGACCAGTGCGAAGAGTTTCTCCTCCAGGGTCTTGGCCTGCTGCAGGCGGTAGTCCAGCAACGGGGTGGCCTTGTAGTCGAGGACCACGAAGTCGGCCTCGTTGCCCTGGGCGAAGCTGCCGACCTTGTCTTCGAGCTCCAGCGCGCGGGCGCCGCCGAGGGTGGCCAGGTACAGCGACTTGAACGGGTCGAGCTTGATGCCCTGCAACTGCATGACCTTGTAGGCCTCGTTCAGCGATTGCAGCTGGGAGAAGCTGGTGCCGGCGCCGACGTCGGTGCCCAGGCCAACTTTCACCTTGTGCTTCTCAAGCTTCGCCAGATCGAACAGGCCGCTGCCGAGGAACAGGTTGGAGGTCGGGCAGAAGGCCACCGCCGAGCCGGTTTCCGACAGGCGCTGGCATTCGCCGTCGCACAGGTGCACGCCGTGGGCGAACACCGAGCGCGGGCCGAGCAGGCCGTGGTGGTCGTAGACGTCCAGGTAGCCCTTGCGCTCCGGGAACAGCTCCTTGACCCACTCGATTTCCTTGAGGTTTTCCGACAGGTGCGTGTGCAGGTACACACCCGGGAATTCCTTGAGCAGGCGGCCGGCGGCGTCGAGCTGTTCCGGGGTGCTGGTGGGGGCGAAGCGCGGGGTGACTGCGTAGAGCAGGCGGCCCTTGCCGTGCCAGCGCTCGATCAGCGCCTTGCTGTCGGTGTAGCTGCTTTCGGCGGTATCGGTCAGGTAGTCCGGCGCGTTGCGGTCCATCATTACCTTGCCGGCGATCAGGCGCAGGTCGAGCTTTTCCGCAGCGCCGAACAGCGCGTCCACCGACTGCGGGTGCACGGTGCCGAACACCAGCGCGGTGGTGGTGCCGGCGCGCAGCAGTTCCTTGAGGAAGATGCCGGCCACATCGGCGGCGTGGGCCGGGTCGGCGAACTGCTTCTCGGTGGGGAAGGTGTAGGTGTTCAGCCAGTCCAGCAACTGCTCGCCGTAGGAGGCGATCATGCCGGTCTGCGGATAGTGGATGTGGGTGTCGATGAAGCCGGGGGTGATCAGCGCATCGCGGTACTCGACCACTTCCACGCCGCCCAGTTGCGGCAGCAGCTCGGCGGCGTGGCCGAGGCGGGCGACCTTGCCGTCTTCCACCAGCAGGATGCCGTCCTCGAAATACTGGTAGGACTGCTCCACGCCGACTTCGGCGGGGTCGGCGACGCTGTGCAGGATGCTGGCGCGGTAGGCTTTGGCTTGAGTGCTCATCAATCTCTCGCAAATCGAAAAATATCGCGTCTTTGGACGCTGTTCGATGGGTATCGCTTTGCTCCACCCATCCTACGGAACACTGGGTCTTTTTTTGTGGGATGGGTGGAGCGCAGCGATACCCATCACACGTGGCCGGCAATCGAACTATCAGGCTCCGCTTTCGGCGGTGCGCGCGCGGCGGCTGCTGGGTAACAGTTTGGCCACGCTGTGCTCGCCCTTGCCGGTCTCCTGACCGAAGGTGGCGTTGTAGGTGGCGATGACTTCGCCGGCGATGGACACGGCGATCTCCACCGGCAACTTGCCCTTCACCTCGCTGATGCCCATGGGGCAACGCATGCGCTGCACGGTATCGGCGGCGAAACCGCGGTCGCGCAGGCGGTGTTCGAACTTGGCGCGCTTGGTGTCCGAGCCGATCAGGCCGAAGTAGGTGAAGTCGTTGCGCTCGAGAATCTTCGCGGTCAACTCCAGGTCCAGCGCGTGGTTGTGCGTCATGACGATGTAGTAGCTGCCGGCGGGCATCTCGTCGATCTCGTCGATCACTTCCTCGTTGATCGCGCGGGTGACGCCCTCGGGGATATGGTCGGGGAATTCGGCTTCCCGCGAGTCGATCCAGCGCACCTTGCACGGCAGGCTGGCAAGCAACGGGACCAGTGCGCGGCCGACATGGCCGGCGCCGAACACGGCGATGTGCGCCTGGGGCTGGCCCATGGGTTCGAACAGCAGTACGGTGGCGCCGCCGCAGCACTGACCAAGGCTGGCGCCGAGGCTGAAGCGTTCCAGCTTCGGCTCGCGCTCGCGGTTCAGCAGCATCTCGCGGGCGATGGCCATGGCCTTGAATTCGAGATGGCCGCCGCCGATGGTGTCGTAGAGCTTGTCGGCGCTGACGACCATCTTCGAGCCGGCGTTGCGCGGGGTCGAGCCGCGTTCTTCGATGATGGTCACCAGCACGCTGGCTTCGGCGCGCTGTTGCAGGTCGGCGAGGGCACTGATCCAGTTCATCGTGACGAACCTCAAGGTTGGGCTTTGCGTAGGAGCGGACTTTGTCCGCGATGGCATCCAGCGCGATGCGGGCCTATCGCGGACAGAGTCCGCTCCTACGGCTCTCTATTGGGTGGGGTACCGCTGGCAGGGCGGAGGACGGAAGTGGGGACGTCTCTCCCTGCCAGCGGTGCCCCATGGTCAGATCACGCCGGCTCGACCTGAGCCGGTGCTTTCTCGGCTTGGGCCAGTTTCAGCTTGCGCATCTGCTCCACGCCCCAGAGCACGCGCTCGGGAGTGGCCGGAGCGTCGATCTGCGGCTGGGCGCGGTAGTCCGCCAGGCTCGCCACGGCGTCCTTGATCGCGCAGAACACCGAGATGCCCAGCATGAACGGCGGCTCGCCGACGGCCTTGGAGTGGAACACCGTCTGCTCCGGGTTCTTGCGGTTTTCCACCAGCTTCACCCGCAGGTCGATGGGCATGTCGGCGATGGCCGGGATCTTGTAGCTCGCCGGGCCGTTGGTCATCAGCTTGCCCTTGGCGTTCCAGACCAGCTCTTCCATGGTCAGCCAGCCCATGCCCTGGACGAAGCCGCCTTCCACCTGGCCGATGTCGATGGCCGGGTTCAGCGAGGCGCCGACGTCGTGAAGGATGTCGCTGCGCAGCATCTTGTACTCGCCGGTAAGGGTGTCGACGATCACCTCCGAGCAGGACACGCCATAGGCGAAGTAGTAGAACGGCCGGCCGCGGGCCTTGCTGCGGTCGTAGAAGATCTTCGGCGTACGGTAGAAACCGGTGGAGGAGAGCGACACCTGGCCGAAGTAGGCCTGCTGGATCAGTTCCTCGAACGGCAGGATCAGGTCGCGCACACGCACCTGGTTGTTGCGGAACTCGACGTCCTCCTCGGTCACCTTCCAGTGCCTGGCGGCGAATTCCACCAGGCGCTGGCGAATGATCTCGGCGGCGTTCTGCGCGGCCTTGCCATTCAGGTCGGCGCCGGAGGAGGCGGCGGTCGGCGAGGTGTTGGGCACCTTGTCGGTGTTGGTTGCGGTGATCTGCACACGATCGATATCGACCTGGAAGACCTCGGCCACCACCTGGGCGACCTTGGTGTTCAGGCCCTGGCCCATCTCGGTGCCGCCATGGTTCAGGTGGATGCTGCCGTCGGTGTAGATGTGGATCAGCGCGCCGGCCTGGTTGAGGAAGGTGGCGGTGAAGCTGATGCCGAATTTCACCGGGGTCAGCGACAGGCCCTTCTTCAGTACCGGGCTGCTGGCGTTGAAGGCGCGGATTTCGGCGCGGCGCTTGGCGTACTCGGCGCTGGCTTCCAGTTCCTCGGTCATTTCCTCCAGCAGGTTGTGTTCCACCTGCTGGTAGTAGTGGGTGACGTTGCGCTCGTCCTTGCCGTAGTAGTTGCGCTTGCGCACTTCCAGCGGGTCCTTGCCCAGATGGCGCGCGACGGCGTCCATGATTTCCTCGATGGCGACCATGCCCTGCGGGCCGCCGAAACCGCGGTAGGCGGTGTTCGATGCGGTGTTGGTCTTGCAGCGGTGACCGTTCACTGTGGCGTTGCCGAGGAAGTAGGCGTTGTCCGAGTGGAACATCGCGCGGTCGACGATGGAGCCGGAGAGGTCTGGCGAGTAGCCGCAGTTGCCGGCCAGTTCGATGTTGATGCCGTGCAGCAGGCCGTCATCCTCGAAGCCCACGTCGTATTCGACGTAGAAGGGGTGGCGCTTGCCGGTCATCTGCATGTCTTCGACGCGCGGCAGGCGCATCTTCGTCGGACGGCCGGTGAGGCGCGCGATCACCGCGCACAGGCAGGCCGGTGCAGCGGCCTGGGTTTCCTTGCCACCGAAGCCGCCGCCCATGCGGCGCATGTCGATGACCACCTTGTTGAAGGAGATGCCCAGCACTTCGGCCACCAGCTTCTGTACTTCGGTGGGGTTCTGCGTGGAGGTGTAGACGATCACGCCGCCGTCTTCGGTGGGCATCACCGAGGAAATCTGTGTCTCCAGGTAGAAGTGCTCCTGGCCGCCGATGTGCAGGGTGCCCTGGATGCGGTTCGGCGCGGTGGCCAGCTTGGCCTCGGAGTCGCCGATCTTGTGCTGGTGGCTGTCGAGCACGAAGTGCTTCTTGCGCAGCGCCTCGACGACGTCGAGCACCGGTTCCAGGTCCTCGTACTCGATGATCGCGGCCATGGCGGCCTTGCGCGCGGTTTCCAGGCTGTCGGCGGCGACGGCGATGACCATCTGGCCGACGTACTCGACCTTGCCGTCCGCCAGTAGCGGATCGCCGGCGACCACCGGGCCGATGTCCAGCTGGCCGGGCACGTCATCCTTGGTGATGGCGATGGCGACGCCGGGGAACTGGTAGCAGGGGCTGACGTCCAGCCGGGTGATGCGCGCGTGGGCGCGGTCGCTCATGCGGGCGTAGACGTGTAGCTGGTTGGGGAATTCCAGGCGGTCGTCGATGTACTGCGCTTCGCCACTGACGTGCTTTGGCGCGCTCTCGTGCTTGACGCTGCGGCCGACGCCGGTGGTCAGGTCGGCGCGGAACAGTGCGGCCAGTTCTTCCTGGCTTTTCTGGGGCTTATGCATAGTGGGTCACCCGGGTCACGGCCTGAGGGGCTTCCAGTTCCAGGAAGCACTTGCGCAGCAGGTTCTGCGCGGTGAGCAGGCGGTATTCCTTGCTCGCACGGAAGTCGGTGAGCGGCGCGAAATCTTCGCTCAGGGCCTGTGCGGCGCGTTCGAAGGTGGCGCTGTTGAAGGTCTGGCCGAGCAGCGCGGCCTCGCAGGCCTTGGCGCGCTTCGGAATCGCCGCCATGCCGCCGAAGCCGGTGCGCACGGCAGTGATCCTGCAGTTCTCGACGGTGACGCTGAAGGCCGCGCACACGGCGGAGATGTCGTCGTCCAGGCGCTTGGAGACCTTGTAGGCGCGGAACGCCTGGCTGGCCTGCGGGCGCGGAATGATCACCTGCTCGATGAACTCGCCTTCCTGGCGCGCGGTGACCTTGTAGTCGATGAAATATTCATCGATCGGCAGTTCGCGGCGCTCGGCGCCCTTGCGCAGCACCAGGCGGGCGCCGAGGGCGATCAGCAGCGGCGGCGAGTCGCCGATGGGGGAGGCGTTGCCGATGTTGCCGCCCAGGGTGCCCTGGTTGCGGATCTGCAGCGAGGCGAAGCGGTGCAGCAGCTCACCGAAGTCCGGGTAGTCGCGGGAAAGCGCTTCATAGCAGTCGGTCAGCGGAGTCGCCGCGCCGATCTCGATGCGGTCGTCGAAGACCTCGACGCGCTTCATTTCCTCGACGTGGCCGACGTAGATCATCACCGGCAGTTCGCGGTGGAACTGGGTGACTTCCAGGGCCAGGTCGGTGCCGCCGGCCAGCAGGCGCGCCTGCGGGTTGGCGGTGTAGATGTCGGCCAGGTCGGCGATGGTCAGCGGCAGCAGGCAGCGCTTGTCGCCGCTGTTCAGCTCGGCGGTTTCGCTGGGTGCGATGGCCTTGAGCTGGGCAATTATTTCCGGCTGGGTGACGTCGAACTGGTCGGGCTGCTTCTGGCAGCAGGACTGTTCGGCAGCGTCGAGGATCGGGCGGTAGCCGGTGCAGCGGCACAGGTTGCCGGCCAGCGCTTCATGGGCTTCGGCCTTGCGCTCCTCGGCGTTCTCGCCGGCGCTGTTCTTCTGCAGGGCAAACAGCGACATGACGAAGCCGGGGGTGCAGAAGCCGCACTGCGAGCCGTGGCAGTCGACCATGGCCTGCTGCACGCCGTGCAGTTCGCCACGGTGTTTCAGGTCGTCGACGCTGATCAGCTGCTTGCCGTGCAACGAGGAAACGAAGGTGAGACAGGAGTTGAGGGTGCGGTAGCGGATGCGCTCGGCACCTTCTTCACCGACCAGCTCGCCGACCACCACGGTGCAGGCGCCGCAGTCACCGGAGGCGCAACCCTCCTTGGTGCCGGTCTTGCCCAGGGTCTGGCGCAGGTAGTTGAGCACGGTGAGATTGGGATCGAGGCGGTCTTCGACGCGCAGCTCGCGATTGAGCAGGAACCTGATCAAGGCTTGCCTCCAGGCTGATTCTTGTTTTTGGTAGGGCACTGGATGGCGAATTTATGGAAAGCTGACTTTTGAGTCAATAAAATTTCTGTCCTAAAGGTCAGAAAGTTTTTCCGGGATGACAAGTGGTGGGGAGGGCGCCGCTTTTCGTAGGAGCGAGCTTGCTCGCGAACCGCCGCAATGACCGCTCTGCACCGCGTCAGATCGGTAGGATGGGTGGAGCCTGAGCGATACCCAAGCTGTCTTCGCGCGGTAATGATGGGTATCGCTGCGCTCCACGCCATCCTACGAAGAGCGGCCTGATGCAGGGCGGCGGAAAGAAAAAAGGCGGCAAGCCGGGGTAGGGCTTGCCGCCAAGGCGTGGAACTCGTCGATCAGGCTTGCTGGTTGGCGCTCAGCTGGTATTCCTCGCCGGCGTAGTAGGCGCGTACCCGGCGGTCCATCACTGCGCGCCAGAGCGGTGGGAACAGCGCCAGGACGATCATTCCGGCATAGCCATTGGGCAGTTGCGGGCTTTCATCGAAGTGCCGCAGCACCTGGTAGCGGCGCTTGGCATTGGCGTGGTGGTCGGAATGGCGCTGCAGGTGGAAGAGGAACAGGTTGGTCAGCAGGAAGTTGCTGTTCCAGGAGTGCTCGTGGGTGGTTCGCTCGTAGCGCCCGCTGTCCAGGCGGCGACGGTGCAGGCCGTAGTGCTCGACGTAGTTGACGATCTCCAGCAGGGTGAAGGCCATCACCGATTGACCGATGAAGTAGACCGCGCCGATCCAGCCGAAGGCGACGCTGAAACCGACCAGGAACAGGGCGCTGATCACGTACCACCAGATCAGTTCGTTGCGCCAGTGCATCGCTGGCAGGCCCTTGCGCTTGAGGCGCTCTTTCTCGAGCTTCCAGGCATTGAAGAAGTTGTGCTTGTAGGCGTGGGGCAGGAAGGCGTAGAGGCTCTGGCCGTAGCGCGAGGACGAAGCGTCTTCCGGCGTGGAAACATGCACATGGTGGCCGCGCACGTGCTCCACCTTGAAGCCCGCGTAGCACACCGCTGCCAGCAACAGGCCGCCGGCGTTCTGCTCCAGCTCCGGGTCCTTGTGGATCAGCTCGTGGGAGACGGTGATGCCGATGGCCCCCATCACCGTGCCGACCGAGAGAATCCAGCCCAACTGGCCGACCCAGTTCCAGGCGTCGTAGGTGGCCAATACCCAGCCGCCGTAGACCAGCATGCCCAGCAGTAGCGGCACGGTCATCAGGCTGAGGAAGCGGTAGTAGCCTTCGCGCTCCATGGGCGGGACCTCTTGCACTTCGTCGGGGTTGGCGGGATCGCGGCCAACCACGAAGTCCAGCAGCGGGATCACCCCGAACACCACGGTAATCACCAGCCAGGCCCAGGCATTGGGGTACTCGCTGCCGAACGACCACCAATAGCTGACGGGAATACCGAAGACCGGCACCAGCCAGATCCAGTAACCGGCTTTCTTGAGACGCAACATCCAGGCAGGGGAAAGGAACAAGGCGAACATGGACGACTCCCGATACGTCTCTTGTGTAGGATTGTCGGACAATCCTGCGCCAATTCCCCTCGATGGACGCACCAACCTTCGTTCTGTCGACCCTCCCGGGCGGGGGATGGCGAGGTAACACCCTGTGTTACACTTCGCCCCCGCAGCATCCCCCTCGAAAGCGCCCCGATTCTTAAGGACAACCATGACGTTCAAGGCCCCGGACAGCCTGGCTGAGCAGATCGCGCATCACCTTGCCGAGCGCATCATCCGGGGCGAACTCAAGGAGCGCGAACGTATCCAGGAGCAGAAGGTCACCCAGACCCTCAACGTCAGCCGCGGTTCGGTTCGCGAGGCGTTGCTGATCCTGGAGCGCCGTCACCTTGTGGTGATCCTGCCGCGCCGTGGAGCACAAGTCTCCGAGCTGTCCGCCGCGCATGTGGAAAGCCTCTATTCGCTGGTGATGGAGCTGTACATCATGCTCGCCAGCAGCGTGGCCCGGACCTGGCACGACGAAACCGACCTGGCGCCCTTCATGGCGATCCAGCAGCGCCTGCTGGAGAACCTCGAACGTGGCGACATCAACGCCTTCGTCGAGTCCAGCTTCGACATCATGCGTGCCGCCTTCCCGTTCGCCGCCAACCCCTACCTGCAGGAGACCGTGGAAAATCTCCTGCCGGCCATCAGCCGCACCTATCATCTGGCCCTGGAGCGCCGCAAAGGCGAGATGAGCCAGTTCATCGGCAGCTTCGAAAGCCTGCTTCGCGCGGTGGTGGGGCGCGACGAGGCGGGTATCCGTGAGGTCCTGCTCGACTACGGTCGGCACAACAGCCAATTGGTCCTGGCCGCACTGGCTGAACGACAAGCTCGCTAATCAGAAGAAAAGGGGGAAGACGGCGCATGCGGCTCAAGTGCATCAAGCTGGCGGGCTTCAAGTCCTTCGTCGACCCGACGACGGTCAATTTCCCGAGCAACATGGCGGCCGTGGTCGGTCCCAATGGTTGCGGCAAGTCCAACATCATCGACGCCGTTCGCTGGGTGATGGGTGAAAGCTCGGCGAAGAACCTCCGCGGCGAGTCGATGACCGACGTCATCTTCAACGGCTCCAATACACGCAAGCCGGTGACCCAGGCCTCCATCGAACTGGTGTTCGACAACTCCGACCAGACCTTGCTGGGCGAGTACGCCAGCTACGCCGAGATTTCCATTCGCCGCCGTGTGACCCGCGACGGCCAGAACACCTATTTCCTCAATGGCACCAAGTGCCGGCGTCGTGACATCACCGACATCTTCCTCGGCACGGGCCTTGGGCCGCGCAGCTACTCGATCATCGAGCAGGGCATGATCTCCAAGCTGATCGAAGCCAAGCCCGAGGACCTGCGCAACTTCATCGAGGAAGCCGCCGGCATCTCCAAGTACAAGGAGCGCCGCCGCGAAACCGAGAACCGCATCCGCCGCACCCAGGAAAACCTTGCGCGCCTGACCGACCTGCGCGAAGAGCTGGAGCGTCAGCTGGAGCGCCTGCACCGCCAGGCCCAGTCGGCGGAGAAGTACCAGGAATTCAAGGCCGAGGAACGCACCCTCAAGGCCCAGCTCGGCGCCCTGCGCTGGCGCGACCTGAACGAGCAGGTCGGGCAGAAGGAGAAGGTGATCGGCGACCAGGAGGTGGCCTTCGAGGCGCTGGTGGCCGAGCAGCGCAGCGCCGACGCGAGTATCGAACGGTTGCGTGACGGCCACCATGAGCTGTCGGAAACCTTCAACCTGGTGCAGGGCCGCTTCTATTCCGTGGGCGGTGATATCGCCCGCGTCGAGCAGAGCATTCAGCATGGCCAGCAGCGCCTGCGCCAGTTGCAGGATGACCTGCGCGAGGCGGAGAAAACCCGCCAGGAAACCGAATCCCACCTGGGCCACGACCGCACCCTGCTCGCCACCTTGGCAGAAGAGCTGGAGCGCCTGGCCCCGGAGCAGGAAATCAGCGCTGCCGCCGCCGAAGAGGCCACCGTTGGCCTGGAAGAGGCCGAGCAGCGCATGCACGACTGGCAGCAGCGCTGGGATGCCTTCAACCAGCAGAGCGCCGAACCGCGCCGCGAAGCCGAGGTGCAGCAGTCACGCATCCAGCACCTGGAGCAGAGCCTCGAACGCCAGGCCGAGCGCCAGCGCCGCCTGAGCGATGAGCGCACGCAACTGGCCGCTGACCCGGAAGATGCGGCGATCCTCGAACTGGGCGAGCAGGTTGCCGCCATCGAGTTGCTGCTGGAAGAGTCGCAGATCGAAGAGCAGGAGCTGGCCGAGCGCCTGGAGCGCGTGCGCCAGTCGCTGCAGGAAAGCACCGCCGCGCAGCACCAGGCGCAGGGCGAGTTGCAGCGGCTGAATGGCCGCATCGCCTCGCTGGAGGCGCTGCAGCAGGCCGCGCTCGATCCGGGCGACGGCACCGCGCAATGGCTGCGCCAGCAGGGCCTGGAGCAGCGCCCGCGCCTCGCAGAAGGCCTGCGCGTGCAGGCGGGCTGGGAACTGGCGGTAGAAACCGTGCTCGGCGCCGACCTGCACGGCGTACTGCTGGATGATGTGAAAGGGTTGCCGTTCGACGCACTGGAGAAGGGTGAGCTGCGCCTGCTCGATCTGGCTGTCGGCGCCGTTTCCCGTCCCGGCAGCCTGCTGGACAAGGTCGAAACCAATGTCGACCTGAGCTACTGGCTGGACCGCGTGCGCCCGGTCGAAAGCCTGGATCAGGCGCTGGCCCAGCGCGCTTCGCTGGGCGATGGCGAAAGCCTGGTCAGCCGTGATGGCTATTGGGTCGGTCGCAACTTCCTGCGCGTGCGCCGTGGCGAGTCCGCCGACGGCGGCGTGCTGGCGCGAGGCCAGGAACTGGAGCGGCTATACGCCGAGCGCGAGACGCTGGAGCAGCGCCTTGCCGAGATCGACGAACAGCTGGCGCGCTTGCGTGACGAGCAGCGTCAGGCCGAGGAAGGCCGCGACCAGGTGCGCCGCCGCCTGCAGGACGAAGGTCGCCGCCAGGGCGAGCTGAAAGCGCAACTGTCGGCGCAGCAGGCCAAGGTTGAGCAACTGACCCTGCGCCGCCGCCGTCTGGATGAAGAGCTGGCCGAACTCGCCGAGCAGCACGCCATCGAGCAGGAGCAACTGGGCGAAGCCCGGCTGAGCCTGCAGGAAGCGCTGGACGCCATGGCGGTGGATACCGAGCGTCGTGAGTCGCTGCTCGCCGAACGCGACGGCATGCGTGAGAAGCTCGACCGCATCCGCCAGGAATCCCGCCAGCACAAGGATCAAGCCCATCAGTTGGCTGTGCGCGTTGGTTCCCTGCGTGCCCAGCACGAATCCACTCGCCAGGCGCTGGAGCGCCTGGACAGCCAGGCCGTACGCCTGGTCGAGCGTTGCGAGCAGCTCAACCTCAACCTGGAGGAGGGCGCCGCGCCGCTGGAAGAGCTGCGCATGCGCCTGGAAGAACTGCTCGACCGGCGCATGGCTGTCGAGGATGAGCTCAAGCACGCGCGGCTGGCGCTGGAAGACGCCGACCGCCAACTGCGTGATGCCGAAAAGCGCCGCACCCAGGCCGAGCAGCAGTCGCAACTGCTGCGCGGTCAGCTGGAGCAGCAGCGCATGGACTGGCAGGCCTTGAACGTGCGTCGCAAGTCACTCCAGGAGCAGCTCCACGAGGACGGTTACGACCTGCATGGCGTGCTGGGCACCTTGCCCCATGATGCCGCCGAGAAAATCTGGGAAACCCGCCTGGAAGAGCTGGCTGCGCGCATCGGGCGCCTGGGGCCGATCAACCTCGCGGCGATCGAGGAATACCAGCAGCAATCCGAGCGCAAACGCTACCTCGACGACCAGAACGACGATCTGGTGGAAGCGCTGGATACCCTGGAAAACGTCATTCGCAAGATCGACAAGGAAACCCGCAACCGCTTCAAGGAAACCTTCGACCAGATCAATGCTGGCCTTCAGGCATTGTTCCCCAAGGTTTTCGGCGGCGGTCACGCCTATCTGGAACTTACCGGCGAGGATTTACTCGATACCGGGGTGGCGATCATGGCGCGGCCGCCGGGGAAGAAGAACAGCACCATCCATCTTCTGTCCGGTGGCGAGAAAGCCCTGACCGCTCTGGCGCTGGTGTTTGCAATCTTCCAGCTGAACCCGGCACCGTTCTGCATGCTCGACGAAGTCGACGCGCCGCTGGACGATGCCAACGTCGGCCGTTATGCGCGACTGGTGAAAGAGATGTCGGAGAAAGTGCAGTTCATCTATATCACCCACAACAAGATCGCCATGGAGATGGCCGACCAGTTGATGGGCGTGACCATGCACGAACCGGGTTGTTCGCGGTTGGTGGCGGTGGATGTGGAAGAGGCCGTTGCGCTGGCTGAAGCGTGATCGCCCAAGCGAACTTGCGCTATGCTGGCCAGATGCTTTGTTTCAAACCTAAAGCATTGATTTGATTGGGGTAGGCTGCACTTTCAATGCGCAAGCGGCAGCCGCTATGAAAAGTTGCAAAGAGTGCGGCTGAGTGTCGCCATAGACAGTGTAAAGTTATGTGAGAGCGTGTTAGCTTAACGTCCACTTCTGTATCGCGTGGAAAACATCAGTCAGAACATGAAGTTGGCTCCACGTTTTCAAGGGATAGGATGTCCTTTTCTTCATCATCATTTTTTGTTCAGGGGCTACGGGATTAGATGGATATCGGTCTGCGCGAATGGCTGATCGTCATTGGGCTTATCGTGATCGCCGGCATTCTGTTCGACGGCTGGCGTCGCATGCGGGGTGGCAAGGGCAAGTTGCGGTTCAAACTGGATCGCCAGTTTGCCAACCAGCCCGATGACGGGGATGAAAGCACTCCTGAACTGCTCGGGCCTTCCCGGGTGGTCGAACACCGCGAGCCGGAACTGGACGAGGAAGACCTGCCCAAGGTCAGCGCCAAGGAGTCGCGCGGCAAGCGCCGCGGCGAGCCGCGCCAGGGCGACCTGAATCTGGACGACCCGGCACCGAACCTGCTCGGCCCGCTGGACGAAGAGGATTTCCCCAACCCGCTGGACGAAGAAGCGCCGCAGGAGAAGGAAAAGCCGAAGAAGGAACGCCGCAAGGACAAGGAGCGTGCAGCTCCTGCCGCCCCCGCGGGTGCCACTTCCGCGTCCCAGGCTCCGGTCGAGGAAGTGCTGATCATCAATGTCATCAGCCGCGACGAGAATGGCTTCAAGGGTCCGGCGCTGCTGCAGAATATTCTTGAAAGCGGCCTGCGCTATGGCGAGATGGACATCTTCCATCGCCACGAGAGCATGGCGGGCAACGGTGAAGTGCTGTTCTCCATGGCCAACGCGGTCAAGCCGGGCACCTTCGATCTGGACAACATCGACCAGTTCAGCACCCGTGCCGTGAGCTTCTTCCTCGGCTTGCCCGGCCCGCGTCACCCCAAGCAGGCGTTCGACGTAATGATCGCCGCCGCCCGCAAGCTGGCCCAGGAGCTCAATGGCGAGCTGAAGGATGAGCAGCGCAGCGTGATGACTGCGCAGACCATCGAGCATTACCGTCAGCGCATCATCGATTTCGAGCGGCGCGCACTGACCCAGAAGCGCTAAGCTTTCCGCACGCTGCACAAAAAGCCCCAAGCGACCCTTGGGGCTTCGCATTTCTAGCCGCAACCCCTTGCCGCCCGAGATTCCCGCATGACCGACTCCCAATCCGCTGCCGAACGCATCGCCCAGCTGCGCAGCGAACTCGACGATCACAATTACCGCTACTACGTGCTTGACGAGCCGAGCGTGCCGGATGCCGAGTACGACCGTCTGTTTCGCGAACTGAAGGCGCTGGAAAGCGAACATCCCGAACTGATCACCCCGGAGTCGCCGACCCAGCGCGTTGGTGGTGCGGCAGCCTCGGCTTTCGGCGAGGTGCGCCACGAAGTACCGATGCTCAGCCTGGGCAACGCCTTCGAGGAGCAGGACCTCAACGACTTCGACCGCCGCGTGCGTGAAGGTCTGGCCGACCAGTTGCCTTCCTCCGACCTGTTCGGCGGCGGTGCCGAGGTGGAGTACAGCTGTGAGCCCAAGCTCGATGGCCTGGCGGTCAGCCTGCTGTATGAAAATGGCGTGCTGGTTCGCGGCGCTACCCGCGGCGACGGCACCACTGGCGAGGACATCAGCGTCAACGTGCGCACCATCCGCAACGTGCCGCTGCGTCTGAAAGGCGGCGGCTGGCCGGCGGTGCTGGAGGTGCGTGGCGAGGTGTTCATGTCCAAGGCCGGTTTCGAGGCGCTCAACGAGCGGCAGATGGAAGCCGGTGGCAAGACCTTCGCCAACCCGCGCAATGCTGCTGCCGGCAGCCTGCGCCAACTGGATTCGAAGATTACCGCGAGCCGCCCGCTGGAGTTCTGTTGCTACGGATTCGGCCGCGTCGAGGGCGGCACGCTGCCCGCTACCCAGGTCGATATCCTCGAAGCCCTCAAGGGCTGGGGCATCCCGATCAGCCGAGAGTTGAAGCTGGCCAAGGGCGTCGAGGGTTGCCGCGCCTATTACGAAGACATCGGCAATCGTCGCGACAGCCTGGCCTATGAGATCGATGGCGTGGTGTTCAAGGTCAACCGCATCGACTTCCAGCGTGAGCTGGGCTTCCGCGCCCGCGAGCCGCGCTGGGCCATCGCGCATAAATTCCCGGCACGGGAAGAGCTCACCGAGCTGCTCGACGTGGAATTCCAGGTCGGTCGCACCGGCGCGGTAACGCCCGTGGCGCGGCTGAAGCCGGTACAGGTGGCTGGCGTGACCGTGTCCAACGCCACGCTGCACAACATGGACGAGGTTGCCCGCCTGGGGCTGATGATCGGCGACACCGTGATCATCCGCCGGGCCGGCGACGTGATCCCGCAGGTCATGCAGGTCGTCACCGAGCGCCGTCCGGCGGATGCCCGCCCGGTGGCAATTCCCACCCAGTGCCCGGTGTGCGGCTCGCAGGTCGAGCGCACCCAGCTGGTGAAGCGCAGCAAGGGTAAGGAGTCGGTCAGCGAAGGCGCCATCTATCGTTGCGTCGGCCGGCTGTTCTGCCAGGCGCAGCTCAAGCAGGCGATCATTCACTTCGTTTCGCGCCGCGCCATGGATATCGATGGCCTCGGCGACAAGATCGTCGAGCAACTGGTGGACAAGGGCCTGGTGAAATCGCCGGCGGACCTCTACACCCTGACCTTCGAACAGGTCATCGAGCTGGAAGGCTTCGCCGAAGTTTCCACGCGCAACCTGCTCGCCGCCATCGCGGATAGCCGCAAACCGGCGTTGGCACGTTTCGTCTTCGCCCTGGGCATCCCTGACGTGGGCGAGGAGACCGCCAAGCTGCTGGCACGCTCACTGGGCTCCCTGGCGCGGATCCAGAAGGCGCTGCCGGAAGTGCTGACGTACCTGCCGGATGTCGGCGGCGAGGTCGCCTACGAGATTCACAACTTCTTTGGCGATGAGCATAACCGCGAGGTCATCGCCCAGTTGCTGGAGCGTGGCATCGAGTTGCAGGAGGAGGGCGAGGTCTCCGCCGAGTTCGCTGCCGTTGCCACTCTGGCGGGTTTCATCGACAAGCTGAACATTCCCTTCATCGCCGCCACCGGCGCCGAGAAACTGGCTGATCGCACCGGCAGTCTCGATGCGCTCATCACCCTGAGTCAGGACTGGCTGGACCTCAGCACCCTGAAAGGGGTGAACGAGAAGGCCAGGCAGTCGCTGCGCGAGTATTTCGCCGATGCCGCTCGTGTCGAGCGCGCCAAGGCTGTCGAGGCGCAACTGGCGGAGTTCGGCATGCACTGGCGCAGCGAGCGCAAGGTGGTCGAGGGCCTGCCGTTGGCCGGCCAGACCTGGGTGCTGACCGGCACCCTGGAGGCCATGAGCCGCGATATCGCCAAGGAAAAACTCGAAAGCCTGGGCGCCAAGGTGGCCGGCTCCGTCTCGGCCAAGACCCATTGCGTCGTCGCAGGGCCCGGGGCGGGATCGAAATTGGCCAAGGCCCAGGAACTCGGCGTCGCCGTAATGGACGAAGAGCAGCTGATCAAACTGCTGGCCGAGCATGGCCTCAGCGCCTGACACGCCTTTCTTCCAACCAAAGAATCAAGATCAACGCATCAAGGAGTCATTCCATGCCCATGACCAAGGACCAACTGGTTCGCGATATCGCCGAATCCCTCGACCTGACCCAGGCCGCCGTGCGCGGTGTGTTCGAGCAACTGGCGCAGATCACCCAGGATGCCCTGGAGAACGACGGTGAGCTGACCCTGCCGGGTATCGGCAAGCTCAAGGTCAGCGAGCGCGCAGCCCGCACCGGCCGTAACCCGCAGACCGGCAAGAGCATCGAGATCGCCGCGAAGAAGGCGGTGCGCCTGGTGCCCGCCAAGGCCCTGGTCGACAGCCTGAACTGATCGGCAGGCCCGTTCCGGTCCCTGTGTTGCGATGCAGGGCGGGGCGGGCCAGCGGTAGACGGAGAGCGAAATGGACAAGGCAAGAAAGCAGCGCCTGCTCGGCGTTGGCGCACTGGTGCTGTTGTTCGGGGCTTACGTGGCCTGGACCGAGCGCCCGCAGATCGTCCTCCACTATGACGGCGTGGGTGGGCCGGCGGTGAGTTACAGCTTCAAGGAAAACGGCGAGGAATCCCTTGCTGGCGAAATCAAGCCGGGCGAGGCGCGCGCCTTCCCGCTGCGCCTGCTGCGTTCGGGTGAGTACCGGGTCGCCTTCCAGTTCCACCAGGGGGCAGAGCGCTACTCCACGTTCAGCACTCGTCCGGGCTACAGCAAGATGGACCTGTTCATCGGGCCGAACCTGGAAGTTTCCACCCAGCCTCGGCCCGAGGGATTGCTGCAAGAGCCGTAGCGCCCTTACAGATACTCGGCGACCAGCACGAGATTGCGCGCGCCGCCCTGGCTGGCGGTACGGATCATTGCGGAGAAATCCCCGTTCGGCGGGCTGAGCTTCTCGACGGGGCGCCCCTGGTTGTCGGTGAGGCGATAGTTCACCACAGGCTGGTTGCCGCGAGGCTCGCTGAGCTGAAGGCTCAGGGATTGCCTGCATTGGCTGATCTCGATGCGACTGCTGCCGCGGGTGAAATCGCTCACGCCGATCTGGCAGGTTGGCTCGACGATGGCGCCGCGAAAGGTGATGGTGCCGCCACTGGCCGCCTGCAGCGGGCCGCAGAGAGCAATGGCGAGTAACGCAGTACAGCCCACGACAGATCGCATTCGGACACTCCTTGCTTGGCATCGGGCCGCCTCGAACGGGAGGCCTCATCCAGTGCTTCGGCATGCCGTGAAGAACCTTGAGCGCCTGGGCGGAGAACTGCTCGTGGGCTGCGATGCGTATCAAGGTAATGAACGTAAGTGTTTGAAGTGCTTGTAACTTGCGCTCAAGCCGCTACAATGGCGCGGCTCGCCGAACTGGCGAGTTCTCGCGATGGTGGCCCTGTCGGTCCCCCCGCAACGATTACTCGCTTACCTGGTCAGGTCCGGAAGGAAGCAGCCAAGGCGGGGACATTGTGTGCCGGGGTGTGGCTGGCGGGGCCGCCTCCATTTCGGGGCCTGGAAAATGGCCTGCCTCGCGCCCTGTCGAGCGCTGCCCGTCTCAGCGGTAGTGATCCAGGATCTGCTCGATCTTCCCTGACGCCTTGATCTTCGCCAGCACCGAGAGCACCTCGTCGGCGCGGACTTCGGGCGTGTCCAGCACCATGCACGCCAGTGGCGTTTCCTCGATCACGCTGGCGATTCGCAGACGCTCCGCCTCGGGCAGTTCACGGTTGAACCAGCTCAGCGCGAACTCGCTGCTGATTGCGTACTGATAACGGCCGATGCGCAGCTTCTTCAGCACCAGTTCCTGGTTGCGCGCGTCGTCGCGGGTCAGCCAGTGGCTGTCCAGCAACGGCTGCAGGCGCGGGTAGTGATAGCCCAGCACGGTACCGACGGATTGGCTGGGCAAGGTTTCCAGCCTGTCCGCCGGGGCATCGCGGACCACCAGCAGGTCGCGCTGCACCATCAGTGGCACGGTCCAGCGATAATTGTCGAACTCATGTTCGATCCAGGTGCGCGACACGTAGCAGCGCACATCCACGGACTGGCTGAGCAGCGCCTGCTCGATCCGGGCGCGGGGCACGATATGGAAGGCAGCGGTTCGGCCCAACTCGTGCGCCGCTTCGTTGAACAGCTCGAACATGATGCCGCCGGTCAGCTCGCCATTCTCGATCTGCGCGAGCGGCATCGCCCAGCTGTCGACCACCGAGAAGCGCAGGGGACGGTCGTCGGCCTGGGCGAGGGTGGCGGTGAGCAGCAGGGCGGTGGCGAGGAAGCGCATCAAGGCTCCGTTGATGGCAGAACGACGACACAATGCCGTTTAGCCCGGCCCTTGCCAAGATGCGACAACGACCGGTGCGGACATCGAGTGCAATTTACGGTCCGCTTCGCTAGGATTAGCGCACTTCTGCTTACCTGTCGCGATGGATTTCAATGAGTTATCAGGTTCTTGCCCGCAAATGGCGTCCGCGCTCGTTCCGCGAAATGGTCGGCCAGACCCATGTGCTCAAGGCCCTGATCAACGCGCTGGACAACCAGCGCCTGCACCACGCCTACCTGTTCACCGGTACCCGTGGCGTGGGCAAGACCACCATCGCGCGGATTCTGGCCAAGTGCCTGAACTGCGAGACCGGCGTCAGCTCGACCCCCTGCGGGCAGTGCTCGGTGTGCCGCGAGATCGATGAGGGCCGCTTCGTCGACCTTATCGAAGTGGACGCCGCCAGCCGCACCAAGGTCGAGGACACCCGCGAGCTGCTCGACAACGTGCAGTACTCGCCGAGCCGCGGGCGCTACAAGGTCTACCTGATCGACGAAGTGCACATGCTCTCCAGCCACAGCTTCAACGCCCTGTTGAAGACCCTGGAGGAACCGCCGCCCCACGTGAAGTTCCTGCTGGCCACCACTGACCCGCAGAAGCTGCCAGTCACCATCCTGTCGCGCTGCCTGCAGTTCTCCCTGAAGAACATGCCGCCAGAGCGCGTGGTGGAGCACCTCACCCACGTCCTGGGCGCCGAGAACGTGCCGTTCGAGGACGATGCACTGTGGTTGCTCGGCCGCGCTGCCGACGGTTCCATGCGTGATGCCATGAGCCTCACCGACCAGGCCATCGCCTTCGGCGAGGGCAAGGTGCTGGCCGCCGACGTGCGCGCCATGCTCGGCACCCTGGATCACGGTCAGGTCTACGGCGTGCTGCATGCGCTGCTGGAAGGCGATGCCCGTGCACTGCTGGAAGCCGTCCGCCACCTGGCCGAACAAGGCCCGGACTGGGGCGGTGTGCTGGCTGAAATACTCAACGTGCTGCACCGCGTGGCCATTGCCCAGGCGCTGCCCGAGGCGGTGGACAACGGCCAGGGCGACCGCGACCGCGTGCTGGCACTGGCCCAGGCCCTGCCGGCCGAGGACGTGCAGTTCTATTACCAGATGGGCCTGATCGGCCGCCGCGACCTGCCGCTGGCGCCCGATCCCCGTGGTGGTTTCGAGATGGTGCTGCTGCGCATGCTGGCGTTCCGCCCGGCGGATGCCGATGGCGCACCGAGGTCACCACTAAAGGACCTGGGGATCAGCAAGGCCACGGCTGATTCCAACCCGAACCCAGTGGCCGGCGCCGCCGTTGCAGCGCCGGTTGCATCCATTGCCGCGCCAGCTGTTGCGCCTGCACCGGCAGTGCCGGCTGCTGCGGTTGTGCCTGCTGTTGCCGTGCCTCAGCCGCAGGCGGCTCCGGCTCCTTCCGCGCAAGCCGAACCTGCCGTTGCGCCTGCTCCGGTTATCGAACCTGTGCCTGAGCCGGCCCCGGTCGAGCCTGAAGCCGCTGTGCAGCCCGAGCCGCAGGTGCCAGTTGCCGAACCGGAACCGATCGTCGCCGAAGCGCCGGTCGATCTGCCCTGGGACGAGCCTGCCGCACCGGTTGTGGTGACTCCCGCGCCAATGCAACCTGCTGCACCTGCACCTGCACCTGCACCTGCACCGATAGCCGCCACGCCGGCACTGGTCGAGACGCCGGCAGCCAAGCTGGAAGAGCCTGCACCGAGCATTGCCGACGTTCTGGCCGAGGACGACGACCGCGATGACGAGCCGCCGCCAGCCGAGGACTACTACGAAGTCGACATGGAATCCTACGGTTACCTCGAGAGCGAGGCACCGCAGGAGCAGGTCGAGGCGGAACCCGAGCCCGCCGCCATGCCCGCCACCGGGCTTGCCGCCGAGTGGCTGGAGCTGTTCCCGCGCCTGGGCCTGGCCGGCCTGACCGCCAGCATTGGCGCCAACTGCACCCTGGTGGCAGTGGACGGCGACAACTGGCACCTGCACCTGGACCCGGGCCAGAGCGCGCTGTTCAACGCGACCCAGCAGCGCCGCCTGAACGACGCCCTGAACCAGTTCCACGGGCGTACCCTGACCCTGCAGGTCACCCAGCAGAAGCCCGAGCAGGAAACCCCGGCCCAGGCCGCCGCGCGCAAGCGCGCCGAGCGTCAGCGCCAGGCCGAGGCGTCGATTGCCGCCGACCCGTATGTGCTACAGATGAAGCAACAGTTCGCCGCGATTGTCCGCGACGGTACTATCGAACCCCTGGAGGCCAAGGCGTGAGCCTTGGTCGACGACTGAACGAATCGAGGAACTCGACATGATGAAAGGTGGCATGGCCGGCCTGATGAAGCAGGCCCAGCAGATGCAGGAAAAAATGCAGAAGATGCAGGAAGAGCTGGCCAACGCCGAAGTGACCGGTCAATCCGGCGCCGGCCTGGTGAGCGTGGTGATGACCGGTCGCCACGACGTCAAGCGCGTCTCCCTGGATGACAGCCTGATGCAGGAAGACAAGGAAATCCTCGAGGACCTGATCGCCGCTGCGGTGAACGACGCCGTGCGCAAGATCGAGCAGAACAACCAGGAGAAAATGTCCGGCATGACCGCCGGCATGCAACTCCCGCCCGGTTTCAAGATGCCTTTCTGATCCAGGCTCTTCCCCTGTAGGAGCGAGCTTGCTCGCGAACGCGCTTCCGGCCTCTTCGGTCTGGCAGGGTTCGCGAACGAGCTCGCTCCTACAGTCGTTCTAACCTCCGGAAATTCGAGACCGTCCCATGAGCTTCACGCCGCTGATCCGCCAACTGATCGATGCCCTGCGCACCCTGCCCGGAGTGGGGCAGAAGAGTGCCCAGCGCATGGCACTGCAGCTGCTGGAGCGCGATCGTAGCGGCGGCCTGCGTCTGGCCCAGGCGCTGACCCAGGCAATGGAAGGCGTTGGCCACTGCAAGCAGTGCCGTACCCTGTCCGAGGATGAGTTCTGTCCGCAGTGCACCGACCCGCGCCGTGACGATAGTCTGCTGTGCGTGGTGGAAGGTCCGCTGGACGTGTTTGCCGTTGAACAGACCGGCTACCGTGGGCGCTATTTCGTGCTCAAGGGACACCTGTCGCCGCTGGACGGCCTCGGCCCGGAGGCCATTGGTATTCCCGAGCTGGAAGCGCGGATCAAGGCCGGCAATTTCAGCGAGATCATCCTGGCCACCAACCCTACGGTGGAAGGTGAGGCGACTGCCCACTACATCGCCCAGTTGCTGGGCGGCGGTGACCTGGTGCTGTCGCGCATCGCCCACGGCGTACCGCTGGGTGGCGAACTGGAACTGGTCGATGGCGGCACGCTGGCCCACGCCCTGGCAGGGCGGAGGCCGATCAGCCACTGACAGATTCGAACAAGGCCGGAGTGATTCCGGCCTTGTTGCTTCTGACCTCAACAGGCGCAGCTGATCCCGGCGCCGCCCGCGGCTGGCGCTTCGTCCGTGCCGGCCAGCGCCAGGCCTTCATCCAGCCAGCCGGTGACGCCGCCGATCATCTCCTTCACCGGCAGGCCCAGCGCGGCAAGCTTAGCGGCGGCGCGGTGCACACCGTTGCAGTGAGGCCCCGCGCAGTACACGACGAACAGGCTGCCCGCCGGAAACTGTGCCATGCGTCGTGCGTCGATCTCCCGCGTCGGCAGGTTCAGCGCGCCGGGGACATGCCCACGAGCGAACGCGGCGGCATGGCGCACGTCGAGCAGAAGGAAATCCTGCTCGCCATTCTGCAGTGCGTCGTTGACGTCCGAGCAGTCGGTCTCGAAGGCCAGTCGGTGGCTGAAGTGGGCGAGGGCGTCGGCGGGCAGGGCGGCGGGGAACTGACTGACGAGGCTGGGCATGGCAAGGCTCCTGTGAAAGATGGGAGCACTGTATGGGCCTCTTCGAGTCGGCTACAGTGGCGGTTACGACAGTGATCGGAAGTTTTCCGCCAAATGCCGCGTAATCCCCTGGACGTAGCCATTCTCGCCTATGACGGCTTGTGCACCTTCGAATTCGGCATCGCCGTGGAGATCTTCGGCCTGCCTCGCCCCGAGTTCAATTTTCCCTGGTACAGCCACCGGGTCATAGCGGTGGATCAGGGACCGCTGCGCGCGTTGGGGGGCATCCGTGTGCTGGCCGATGGCGGGCTGGAGGCGCTCGATACGGCGGGCACCATCGTCGTGCCGGGCTGGCGGGATCGCGCCGAGGCGCCGTCTGCCGAATTGCTGCAGGCGCTGCGCAAGGCCCATGGCGAAGGCGCGCGCCTGCTGTCGATCTGTTCCGGTGTGTTCATCCTGGCTGCCACTGGATTGCTGAACGGCCAGCGGGCGACCACGCACTGGCGCTACGCCGAAGAACTGGCGGCACGCTACCCCTTGATCGAGGTCGATGCCCAGGTGCTCTACGTGGACGCCGGGCAACTGATCACCTCCGCCGGCAGCGCGGCGGGCATCGATGCCTGCCTGCACCTGGTGGCGCGGGACTTCGGTGCGCAGGTTGGCAATAGCGTTGCGCGGCGGCTGGTGATGTCACCTCAGCGCGGCGGCGGTCAGGCACAGTTCATCCCGGCGCCGGTGGCGCAGGCTCCCCGGCATGATCTCGCGGCGCTGCTGGACTGGGCTCGACAGCAACTGCACCGGTCGATTGCCGTCGGTGAACTGGCGAGCCGTGTGGCCATGAGCGAGCGCACCTTCCTGCGCCGTTTCAGTGAGGCCACCGGGATGACGCCCAAGGCGTGGCTGCAGCACGAGCGCATGCTGCGTGCGCGCGAGCTGCTGGAAAGCAGCGCCGACAGTGTCGAGCGTATAGCCGAGCGATGTGGCTTCGGCACCGTGGAGAGCTTCCGCAATGCCTTCCGCGGTGCAGCCGGCGTGGCACCGTCGGCGTACCGCGAGCGGTTCGGGACGGCGCATCTGTCCTAGCCGATGGCAGGTGTCTCGGCTTGAAAACCAAGCAAGCGCTAGGTAAGTTTCAGTCAAACCGCCTGGAGCATTGCCATGTCTGCGTTCACCGACTACTTCGATGACAGCCACCGCCTGGTCCGCGACAGCGTGCGGCGCTTCGTCGAGCGTGAAATCCTCCCCCATGTCGCCGATTGGGAAGAGGCTGAGGAGTTTCCCCGTGAGCTGTACCGCAAGGCGGGCGAGGCCGGCATCCTCGGCATCGGCTATCCGGAGGCGCTCGGCGGCAGCCACGAGGGCGATCTGTTCGCCAAGGTGGCGGCCAGCGAGGAGCTGATGCGCTGCGGTTCCGGCGGGTTGGTGGCGGGGCTGGGATCGCTGGATATCGGCCTGCCGCCACTGATCAAGTGGGGCCGTCCGCAGTTGCGCGAGCGCATCGCGCCGCAGGTGCTGGCCGGTGAGAAGATCATGGCGCTGGCGGTCACCGAGCCGTCCGGCGGTTCCGATGTGGCCAGCCTGAAGACCCGCGCGGTGCGCGACGGTGACCATTACCGCTTGAGCGGCAGCAAGACCTTCATCACCAGCGGTGTGCGTGCCGACTACTACACCGTGGCGGTGCGCACCGGTGGGGATGGCTTCGGTGGCGTCAGCCTGCTGCTGGTGGAGAAGGGCACTCCCGGTTTCACCGTGGGCCGCAAGTTGAAGAAAATGGGCTGGTGGGCGTCGGACACCGCCGAGTTGTTCTTCGACGACTGCAAGGTGCCCGTGGGAAACCTCATCGGCGCTGAGAACATGGGTTTCGCCTGCATCATGGCGAACTTCCAGAGCGAGCGCCTGGCCCTGGCGATCATGGCCAACATGACGGCGCAATTGGCGCTCGACGAGGCGCTGGCCTGGAGCCGCGAGCGCGAGGCGTTTGGCAAGCCTGTCGGCAAGTTCCAGGTGCTCAAGCATCGGCTGGCGGAAATGGCGACGCAGGTCGAAGTGTCCCGCGAATTCACCTACCGCCAGGCGGCGAAGATGGCTGCCGGCAAGAGCGTGATCAAGGAAATCTCCATGGCCAAGAACTTCGCCACGGATGTCGCCGACCGGGTGACCTACGACGCGGTGCAGGTGCTGGGCGGCATGGGCTACATGCGCGAGAGTCTGGTGGAGCGGCTGTACCGCGACAACCGCATCCTCTCCATTGGCGGCGGTACGCGGGAGATCATGAATGAGATCATCGCCAGGCAGATGGGGCTCTGAGCGGCCAGTGGGGATGCCCGCTGTTCAGGTGAAATCCATCCCGTAGTGCGTCTGGCCGCAGTGCAGGCAACTGAAGTGGTAGATCGCCGGGTTGCCGGCTGGCTGGTAGTGCTCGACGACCTGCAACCAGGTCTTCTGCGGCCAGCCGAAGTCGGGGAAGTGTCCGGCCAACCCGGTGGCCCCCAGGGCGATGATCTCTTCGCGCCGAGCATCACCATGGAAGGCGCAGGCGTCGCCGCAGCAGCTCAGCCAGTGTTCCTGCTGCCAGGAAGCGAATCCCGGTGTGCGTTCGCAGACTTCGCGCACTACGGCGTCGGGTACGCCGGCATCCAGCAGTGGGTAGTCATCGGCGAAGCTCGCCTCGAAGCGTTCGGCCGCACGGCCGTCGGCAATGCACCAGGGGCACAGGCAGTTTTCCGGCAGGTCGAGGCGGGTGTAGACCGAGGCGGTGTAGACATAGCCGCGTTTCTGCTGGCAGCAACGGCAGGTTGCGTCCGAGGCGACCAGGCTGCCGGTGGCCAGCGGATCCGGGTGATAGCGGAAGGTGGGGAGCTTCTGGCTCATGGTCGTCCTCCTTGGGCTGCTTCGCTGAAAACCGCTTGCCAGTATAACCAGCCGATTGCAGAGGGCGGAGCGCTCACTGTGCAGGAAAAAAACGGCGCCCATCCGGGGGTAAGGGGGATGGGCGCCGGCCCGACAGGGAAAAAGGGACTCTTTGCGTTGACGCGTTACTTGGCCTCGTAGCCCTCCGCGGTCTGTTTACGCTTGGGCTTGGGAGCAAAGCGCTTGGCCAGCTTCATGCTGCTGGTGACCACCTTCTGGTACCAGACCGGCAGCAGGCGCAGCATCACGTCGATGGCGTGGGCATCCGGGCCGATCAGGATGCGCCGCGAGTCACGTTCCACACCGCGGATGATCACCTGCGCGGCCTTCTGCGGGGTGGTGCGCAGTAACTGGTCGTTGAACTGGGTGCGGGCCTGTTCGGCGTTCTGCCCGGTGACCTTGACCATGCTGTCGTTCATCCGCGCGGTCTTGGCGATGTTGGTCTTGATCCCGCCAGGGTGCACGCAGCTGGCCGAGACCCCGCTGCGCTCCATGTCCAGCTCCTGGCGCAGCGATTCGGTGAAGCCGCGCACGGCGAATTTGGTGGCGTTGTAGGCGCTCATGCCCGGCTGGGAGAACAGCCCGAACACGCTGGAGACGTTGACGATGTGGCCGTCACCGGATGCCTTCAGGTGCGGCAGGAAGGCCTTGGTGCCGTAGACCACGCCCCAGAAGTTGATGTTGGTGATCCACTCGTACTCTTCGTAGTCGCTGGCTTCCACGGTGCCGGCATGGGCTACGCCGGCGTTGTTGAACACCAGGTTGACCTTGCCATGTTCGCGGGCTGCCTTGTCGGCCCAGGCGTGCACCTGCTCGCGGTCGGCGACGTTCACCGTGTCGATGGACACGCGCACGCCGGTGGAGGAGAGCAGCTGGCGGGTTTCTTCCAGACCTGCGGCATTCACGTCCGCGAGGGCCAGGTGGCACCCGCGGGAGGCCAGTTCGACGGCCAGGGCGCGGCCGATGCCCGAACCTGCCCCCGTGATCGCGGCAACCTTGTTCTCGAAGTTCTTCATGCCGGCACCTCTTCTGCGTGGCGTTGGGGTTGGACGACAGGGCTGGACAGCGGCTTGGACTTCAAATGATAGGCGCTGGGGTCAAATTGACTGGTCAGCGCGCGGAAGCGCCAGGTGAAGCCCGGCCACAGCGTGCAGTTGCGTCCGCTCACCGGATGCAGGTACCAGCTCTTGCAGCCGCCGGTATTCCACACGCTGTGATTGAGGCCGCGTTGCAACTTCTCGTTCCAGCGTTCCTGCACCTCTTGCTTCACTTCGACGCTCTGCAACTCGCGACGGTCCATCAGCTTGATCGCGCCGAGCACGTAGGCGATCTGCGATTCGATCATGTAGACCATCGAGTTGTGGCCCAGACCGGTGTTCGGGCCCATGAGGAAGAACAGGTTGGGGAAGCCGCGGGTCATGGTGCCCTTGTAGGCTTCCGGGCCGTTCTGCCAGGTGTCGAGCAGGTCCACGCCGCCCTTGCCGAACACCACGCCGCGGGGAATCGGGTCGTTGGCGGTGAAGCCGGTGCCGAAGATGATCGCGTCCACCTGCCGTTCACGACCATCGCTGGTGATGATGCTGCCGGCCTTGATCTCGCGGATGCCGTCGACGATCACCGAGGAGTTGGCGGCGGCCAGTGCCGGGTAGTAGTTGTGCGACATGAGTACGCGCTTGCAGCCGATGGTGTAGTCCGGGGTCAGCTTGCGGCGCAGGTCCGGGTCCTTGATCTGCTGGCGGATGAAACGTTCGGCCAGCTTGCCTACCAGCTTCATCGCCCAGGGCGCGAAGGTGAAGCCCAGCACGCGACCTTCGAGCATGCTGTAGAGCGCGCCGCGCCAGAGCTTCTGTACCGCCGGGAAATGGCGGAAACGTGCGCGTTCCTTGTCGCTGATGGCGCGGTCCGGCTTGGGCAGAATCCACGGCGCGGTGCGCTGATAGAGATCGAGCTTGGCCACCAGCGGCTGGATTTCCGGAACGAACTGGATCGCCGAGGCACCGGTGCCGATCACCGCCACGCGCTTACCCTTGAGGTCGTAGTCGTGGTCCCACTGCTGTGAGTGGAAGGCCTTGCCCTGGAAGTTCTCCAGGCCCTTGAGCGCCGGCACCGAGGGAATCGACAGGGCGCCCATGCCCGACACCACGGCCTTGGCGGTGTAGTGGTTGCCGGCGGTGTCGAACAGGTGCCAGAGCTGCTGCTCGTCGTTCCATTCGAAGCGCGCCATCTCGGTATTGAGCAGCGTCTTGTCTTCCAGGCGGTACTTCTTCCAGCAATTCTCCAGGTAGGCACGGATTTCCGGCTGGCGGGCGAACATGCGCGTCCAGTCCGGGTTCGGCTCGAAGGAGAAGGAGTAGACGTGGGATTGCACGTCACAGGCGCAGCCCGGGTAGTTGTTGACCCGCCAGGTGCCGCCGACGCCGGCATCCTTCTCGAACAGCAGGAAGTTATTCTCGCCTTCCTGCTTCAGGCGGATCGCCATGCCCAGCCCGGAAAACCCGGTGCCGATGATGGCGACTTTGCAGTGTCGGGGGGCAGTCTTTGGTTGGGTACCCATTGCCAAGCTCCTGTTATGATTGTTGCTGGCGTATACAACTGTCTACGTGGTGAGAATGTAGGCATCTGTATACTTCAGCAACAACCAACCTTAGATGGGGTCGGGCGCCAAACTCATGGAAATCGAACAGGAAGAACGACCGGTGGAGGCCGCGGGCAAGCGCGCGCTGATCGATGCCGCGCTGCGTCTGGCGGCCAGCCGGCGCAGCCTGAGCAGCCTGGGGCTGCGCGAGTTGGCGCGCGAGGCGGGGCTGAACCCGAACACCTTCTACCGCCACTTCGGTGACGTGGACGACCTGGGCCTGGCGATCATCCGCGACATCGCCACCCAGTTGCGCCAACCGCTGCGTGACCTGCGCCGCGAAGCGGCAGAGCGTGCGCAGCCCGGCGCGGGCGCCGGCAATGTCCCCTTTGGCCTCGACCTGGAGCGCGGCCAGCGGGTAACCCGTGAGACGGTGCGACTGTTCTTCGATTTCGTCGCGCGCAATCCGCAGGCGTTCATTATCGGAGTGCGCGAACTGCACGGCCCTTCACCGGTCCTGCGCACGGCATTGGCGCGGGTAATGGACGAATTCGGTGAAGACATGGCCGAGGATATCCGTCAGTTCCATCTACTGCCGGACGTCGATGTGAGCGAACTGGACCAGCTGTCGCGACTGATCAGCCGGCAACTGTTTCAACAGTCTCTGGATTACCTGGAGCGCCCGCCGGAGCTGCGCGAAGAGGTCTGCACCCTGGCCGAGCGACAAATCCTGTTGCTCTTCACCGGCGTCGCGGTGCTGCAGACCTTCGGCATGCTGGCTAGGCTGTGAGTCCTTGCTGATTGTCGGAGATTGCCATGCTGCCCTTGCCCCTGTTCGGCGGTTGCGCCTGTGGCGCGGTGCGCTATCGCGTGGATGCGCAGCCGGAGGAAACCGGCTACTGCCACTGCCGTATCTGCCAGAAGTCCAATGCCGCGCCGGCGGTGCCTTGGGCGGTGATTCCACTGACGGGCTTCGCCTATATCGCCGGTGAGTTGGGGATGTGGCGCTCCAGTGAGGAGGGTGAGCGGCGCTTCTGCGTGAAGTGCGGGACGCCGATGGAATTCCGTGTGCGCGACGGCGCGACGGTGGGGCTCAATACGGTGACTCTCGACGAGCCGGAGCTGATCGAGCCGCAGTGCCATGTCTGGTGCTCGTCGCAATTGTCGTGGTTCGACACGGTCGACGATCTGCCGCGTCGGCAGGAGGGCTGACCGGCTTTTCGTAGGAGCGCGCTTGCTCGCGAACCGCCCAGGCACCGCGCCGGCGGTGAAACCGTTCGCGAGCAAGCTCGCTCCTACAGGGGGCGCCGCTTTTTTCCCGTGAATGAAAAACGCCAGGCATTGCCTGGCGTTTTTCCTTGCCGCAAAAGGGTCAGCCGGCGAAATCCAGCGTCTCCTTCCAGCGCGTTTCCAGCGCCTTGGTGTCGTGGTCGAAGGGGTGGAAACCGGGGCGGAAGTAGTCCAGCCATGGGCGGATCAGATTGACGAAGTAGCCGCGGCGCGGGTGCAGCAGTACGCCCAGGCCGTGCTTCCAACTGCGCCAGTTGAACAGCTGGCCATCACGGCGCAGCAGGTTGATCTGGAAGCCGGCGATGACGCTGAGGAAGATCACGGTAGTCAGCAGCATCACCGCGGTGCGGGTTAAATAGCCGCCGTAGACCTGCTGGTAGACATCGTAGGCGACGGCCTTGTGCTCGTTCTCCTCGACCGCGTGCCACATCCACAGCTTGTACATCTTGTCCGACTTCATCTGGCTGCTCAGGTCTTCACGCTTGAGCAGTTGCTCGGCCATGGTCGCGGTGAAGTGCTCCAGGGCACAGGTGATCGCCAGCTGGTGCTTCCTGGTGGTGACCTTGCTGATGGATTCGAGCAGCACCTTGATGCGCAGCTCGAGGGTTTCCAGGTCGATGCCGTGCTCGTCGGCGTACTCGTTGTAGGCCGCGTGCTCCTTGGAGTGCATGGCTTCCTGGCCGATGAAGGCGCTGACGTCCTTCTGCAGCTGCGGGTCCTGGATGCGCTCGCGGACGGCGCGCACGCTGTCGACGAAGAACTTCTCGCCATAAGGGAACAGCGAGGACAGGTTATTCATGAAGTGGGTCATGAAAGGCTGCCCGTCCCACCAGTATTTCGGCGTTTCACTGAACGTGAAATCCATGCGGCGGACCGGGAAATTGGCGCGGATCGGCGTGGTACTGGCGTTCATGACTAACTCCTTCTTGTTGTGCGGGCTTGGAGTTCCGGGGGCGGCGCGGCAGGGGCGGCGACCCGGGCAAGTCCTGTCGTTAGTTCGTGATGCCACCTTCGAATGTGTCATCAGCTGATGTCATGTTCGAAGTCTTGTCGGACAATCGCCAGGTCATAAATGGCCGCAGCCAGGTCGAATCAGGCCAAACGGGTCACGACCAGTCATTGGATGGGGAGTTGGTTTGCGGGAGCGGCGCAAATGCAAACGGGCGCCGCAGCGCCCGTTTTGGTGAACAGCGTGGCTCAGGCTTCGTCGAGTGCGAAGGCCGTCAGGCTGTAGGTGGGGATCTGGGCGTCATTGAGCTTGGTCGAGCCGCCAAGTTCCGGCAGGTCGATGATCGCTGCGGCCTCGAACACGCTGGCGCCCATGCGACGCACCAGTTGCGCGGCGGCCAGCAGGGTGCCGCCGGTGGCGATCAGGTCATCGAAGATCAGCACGCTGTCACCTTCGCACAGGCTGTCGGCGTGGACCTCCAGCAGGGCTTCGCCGTACTCGGTTTCGTAGGCCTGGGCCAGGACGTCCGCCGGCAGCTTGCCGCGCTTGCGGAACAGTACCAGGGGCTTGTTCAGCTCGTAGGCGATGATCGAACCGATCAGGAAGCCGCGCGCATCCATGGCGCCGATGTGCGTGAAGTCGGCCTCGACGTAGCGCTGGATAAAGCTGTCGGCAACGAAGCGCAGGGCTCGCGGCGACTGGAACAGCGGAGTGATGTCGCGGAACATGACGCCGGGCTTGGGAAAGTCGGGAACGGCACGGATCACGGACTTCAGGTCGAGTTGGTTGAGGATCATGCTGGATGTGCACCTGATGCGGTTTTTGCAGAGGCCAAAGTATAACGGGCCCGCCAATCGGCGAGCCCGTTTTCGATGACCGGAAAGTCAACCAGTCGGTCAGCTTTCAGTCGGATCAGCTTTCCAGTTGGCCACCCGCCAATGCGCACAGCTCGATGGAATCGAGGATGTGCACTTCCTTGCCTTCAGCCGCGATCAGGCCGTTCTGCTGGAAGCGGGTGAACACGCGGGAGACGGTTTCCACTGCGAGGCCCAGGTAGTTGCCGATCTCGTTGCGCGACATGGCCAGGCGGAATTGCTGGGCCGAGAAACCACGGGCGCGGAAGCGTGCGGAGAGATTGACCAGGAAGGTGGCGATACGCTCGTCGGCGGTCTTTTTCGACAGCAGCATCATCATCTGCTGGTCGTCACGGATTTCGCGGCTCATCACGCGCAGCAACTGGCGGCGCAGTTGCGGCAGTTGCTCGGACAGCTCGTCCAGGCGCTCGAAGGGAATCTCGCAGACCGAAGTGGTTTCCAGGGCCTGGGCCGATACCGGGTAGCTCTCGGTGTCCATGCCGGAAAGGCCGACCAGCTCGCTGGGCAGGTGGAAGCCGGTGATCTGCTCTTCGCCGCCGTCGGTGATGCTGAAGGTCTTCAGTGCGCCGGAGCGTACGGCGAAGACGGAGCCAAAGGCATCGCCCTGGCGGAACAGGAACTCGCCCTTCTTCAGCGGGCGGCCGCGTTTGACGATTTCATCGAGGGCGTCCATGTCGTTGGTGTTCAGCGACAGGGGCAGGCAGAGGGGAGCCAGGCTGCAATCCTTGCAGTGCGCCTGGGGCAGGGCGCGCACTTTGATGGTTTCGGCCATGAGTGTTCCTTGAATGGGATGGCACACAAAAACCAAGGGTACCGCAGACCGCAAGTCGCGCGCCAGTTGGCGACCTGTCTGAATCGCTGGTTCCAGCGACGGGGATGAGGGTTTCGTAGTGCTTGGAGTGGTCTCGAATCCTTTCGAAAAGTGCCGATTCAGGGCTGTTCCTACACCTTGCGGTCAAGGACACATCCTGTAGCAAAGGGTGCGACAGTTGGCCCCGTACCGTCGGTCGTGCGAAACGGAACCCGCGGGTCAGATGACCCGCGAGAAGCGTTGCAGGTTCTGCATCGGCAGGTAACGGTCGAAGAGCATGCACAGCGAACGGACCAGCAATCGGCCGGAGGCGCTGACGTCGATGCCCCTCGGCCCCAGGGTGATCAGGCCGTCCCGGGCGAAGCGTTCGAGGTCGTCCCAGATTTCCGCGAAGTAGCCGCGGAAGTCGATGTTGTAGAGGTCTTCGATGTCTTCGAAGTCCAATTGGAAGTGGCAGATCAACTGCTGGATCACCGCACGGCGAATGAGGTCGTCCTTGTTGCAGTGCAGGCCGCGGCGGGTAGCGAGCTGGCCCTGGTCGAGGGTGGTCTGGTAGTCGGCGATGTCAGTGCTGTTCTGGCAGTAGAGGTCGCCGATCTGGCTGATCGAGGAAACCCCCAGGCCCACCAGGTCGCAATGGCCGTGGGTGGTGTAGCCCTGGAAATTGCGCTGCAGGGTGCCGTCTTCCTGGGCCATGGCCAGTTCGTCGTCCGGCAGGGCGAAATGGTCCATGCCGATGTAGCGGTAGCCGGCGGCTTCCAGTTGTTCGGTGGTGCGCTGCAGCATCTCCAGTTTCTGCCCGGGGGAGGGCAGGTCTTCGGCCCTGATCCGGCGTTGCGGCGGGAAGCGCTCGGGGAGATGCGCGTAGTTGAAAACCGACAGTCGGTTGGGCTGCAGGGTGATGACCTGCTCGACGGTCCGGGCGAAGGTCTCCGGGGTTTGCTTGGGCAGCCCGTAGATCAGGTCGATATTGATCGAGCGGAATTGCAGGGTGCGCGCTGCGTCGATGATGGCGCGGGTTTCGTCGAGGCTCTGCAGGCGGTTGATGGCCTGTTGCACGTCCAGGTTGAAGTCCTGCACGCCAATACTGGCGCGGTTGAAGCCCAGCTCGCGGAGCAGGCCCATGGTAGACCAGTCGGCCTCGCGCGGATCGATCTCGATACCGTAGTCGCCGAAGTCACCCTCGGCGAAATGGAAGTGCGTGCGCAATTGCGCCATCAGCTCGCGCAGTTGGCCGGGGCTCAGGAAGGTCGGGGTACCTCCACCGAAATGCAACTGCTCGACTGGCTGCTGGCGGCCCAGGTGACGACTGACGATCTCGATTTCGTGGATGAGACGAGCCAGGTAGGGGGCGCTGCGGCCACGATCCTTGGTGATGACCTTGTTGCAGGCGCAGTAGTAGCAGATGTTCGCGCAGAACGGGACGTGCACGTAGAGCGAGAGCGGCCGCTGCGCCTTCTGGCTATCGCGCAGCGCATGCAGCAGGTCGAAGGGTCCGACTCCTTCGTGGAACTGCACGGCTGTGGGATAGGAGGTGTAGCGCGGGCCGGACAGATCGTATCGGCGTATCAGATCTGCGTCCCAGCGAATATTGTCGAGCATGCCGATGTTCCCCGGTGGCGAGCTTTTCCTGCGCAGTCTAGGGAGAGTCCGGCAAAGGCCTGTTGACCTGTATCAAGCGGCTTTATGGTGCTGCTGGGCGATGCTGGCGTGCATTTCGTGACCCATGATCCAGGCCTGGTGTGGGCCGGGGAGGGTCCACAGGCCGAAGAGGATCACCAGGATGCCACCGGCCATGCGCACGCTGCGCTTGCGCAGCAGTGCGGTGATGCGCTCGGCGGCGAGCCCGGTCGCCAGCAGCACCGGCCAGGTGCCGAGGCCGAAGGCGAGCATCAGCAGGGCACTGTCGATGGCCGAGCCCTGGCTGGTGGCCCAGAGCAGGGTGCTGTAGACCAGGCCGCACGGCAGCCAGCCCCAGAGAGCCCCCAGCAGCAGCGCGCGCGGCACCGTGCTGACCGGAAGCAGGCGGCTGGCGGACGGCTGGATGTGCTTCCAGAGGCCGCGCCCCAGGGCTTCGATGCGTGTCAGACCGCTCCACCAGCCGGCCAGGTAGAGGCCCATGGCGATCAGCAGCAGGCCAGCGACCACCCGCAATGCCGAGGCAAATGGTGTGCGCGCCACCGCCCAGCCGGCGAGGCCGAGCAACAGGCCGGCGCAGGCGTAGCTGAGAATGCGGCCGAGGTTGTAGGCCAGCAGCAGGCGCAGCCGCCGTGCGCGTTGCTCCGGCGGGATGGCCATGGTCAGCGCACCCATCAGACCGCCACACATGCCCAGGCAGTGACCGCCGCCGAGCAGGCCGAGAATCAGCGCGGACGCCAGCAAAGGCGCCAGTTCAGGCATCGCGTTTGTCCTGCTTCTGGCTGGCGTGCGAGTCGGCACCTTCTGCTTCGTCGATGCCGGCCTGGTGCTTGGGGTCTTCGTCGTCGAACAGGATGCTGTGGGCCGGCCCGTCCATGTCGTCGTACTGGCCGCTGTTCACCGCCCAGAAGAAGATCGCAATGCAGATGCCGACGATCACCACGGCAACCGGGATCATTATGTAGAGTGCGGGCATTTCAACTCCGTGGCAGCGCCTGCGCCGCTTGTGGGGCGACGGGCAGGGCAGTGGTCGCTGGCGGGGCACCGGCGCCCTTGGGCAGCCGAGTCAGGCGCAGGGCGTTGAGTACCACGGTCAGCGAGCTGATCGACATGCCCACCGCAGCCCACACGGGCGTGATCCAGCCGAGGGCAGCGAAGGGCAACATCAGCCCATTGTACAGCCCCGCCCAGAGCAGGTTCTCGATGATGACCCGGCGGGTGCGGCGGGCCAGGCTGAAGGCCTGCACCACGCTGTCCAGGCGGTTGGACAGCAGCACGGCGTCGGCGCTGGTCTTGGCCAGGTCGGTGGCGGAACCCATGGCGACGCTGATGTCGGCAGCGGCCAGCACCGGAACGTCATTCACCCCGTCGCCCAGCATCAGCACGCGGCGGCCTTGCTGGTGCAACTGGCGCAGGACTTCGAGCTTGTCGTCCGGGCGCAAACCGCCGCGGCAGTCGTCGATGCCCAGTTCGGCGGCGACGCGACCGACCATGGGCGAGCTGTCGCCGGAGAGCAACAGCGTGCGCCAACCACGGGCGCGGCAGGCGTCGAGCAGGTCGGCGGCGTCTTCGCGGATGCGGTCGTCCAGTACCAGCCAGGCGAGTGCGCCGTTTGCATCACCGAGTAGCAGCCACTGACCGGGTTCCTGCGGGTGCTGAGGCGCTTCGCTACCGCTCAGGGCACAGACGAACGATGGCTCGCCGATGCGCAGGCGGCGCTCGCCGACAAGGCCTTCCAGGCCCAGGCCGGGATGGCTCTCGACATTCTCGGCGGGCTGCGGCGCACGGCCGAAGGCACGGGCGATGGGGTGTTCGGAGCGGTTCTCCAGGGCGGCGGCCAGGGCCAGGCAGGCATCGCTGTCCAGCGCTCCCAGTGGCCGGACTGCGCGCAGTGTCAGCCGACCTTCGGTAAGGGTGCCGGTCTTGTCGAAAATGACCGTGTCGATGTGGTTCAGGCCTTCCAGCACGTGGCCTCGCGTCACCAGCAGCCCGAGCTTGTGCAGGCTGCCGGTGGCGGCGGTCAGGGCGGTCGGCGTAGCCAGTGACAGCGCACAGGGGCAGGTGGCCACCAGCATCGCCAGGACCACCCAGAAGGCGCGGGAGGCGTCGTGCTGCCACCAGAACAGACCGACCACGGCGGCCAGCACCAGCAGGGCGATGAGGAACCACTGCGCGGCCTTGTCGGCGAGCTCGGCGAGACGCGGCTTGTCCGATTGAGCGCGCTCGAGCAGGCGGACGATGGCGGACAGCCGGCTGTCGCCGCCCAGGGCCTTGACCTGCACGGTCAGCGGGCCTTCGACGTTGAGGGTGCCGCCGGTGACGCTGTCGCCGCTCTGGCGGGGTTGTGGCAGGTATTCGCCGGTGAGCAGGGATTCGTCGACGCTGGACTGACCATCGAGGATCAGGCCATCGGCCGGGACCACTGCGCCGGGCTGCACCAGTACTCGGTCGCCAATGTTCAGTTCGCTAAGCAGTACACGGCTGCTCTGGCCTCTGTCGTCCAGACGCAGGCAGGATGCAGGCAGCAGGTTGACCAGTTGTGCGGTGGCGGCTGCAGTGCGTTCACGGGCACGGCGTTCGAGATAGCGGCCAGCCAGCAGGAACAGGGCGAACATGCCCACGGCGTCGAAATACAGGTCGCCATGGCCGGTGACGGCGGTCCAGATGCCCGCCAGGTAGGCGCCGCCGATGGCCAGGGAGACCGAGACATCCATGGTCAGGTGGCGGGTGCGCAGGTCGCGCACGGCGCCACGGAAGAACGGCTGGCAGGAGTAGAAGACGATGGGGGTGGTGAGGAACATCGCCACCCAGCGCAGGATTTCGTGCAGCTCGGGGCTCAGGTCGATGTTGAATTCCGGCCAGGTGGCCATGGTTGCCATCATCGCCTGGAACCACAGCAGGCCGGCGACACCCAGTTGGCGCAGGGACTTGCGGTTCTCCTGGTGCAACTGTTCGGCGGCGCGATCCGGTTGGAACGGGTGCGCTGCGTAACCAATACGGCGCAGCTCGGCGAGCAGCTCGCTCAGTGGCAGCTCGCTGTCGGACCAGCGCACGTGCAGACGGTGATTGGACAGGTTCAGCCCAGCCTCGGCAATGGCGGGCAGGCCCTTGAGGTGTTTCTCGATCAGCCAGCCGCAGGCGGCGCAGCTGATGCCCTCCATGATCAGGGTGGTCTCGGCGAGATCGCCCTGGTGCTGGACGAAGGGCTGCTGAACGTCGGGACGGTCGAACAGCTTCAGCTCGTCAGCCAGCTGTTCGGGCAAGGCGTCAGGGTTTGGCGCGGCTTCGGTGCGGTGGCGGTAATAGCCTTCCAGTCCGCCGGCAACGATGGCCTCGGCTACGGCCTGGCAACCTGGGCAGCAGAATTCGCGGGGTTCGCCCAGGACTGGCGCAACGAAGCGGCTGCCGGGTGGTACCGGCAGCGCGCAGTGGTAACAGAGCAGCGCGGCGCTCATGGGCGCTCGGCTTCATCTCCGCTGAGGGGCTCGTCGCCGAGGTCGAAGGTACCGCCGGGAGCGACCTTTTCTTCCTCGAACAGACGCCAGGTCTTGCCGTTCTCCTCGCCGAGCAGCTCGACGAAGCGGCGACCTTTGACAGCGGCGTCCAGGCTGGCGGTGTAGCGGCCGGGCTCGGCGGGGCTGGCGCGCAGTTCCAGGTGCTTGTCCTGGGACTCAAGGGTAGGGGAGAGCAGGTTCAGGGTGAGCGTGGCCGGACGGCTGTCGCCGGTGAGGCGCAGGTCCACTTCGCCGGTCAGCTCGTCGAAGCTGATCTTCGCCCGCAGCTTGAGTTGCTGGGCGAGGTGCTCGCGGTCGAGGGAGCGATTGATGCCCTTGCCGGCCTCGTAATAGTTGTCGCTGACCAGGGAGTCCTGGTTGTTCACGGCGATATTGACCATCGTCAGGCTGAGGAAGATCGAGGTGGCCAGCATGGCGATGATGATCCACGGCCAGAGGTGCTTGTACCAGGGTTCCACGGGTGTCTTCATGGCCGATTGCATGCTCTTTGATCTCTCGCTGGCAGCGCCATACGGGGCGCTGCCCGGTGAAGGGGCGGGCGAATTCTACGTATTTCGCTCGGTGCTGGCACCCCATGCGCAACATGGGGTGCCAATTCGTTCAGCGTCGGTTCAACGAAGGCGTGGGCCGATGAAGCGGCTGGTGGATTCCTTGCTGATCGACGGGTCGTCTACCGACTGGATGGTGAAGCTGATCTCGTTGGTGGTCGAGGGCAGTTTCTCCGGATCGATGGACAGTTCCACCGGCATGCTGAAGATATCCCCGGCAGCGACCGAGATTTCCTTCTTGCCTTCCAGGATCAGGCCGTCCAGGCCCTTGGCGCTGAGTACGTAGGTATGGTCTTTCTGGTCCTTGTTCATGACCTTGAGGCTATACACGTTCTCGATGCGACCTTCGGCGTTCTCGCGGTAGAGCACGCGGTCCTTGCTGACATCGAAGCCGACCAGCGGGCGAAGGAAGATGGCGGTGATCAGCAGACCGATCATGATGCACAGGGCGATGGCGTAGCCGATCAGACGCGGGCGCACCAGGTGGGTCTTCTGCCCCGACAGGTTGTGCTCGGTGGTGTAGCTGATCAGGCCGCGCGGGTAGTTCATCTTGTCCATGATGCTGTCGCAGGCGTCGATGCACGCGGCACAGCCGATGCACTCGATCTGCAGGCCATCGCGGATGTCGATGCCGGTCGGGCAGACCTGTACGCACATGGTGCAATCGATGCAGTCGCCCAGGCCCTGGGCCTTGTAATCGGCGCCTTTCTTGCGCGGGCCACGGCCCTCACCACGACGCGGGTCGTAGGAGACGATCAGGGTGTCCTTGTCGAACATCACGCTCTGGAAGCGCGCATAAGGGCACATGTAGATGCACACCTGTTCGCGCAGCCAGCCGGCGTTGCCATAGGTGGCGAGGGTGAAGAAGCCGACCCAGAAGTAGGCCCAGCCGTCGGCCTGGCCAGTGACCAGATCGCTGAGCAGATCGCGGATCGGCGCGAAATAGCCGACGAAGGTCAGACCGGTGACCAGGCCGATCAGCAGCCAGAGGCTGTGCTTGGCGAAGCGGCGCAGCAGCTTGTTGCCGCTCATGGGCGCCTTGTCGAGTTTCATGCGCTGGTTGCGATCACCCTCGGTGATTTTCTCGCACCACATGAAGATCCATGTCCACACGCTCTGCGGGCAGGTGTAGCCGCACCACACGCGGCCAGCGAACACGGTGATGAAGAACAGGCCGAAGGCACTGATGATCAGCAAGCCGGAAAGGAGGATGAAGTCCTGCGGCCAGAAGGTCGCGCCGAAGATGTAGAACTTGCGCTCGGGCAGGTCCCAGAGCACCGCCTGACGACCATTCCAGGTCAGCCACACGGTGCCGAAGTAGAGTAGGAAGAGGAGGGCGCCCCCGGCCATGCGGAGGTTGCGGAAGAACCCGGTAAAGGCTCGGGTATAGATCTTTTCCCGGGAGGCATAAAGGTCGACGCTTTCACTCTTGCCTTTAGTGGGCGGAGTGACGTCCTGGACCGGAATCTGTTTGCTCATCAGTGCATTCCACGGCAGCGGGAGGGCGCCCTGTCGATACATGCCGAGAGGGTCAGAAATATGCTTGCACGCCTAACAATGATACGGCGTGGTGGGGGGTGTAACGGTGCGACAGTTGGTCGCGTAAGGAATTATGGACCCAGAAATAGAGCGGCGCCGGTGTAGAAACCGGCGCCGCAGGGTGTCGCTATGGGTGTAGGAAAGAGCAGGATTATTCCGCGCTCTTCTCACCTTCGCCATGGGACAGGCTGTACACGTAGGCAGCGAGCAGGTGCACCTGATCTTTGCCCAGACGCTCCAGCTGAGCCGGCATCTGGCCCTGGCGGCCGTAGCGGATGGTCTGCTGCAGCTGGGCGAAGCTCGAACCGTAGATGAACGCGGCCGGGTGGGTCAGGTTGGGTGCGCCCATGGCAGCGGTGCCTTTGCCTTCTGCGCCGTGGCAAACCACGCAGTTGGTGGCGAAGATCTTCTGGCCGTTGGCGACCTGCTCGTCAGTCACGCCCTCTGGCAGCTTGCGGCCGTCCAGCTTGGTGGTGACGAAGGCAGCCACATCGTGGACGCCGGCATCGCCGATGACTTCGCCCCAGGCCGGCATGGCCGCGTGGCGACCGCCTTCGATGGTGGCGATGATGTCCTTCGGCTCGCCGCCCCAGCGCCAGTCGGCGTCGGTCAGGTTGGGGAAGCCGTGGGCACCCTTGGCATCGGAACCGTGGCAGACCGAGCAGTTGGAAGCGAACAGGCGGTTACCCATTTTCAGGGCCTGCTCGTCCTTGGCCACGTCCTCGATCGGCATGGCGCCGAACTTGGCGTACAGCGGGCCGTACTTCTCATCGGCCTTGGCCATTTCCTTTTCCCACTGGTGCACACCGGTCCAGCCCTGTTCGCCGTTGGCGAATTCGGCCTTGTCCTGGTAGCCCGGCAGCAGGCCCTTCCAGTTGCCCAGGCCCGGGTACAGGACCAGGTAGCCGAGGGCGAAGATGAAGGTGGCGACGAACAGCATGAACCACCACTTGGGCAGTGGGTTGTCGTACTCCTCGATGCCGTCGAAGGCATGGCCGACGGTTTCATCGGTGGCTTCGTTGCGCTGACCGCGACGGGTGGCGAACAGCAGCCACGCGAGGGCGAAGATGGTGCCCAGGGTAAGTACGGTGACGTACAGACTCCAGAAGGTTGTCATTCTTTGTTGCTCCTAGAAGCTTGCTCTTGCTCGACGTGCTTTTTGGCGACCGGGTCATCCGCGAAGGGCAGCAGGGCGTCTTCGTCGAAGCGCTCCTTGCGTTTGCCGCCATAGGCCCAGAGCAGGACGCCGACGAAGGCGACCATGACTACTACCGTGCCGATACCGCGAATGGTCCCGATATCCATCACTGTCACCGTTTGCTCTTGATGATGGTGCCGAGGCCTTGCAGGTAGGCGACGACAGCGTCCATCTCGGTCTTGCCTTTGACGGCGTCACGGGCACCGGCGATGTCTTCGTCGGTGTAAGGCACGCCCAGCGTACGCAGGGCTTCCATTTTCTTCGCCGTGTCCTTGCCGTCGAGCTTGTTCTCCACCAGCCAGGGGTAGGAGGGCATCTTCGATTCCGGCACTACGTTGCGCGGGTTGTACAGGTGCGCGCGGTGCCAGTCGTCGGAGTAGCGGCCGCCGACGCGGGCCAGGTCCGGGCCGGTACGCTTGGAGCCCCACAGGAACGGGTGGTCCCAGACGCTTTCGCCGGCGACGGAGTAGTGGCCGTAGCGCTCGGTCTCGGCGCGGAACGGACGGACCATCTGCGAGTGGCAGCCTACGCAGCCTTCGCGGATGTAGATGTCACGGCCTTCCAGCTCCAGCGCGGTGCGCGGCTTCATGCCTTCGACCGGCTTGTTGGTGACGTCCTGGAAGAACAGCGGAACGATCTGGGTCAGACCGCCGATGCTCACCGCAATGACCATGAAGAAGGCCAGAAGGCCGATATTCTTCTCGACTACTTCGTGCTTCATCAGTGAGCTCCTACAGCGGGGATCTGGGCAGCGGCATCGGCGTCAGCCTGTTTGAAACCGCGCACAGTACGGAAGGTGTTGTAGGCCATCAGCAGCATGCCGGAGGCGAAGAAGGCGCCGCCCAGGGCACGGACGATGAAGCCCGGGTGGCTGGCCTGCAGGGCTTCCACGAAGGAGTAGGTGAGGGTGCCGTCGGCGTTGATCGCACGCCACATCAGACCCTGGGTGATGCCGTTGACCCACATCGAGGCGATGTACAGCACGGTACCGATGGTAGCCAGCCAGAAGTGCGCGTTGATCAGGCCTACGCTGTGCATCTGCTCGCGGCCGAAGACCTTCGGAATCAGGTGGTACAGGGAACCGATGGAGATCATCGCAACCCAGCCAAGAGCGCCGGCGTGTACGTGGCCGATGGTCCAGTCGGTGTAGTGCGACAGGGAGTTGACGGTCTTGATGGCCATCATCGGGCCTTCGAAGGTGGACATGCCGTAGAAGGCCAGGGAGACCACCAGGAAGCGCAGGATCGGGTCGGTGCGCAGCTTATGCCAGGCGCCCGACAGGGTCATCATGCCGTTGATCATGCCGCCCCAGCTCGGAGCCAGCAGGATCAGGGACATCACCATGCCCAGCGACTGCGCCCAGTCCGGCAGCGCGGTGTAGTGCAGGTGGTGCGGACCGGCCCAGATGTACAGGGTGATCAGCGCCCAGAAGTGCACGATGGACAGGCGATAGGAGTAGATCGGACGCTCGGCCTGCTTCGGAACGAAGTAGTACATCATGCCGAGGAAGCCGGTGGTCAGGAAGAAGCCCACGGCGTTGTGGCCGTACCACCACTGGATCATCGCGTCGGTGGCGCCGGCGTAGACCGAGTAGGACTTGAACCAGGTGACCGGCAGTTCTGCACTGTTGACGATGTGCAGCATGGCGGTGACGAGGATGAACGCGCCGTAGAACCAGTTACCCACGTAGATGTGCTTGGTCTTGCGCTTCATCACGGTGCCGAAGAACACCAGCGCATAGGTCACCCAGACGATGGCCAGCAGGATGTCGATCGGCCATTCCAGCTCGGCGTACTCCTTGGAGGAGGTGTAGCCCAGCGGCAGGGTAATGCCGGCCAGCACGATTACCGCTTGCCAGCCCCAGAAGGTGAAGGCGGCGAGGCTGTCGGAGACCAGGCGGGTCTGACAGGTGCGCTGTACGACGTAGTAGGAAGTTGCGAAGAGAGCACAGCCGCCGAAGGCGAAGATCACCAGGTTGGTGTGCAGCGGACGCAGTCGGCCGAAGCTGGTCCAGGGCAGGTCCAGGTTCAACTGGGGCCAAACCAACTGTGAGGCGATGTAAACACCAACCCCCATTCCAAGTATCCCCCAGACCACCGTCATGATGGCGAACTGGCGGACGACCTTATAGTTATAAGCAGTCGGACTGATTGCTGTGCTCATTCTAAGGTTCCACGGTTTTTGGATTTTATGGACAAAAAAAACGGCGGCAAGTATGGAGAAAGCAGGTGGCCATTGCAACGCGCCCGGCCTTGGCGCGAAGCCGGTTTGACGCCTGCTCCGGAGCGCTTTGCGCCGCTGTTTGCCGCTCGTTTCGGCTCGTTCGTACCAACCTGGGAAGTGGGTCAGGTTAGTCGTATTGCAGGTTTGCGAATGGAATTCAGCTTAGACGTGAACCGGAAGGGTGTGAAGAAAGGAGATAGAGAGGGTGCGACACTTCGTCGCGATATTGCGGAGGTAAGAAACTCGCGCCCGTTTTAGTGGGCGCGAGTTGGGGGCGGGGAGTTTACTTCGCCTGGCCGGAAATGTTGTAGATGTAACCGGCGAGAATGTGCACTTTGTCTTTGCCCAGGTATTGCTCCTGCGCCGGCATCTGGCCCTGGCGGCCGTGACGGATGGTCTGCTGCAGTTGCGCGTAGCTGGAACCGTAGATGAAGGCGCCCGGGTGAGTCAGATCAGGTGCGCCCATCATCGGGTTGCCCTTGCCTTCCGGGCCGTGGCAGGCGACACAGGTGGTGGCGAACAGCTTGCTGCCGTTGTCCACGTTCTCGGCGCTCACCCCTTCGGGCAGCTTGCGGCCGTCCAGGTTGGCGGTCACGAAAGCGGCCACGTCCTGCACGCCCTTGTCGCCCAGCACTTCACCCCAGGCCGGCATGGCGGCGTGGCGGCCACCGAGGATGGTGGTCTCGATGTCCTGGGCGGTGCCGCCCCAGCGCCAGTCGCTGTCGGTCAGGTTGGGGAAGCCCACCGCGCCCTTGGCATCCGAGCCGTGGCAGATCGAGCAGTAGGTGGCGAAAAGGCGCTCACCCATTTTCATGGCTTGCGGATCTTTTGCGACTTCTTCCACGGGCATGGCGGCGTATTTGGCGAAGATCGGGCCGTATTTTTCCTTGGCCAGGGCTTCTTCACGCTCCCATTGCTTGTCCTGGGTCCAGCCGCCGTCGTAGCCCGGCAGGACGCCTTTCCAGTTGCCCAGGCCCGGGTAGAGCACCAGGTAGCCGGCGGCGAACACGATGGTGCCGACGAACAGCAGGAACCACCACTTGGGCAGCGGGTTGTCGTACTCCTCGATGCCGTCGAAGGCGTGGCCCATGGTCTGGTCGGTGGTGTTCGAGGACTGCCCGCTGCGGGTGGCGAATACCAGCCACAGCAGGGCGATCAGCGAGCCGACTGTAAGTACGGTGATGTACAGACTCCAGAAGGTAGTCATGCGTTGTTGCTCCTAGAAGCTTGCTCTTGCTCAGCGTGACGCTTGGCTGCCGGGTCATCCGCGAAGGGCAATAGGGCGTCTTCGTCGAAGCGCTCCTTGCGTTTGCCGCCGTAAGCCCAGAGCAGTACGCCGACGAAGGCCACCATCACGATGACGGTGCCGAGGCCGCGAATGGTCCCGATATCCATGCTGTCACCGCTTGTTCTTGATGGAGGTGCCGAGGACCTGCAGGTACGCGACTACCGCGTCCATTTCGGTCTTCCCTTTGACGGCGTCGCTGGCGCCGGCGATGTCGTCGTCCGTGTAGGGCACGCCCATGACACGCATCACTTCCAGTTTCTTCGCCGTGTCCTTGCCGTCGAGCTTGTTCTCGACAAGCCAGGGGTAGGCGGGCATCTTCGACTCCGGCACCACGTTGCGCGGGTTGTAGAGGTGCGCGCGGTGCCAGTCGTCCGAGTAGCGGCCGCCAACGCGGGCCAGGTCCGGGCCGGTACGCTTGGAGCCCCACAGGAACGGGTGGTCCCAGACGCTTTCGCCGGCAACGGAGTAGTGGCCGTAGCGCTCGGTCTCGGCGCGGAACGGACGGATCATCTGCGAGTGGCAGCCCACGCAGCCTTCGCGGATGTAAACGTCACGGCCTTCCAGTTGCAGGGCGGTGTAGGGCTTCATGCCTTCCACCGGGGTATTGGTCACGTCCTGGAAGAACAGCGGGACGATCTGGGTCAGGCCGCCGATGCTCACGGCGACGGCCATGCACAGGGCCAGCAGGCCGACGTTTTTCTCAAGTACTTCGTGTTTCATGTCGGTCTCCTCAGGCCATCTGCGCCGCGGCTTGCATTTCAGCCGGTTTGGCGGCCGCTACGGTGCGCCAGACGTTGTAGGCCATGACCAGCATGCCCAGCAGGAAGATGGCACCACCGATCATCCGCACGATGAAGCCGGGGTGGCCGGCGGCCAGGGCTTCGACGAAGGAGTAGGTGAGGGTGCCGTCGGAGTTCACTGCGCGCCACATCAGGCCCTGGGTGATGCCGTTGACCCACATCGAGGCGATGTACAGAACGGTGCCGATGGTGGCCAGCCAGAAGTGGGTGTTGATCAGGCCCACGCTGTGCATCTGCTCGCGGCCGAAGACCTTCGGGATCATGTGGTACAGCGAGCCGATGGACACCATCGCTACCCAGCCCAGAGCGCCGGCGTGTACGTGGCCGATGGTCCAGTCGGTGTAGTGGGAGAGGGCGTTGACGGTCTTGATGGCCATCATCGGGCCTTCGAAGGTGGACATGCCGTAGAAGGCCAGGGAAACCACCAGGAAGCGCAGGATCGGGTCGGTGCGCAGCTTATGCCAGGCGCCGGAGAGGGTCATCATGCCGTTGATCATGCCGCCCCAGCTCGGAGCCAGCAGGATCAGTGACATCACCATGCCCAGCGACTGCGCCCAGTCCGGCAGCGCGGTGTAGTGCAGGTGGTGCGGGCCGGCCCAGATGTAGACGGCGATCAGCGCCCAGAAGTGGACGATGGACAGGCGATAGGAATAGACCGGACGCTCGGCCTGCTTCGGAACGAAGTAGTACATCATCCCCAGGAAGCCGGCAGTCAGGAAGAAGCCCACGGCGTTGTGGCCGTACCACCACTGGATCATGGCGTCAGTGGCGCCCGAGTACAGCGAGTAGGACTTGGTCAGGCTGACCGGGATCTCCAGGTTGTTGACCACGTGCAGGATCGCCACGGTCAGGATGAAGCCGCCGAAGAACCAGTTGCCCACATAGATGTGCTTGGTCTTGCGCTTCATCAGGGTGCCGAAGAAGACGATGGCGTAGGAAACCCAGACAATGGTGATCAGGATGTCGATCGGCCATTCCAGCTCGGCGTACTCCTTGGAGGAGGTCATGCCCAGCGGCAGGGTAATGGCGGCCAACAGAATCACCAGCTGCCAACCCCAGAAGGTGAAGGAAGCGAGCGGGCCTGCGAAGAGACGGGTCTGGCAGGTACGCTGCACCGAGTAGTAGCTGGTGGCGAACAGTGCGCAGCCGCCGAAGGCGAAAATCACCGCATTGGTATGCAACGGACGCAGGCGCCCGAAGCTCGTCCACGGTAGGCCGAGGTTAAGGTCCGGCCACACCAGTTGCGCGGCGATCAGGACACCGACGGCCATGCCGACGATTCCCCACACCACTGTCATAATGGCGAATTGGCGGACCACCTTATAGTTATAAGCGGTCTGATTGGTTGTGCTCATTTATGGGCTTCCATCCACGGTTATGGGCTATGCCCATCCCGGCAAGGTTTTTACGGCTTACGGCGTATGCCGCCCCTCCCCCTTGGGATAGGTACTAATTCGGAATTAGCGGAGTGAAGGATGGATAAAGGCACCTCTTGGAATATTGATTCGGATCAATTGGCGCCTGAGACCTCTGTCGCGCGCGCCTGCGGTCCTTTGTCGCTGCTGCGGAACCCGGCACCCCGCGAACTGTCAGCGACGCTGGTTCTGGCGCATGGCGCCGGTGCGCCGATGGACAGTCCGTTCATGCACGAGATCGCCGCGCGTCTTGCTGAAAGAGGTATCTCGGTAGTGCGATTCGAGTTCCCCTATATGGCTATGCGTCGCGAGGACGGTCGGCGCCGTCCGCCGAATCAGCAGAAGCAGTTGCTCGACTGCTGGCGGCAGGTCTATGCCCAGGTCCGCGCCGAAGTGCCGGGCCGGCTGGCCATCGGTGGCAAGTCCATGGGCGGGCGGATGGCCAGCCTGCTGGCGGACGAGCTGGGTGCGGACGCGCTGGTCTGTCTCGGCTACCCGTTCTATGCCGCCGGCAAGCCGGAAAAGCCCCGCGTCGCCCATCTCGCGGATATGCAGACGCCGACCCTGATCGTTCAGGGCGAGCGCGATGCGCTGGGTGATCGCCCCACGGTGGCCGGCTATTCGCTGTCACCGGCGATCCAGTTGCACTGGCTGGCGGCTGCCGACCATGACCTGAAGCCGTTGAAGGCTTCCGGGTTGACTCACGAGCAGCATCTGCAAAGCACTGCGGCAAGGATCGAAGCTTTTCTATTGCCCTAATCGGCCCTTAAGGCAGCGCTTCCTATCCTCGCCGGCGTCGGCTCCTGGTAGTCGACGCCCCGCTTCCAGAGGACAGGCCGAAAGCTGCCATGAACCCCGATTACGCTGAACGCATTGCCACCCAACCCCTCCGATACTCCACCAGCGCCGCGCATAGCCTGTTGCTGACCGGCGCCACGGGCTTCCTCGGTGGCGCCGTCGCCGCCCACCTGATCGCCGATGGTCACGCTCCGGCGCTACTGTTCCTGGTTCGCGCCGAATCGCCCGAGCAGGGCCTGCTGCGCCTGCGCGACAACCTGCGCCTGCACTGTGTGCCGGAATCTGCGCTGCAGAGCCTTCAGGAGCAGCAGATTCTCTGCGGCGACCTGCTGGATACCGCCTGGATGCAGGGCGCGCGTGCCCGCCTGATGCGGGTGGAGCAGGTGATCAACTGCGCGGCGGTGGCTTCGTTCTCGAAGAACCCAAGCATCTGGCCGGTGAATGTCGAGGGCACTTTTGCTTTCGCCAAGCTGCTCAGTCAGTCGCGCAATCTCAAGCGCTTCCTGCATGTGGGTACGGCCATGTGCTGCGGGCCGCAACGCGAGTCGCCGGTTCGCGAGTCCTGGGATTTCCCGGACAGCGAAGACCAGTTGGTGGACTACACGGCCTCCAAGGCCGAGATCGAGCGGCGCATGCGCGAGGAGCTGCCGTCGCTGCCCCTGGTGGTGGCGCGTCCTTCCATCGTGGTGGGGCATCGCGAGCTTGGCTGTCGCGCCTCGGGGAGCATTTTCTGGGTGTTCCGCATGGGCTTCGCCCTCGAGAGCTTCACCTGCGGCCTGGATGAGCAGATCGACGTGATCCCGGTGGACTACTGCGCCGAAGCGCTGGTGGCCCTGGCTCTCAAGCCGACTCTGAGCCACAGCCTCTACCACATCTCCGCGGGCAACGGTTCGGCCTGCACCTTCGGCGAAATCGATCGCGCCTACGCCGACGCTCGTGGCGAGGCACCGGTGGGCAAGCGTTATCGCAAGGTCAGCAGTGAGGACCTGCGCGAGCTGGCCGGCAGCTTCGAAAGCCGCATCGGCAAGGCCAATCCGCGCCTGGTGCTGCGGGCGCTACGTCTGTACAGCGGCTTCGCCGACCTCAACTACCTGTTCGACAACCAGCGCCTGCTGGATGAAGGCATCGCCGCGCCGCCGCGTTTCACCGATTACGTGGACGTGTGCGTGCATTCCTCGCGGGATGTCAGCATTCCGGCGCAGATGCAGTGGGACTTCAAGTAACCCGGCGAAATGCTGCGGGTCGGTGGATTTTGTAGGAGCGCGACAGAGACGTAGGGCGAATAACCCGTAACGGGTTATCCGCCGTTTCAGGTTACGGCGGATAACGCTGGCGCGTTATGCGCCCTACGCGTTGTCTGGCCTCAGCGGTTGAACCGCTCCACCAGCGAATACTGGCGGTGCGCGGTCTGCGTCAGCTCTTCGCTGAGCAGGGCGGTGCGCTGGGCTTCGCCCGAGGTCTGGTCGGCGAGGTTGGCGATGGTGCTGATGTTGCGGTTGATCTCCTCGGCCACGGCGCTCTGCTCCTCGGCAGCGGCGGCGATCTGGGTGGTCATCTCGGTGATGTTGGCCACCGCATCGCTGATGCCCACCAGGGCGCTGTCCGCCTGCAGCACGCGCTCCACGCCTTCATCGGCCTGGCGACGACCGGACTCCATGGCGCGTACCGCCTCGGTGGCGGTGTTCTGCAGGTTGGCAATCAACTGGTGAATCTGTCCGGTCGACTCGGCGGTACGCTGGGCCAGCGAGCGGACCTCGTCGGCGACGACGGCAAAGCCGCGGCCCATTTCACCGGCACGCGCGGCCTCGATGGCGGCGTTGAGGGCCAGCAGGTTGGTCTGGTCGGCGATGCCCTTGATCACGTCCACCACGCCGCCAATCTGCTCGCTGTCGCGGGCCAGCTGGCTGACCGCTTCACCGGTTTCGCCCACGGAATTGGAGAGGCGCTGCATCGCTTCGCGGGTCTCGGCAGCGATCTGCCGGCCCTCGGTGGTCAGGTCGTTGGCCTGGCGGGTGGCATCGGCAGTGCGCTGCACGTTGTCAGCCACTTCCTGGGTGGTGGCGGCCATCTGGTTGACGGCGGTGGCCACCTGCTCGGTCTCCTGGCGCTGGCGGTCGAGGCCGGCGGAACTGTGGTGGGCCAGCGAGTCGGCTTCGCGCGCTTGCTCGGTGAGCGTTTCGGCGGTGTCCTGCAGACGCGTCAGACAGGTCTTCAGGCGTGCTTCCTGGCTGAGAATGGACATTTCCAGGCGTGCCTGGGCGCCGCGGCTGTCGGTATACATCTGTGCGATCAGCGGGTCGGAGGTGGTCTGCTCGGCCAGGCGCAGCAGGCGCTTGAGGCCGCGCTGCTGCCAGCCGAGGCCGGCCAGGCCCAGTGGAATGGAGAGCAGCGCCGCCAGCAGGAAGCCCCAGTGGGAATTCAGCCAGACGCCGATAAGGAAGCCGATCTGGCCGATCAGGATGAACGGCAGCCAGTCCAGCAGCACCGGCAACCAGCGGTCGCGGGTGGGAATGGCTGACTTGCCGGCGTTGATCCGTGCGTACAGCGCTTCGGCTCGGCGTACCTGTTCGGCGGAGGGTTTCACCCGCACCGACTCGTAGCCGACGATCTCGTTGCGCTCATAGATGGGCGTGACGTAGGCGCTGACCCAGTAGTGATCACCGTTCTTGCAGCGGTTCTTGACGATGCCCATCCACGGGCGGCCTTTCTTCAGGGTCGCCCACATGTGCGCGAAGACGGCTGCCGGGACGTCCGGATGGCGCACCAGGTTGTGCGGCGCGCCGACCAGCTCCTCGCGGGAAAAGCCGCTGATGGCGGTGAAGGCGTCGTTGGCGTAGGCGATGACGCCGCGGGCATCGGTGGTGGAGATCAGCCGCTGTTCGGCGGGGAAGGTGCGTTCACGCTGGGTGATCGGCTGGTTGTTGCGCATCAGGCTGGAATCTCGGGAAGGTCGAAATGGTACGTCTGTCCAGCTTATCGGCCGCCGGATCGGAAATTTGATAGCGATCACAGAAAAATGTCAGAAGAGTGACGCCAGGATATGGACGATAGCCTATCGCCATCGGTCACGGAAATGAAACCAAAGAAGGAGGGCGGCGGCCCGTTGCAGGCCGCCGCTCCGCTCTAGATCAGGCTGCGCAGCACATAGTGGAGGATGCCGCCGGCCTTGAAGTACTCGACTTCGTTCTGGGTATCGATGCGGCAGAGCACCTCGAAGCTGTCCTCGCTGCCGTCCTCGCGCTTCACCGTGACTTTCAGGTTCATGTGCGGCTTCAGCGCACCGGACAGGCCGCTGATGCTCAGCACTTCCTTGCCGGTCAGCTTGAGCGCCTTGCGGTCCTGGCCATCCTTGAACTGCAGCGGCAATACACCCATGCCCACCAGGTTGGAACGGTGGATGCGCTCGAAGCTCTCGGCGATCACTGCCTTCACGCCCAGCAGGTTGGTGCCCTTGGCCGCCCAGTCGCGCGACGAGCCGGTGCCGTACTCCTTGCCCGCCACGATGACCAGCGGCGTGCCGTCCTGCTGGTAGCGCATGGCGGCGTCGTAGATCGCCAGCTTGTCGCCGGTGGGCACGTAGAGGGTGTTGCCGCCTTCCTCGCCGCCGAGCATCTCGTTCCTGATGCGGATGTTGGCGAAGGTGCCGCGCATCATCACCTCATGGTTGCCACGCCGCGAGCCGTAGGAGTTGAAGTCGGCGTAGGCCACGCCATGCTCGCTGAGGTAGCGGCCGGCGGGGCTGTCCTTCTTGATGTTGCCGGCGGGGGAGATGTGGTCGGTGGTCACCGAGTCGCCCAGCACCGCGAGGATGCTGGCGCCGTTGATGTCCTCGACCTTTGGCGGTGCGTCGGCGATGTGCTCGAAGAACGGCGGATGCTGGATGTAGGTGGAATCGTTCTGCCAGACGTAGGTCTGGGCATCCGGGACCTGGATCGCGCGCCATTTCTCATCGCCCTGGAAGACTTCGGCGTACTCCTTGTGGAACATCGCCGTATCGACCTTCTGTACGGCGTCGGCAATTTCCTGCTGGGTTGGCCAGATGTCCTTCAGGTAGACCGGCTGGCCATCCTTGCCGGTACCCAGCGGGTCCCTGGTGAGGTCGGTGCGTACCGTGCCGGCCAGGGCGTAGGCGACCACCAGCGGCGGCGAGGCCAGCCAGTTGGTTTTCACCAGTGGATGTACGCGGCCCTCGAAGTTGCGGTTGCCGGAGAGCACCGAGGCGACGGTCAGGTCGGCCTGCTGCACTGCTTTCTCGATCGGCTCCAGCAGCGGGCCCGAGTTGCCGATGCAGGTGGTGCAGCCATAACCCACCAGATCGAAGCCAAGTTCATCGAGGTAGCGGGTCAGGCCGGCGGCGCGGAAGTAGTCGGTGACCACCTTGGAGCCCGGGGCGAGCGAACTCTTTACCCAGGGCTTGCGCTGCAGGCCCTTCTCCAGCGCCTTCTTCGCCAGCAGGCCGGCGGCCATCATCACGCTGGGGTTGGAGGTGTTGGTGCAGGAGGTGATGGCGGCGATCACCACGGCGCCGTTCTTCAGCCGATGCGTATGGCCCTCGTGCTGGTAGTCGGCCTCGCCAGTCGCGCTGGACGCGCCAACGGCCGCACCGCCGCCGCCCTCATTGAGCAGGCGGCCTTCTTCGCTGGGCACGGGTTTGATCTGCAGGCCGAGGAAGTCATCGAAGGCCTGGCTGACGTGGCCGAGGGCGACGCGATCCTGCGGACGCTTGGGGCCGGCGAGGCTGGCTTCGACATCGCCCATGTCCAGTTGCAGGGAGTCGGTGAACACCGGCTCGTGGCCTTTCTCGCGCCACAGGCCCTGGGCCTTGCTGTAAGCCTCCACCAGCTTCACGGCATCGTCCGGGCGGCCGGACAGGCGCAGGTAGCCCAGGGTGATCTCGTCCACCGGGAAGAAGCCGCAGGTGGCGCCGTATTCCGGGGCCATGTTGGCGATGGTGGCACGGTCGGCCAACGGCAGGTCGGCGAGGCCGTCACCGTAGAATTCGACGAATTTTCCGACGACACCTTTCTTGCGCAGCATCTGGGTGACGGTCAGCACCAGGTCGGTGGCGGTGATGCCTTCCTTCAGCTTGCCGGTGAGCTTGAAGCCGATCACCTCGGGGATCAGCATCGACACCGGCTGGCCGAGCATCGCCGCTTCCGCCTCGATGCCGCCGACGCCCCAGCCGAGCACTCCGAGGCCGTTGATCATGGTGGTGTGCGAGTCGGTGCCGACCAGGGTGTCGGGGAAGGCGTAGGTGCGGCCGTCCTCGTCCTTGGTCCACACCGTGCGCCCCAGGTATTCCAGGTTGACCTGGTGGCAGATGCCGGTGCCCGGCGGCACCACGCGGAAGTTGTCGAAGGCGTTCTGGCCCCAGCGCAGGAAGGCATAACGCTCGCCGTTGCGCTCCATTTCGATCTCGACGTTCTGCGCGAAGGCGGACTGGCTGGCGAACTTGTCGACCATCACCGAGTGGTCGATGACCAGGTCGACCGGCGACAGCGGGTTGATCTTCTGCGGATCACCACCGGCCTTGGCCATGGCGTCACGCATGGCGGCAAGGTCGACTACCGCGGGTACGCCGGTGAAATCCTGCATCAGCACGCGGGCGGGGCGGTACTGGATCTCGCGCTCGGAGCTGCGCGTCTTCAGCCAGCCGGCCAGGGCTTTGAGGTCGTCGCCGGTGACGGTGTTGCCGTCCTCCCAGCGCAACAGGTTTTCCAGCAGGACTTTCAGGGACATCGGCAGCTTGCCCAGGTCCCCCAGACTCTTCGCCGCTTCAGGCAGGCTGTAGTAGTGATAGGTCTTGCCGGCGACCTCCAGGGTACGCAGGCTGTTCAGGCTATCCACTGCGGGCATGACATTCTCCTCAGGCTTGGATTCTGCTCGTGATCGTCAGGCACGGCTGATCTCGGGTGCGCTAGCGATACTTGGCGAAAGTGCGCTCAACCGAGCTGATCCATCGCAGAAAAAGCGCGATTGACGGCAAATTTCGCCATGCAGGGCAATCATCGGGCAGTCTTCTGGGCGGTTAGGCCAGAACACTCAAGCTAGACCGTCCGACGGGGTGTTGCCATCTGTTCTGGACCGTTCGCTTGGCGAACGGGTTCAGAACAAATGACACTGTCTGTGGGACTATTCCTGCGAATCTGCATGAAACCTTCGTGGGCAGCCTCTATAGTGCGCGGCCGAGGAGACACCCCGATGAATACCCTGTTACTGCACTGCCGGCCGGGCTTCGAGAACGAGGTCTGCGCCGAGCTGTCCGAGCACGCCGCGCGCCTGGACATTCCCGGCTACGCCCGCGCCAAGCCGGCTAGCGCCTACGCCGAATTTATCTGCATGGATGCCGATGGCGCCGAGCGCCTGATGCGCCAGCTGCGCTTTCCCGAGCTGATCTTCCCGCGCCAGTGGGCGCGTGGTAGCGGTTTCACCGCGTTGCCGGAAACGGACCGTATCGGCGCGATCCTCGAGGCCCTGGCCGGTTTCCCGCAGTGCGGCAGCCTCTGGCTGGAGGTGTTCGACACCAACGACGGCAAGGAGCTGTCGACCTTCTGCCGCAAGTTCGAGAAGCCCCTGCGTGCCGCCCTGGTGAAAGCCGGCAAGCTGGTGGAAGACCCGAGCCTGCCGCGCCTGCTGCTGACCTTCCGCTCTGGCCGCGAGGCCTTTATCGGCGTGGCCGAGGCGCGCAACTGCGCCATGTGGCCGATGGGCATTCCGCGCCTGAAGTTCCCTCGCGAGGCGCCCAGCCGCTCGACGCTCAAGCTGGAAGAAGCCTGGCACCACTTCATCCCCCGCGCCGACTGGGACCGCCGCCTGGCGCCGGACATGCTCGCCGTGGACCTGGGCGCATCGCCCGGCGGCTGGACCTGGCAACTGGTGAACCGCGAGATGCGCGTGGTCGCCGTGGACAACGGGCCGATGGCGGAGAACCTGATGTACTCCGGGCTGGTGGAGCACCAGCGCGTTGATGGTTACGCCTTCCGCCCGCGCCAGCGCATGGACTGGATGGTCTGCGACATCGTCGAGAAGCCCGCACGCACGGGAGCGATGATCGAGACCTGGATCGGCGAGGGGCTGTGCCGCGAGGCCATCGTCAACCTCAAGCTGCCGATGAAGCAGCGTTATGCCGAGGTGCGGCGCATCCTTGATCGCCTGGCAGAGTCGTTCCGCGAGCGGGGGCTGAAGGTGCAGATCGGCTGCAAGCAGCTCTACCACGACCGTGAGGAAGTAACCTGCCACCTGCGCCGCATCGAGAGGGGCGAGCGCTAGCGACGCGGAACTGCCCGGCCACGCCACCCGACCTTCGGTGACTTGCCGCGCCGCCCGGCATTGCCCATGCTGTGCGGCGCCAATCCTTGCGGAGACCTTCGTGAAGCGAAAGTTGCCCTCCCTCCTGGGCAGTTACAGCCGCATGCTGCTGCCGCGCCGCGGCCTTGGCCGCGATGAGCGCGTGCCTTACCTGGCGATGGACAGCCGCACCCTGAAATTCGACCTGCGCCACCTGCGCGCCTACCGCCAGCACTTCGGGCTCGATCCGGCGCTGGGCGTGCCGCTGCTCTATCCGCAGGTGATCAGCCTGCCGCTGCACCTGCGCCTGCTCAGCCGATCGCGCATGCCGCTGTCGGTCGTGGGGCTGATCCACCTGCGCAGCCATATCCAGCGCTACCGCATGCTTGATGAGAACGAACCGCTGCAGTTCGATTGCCGCATCCTCACCAGTCGACGCAGCGAGCTGGGGCTGGAGGTGGATGTGGTCACCGAGGCCTGGTACCACGATATGCTCTACTGGCAGTCGATCACCACCTACCTGCGCCGTGGCGATTTCCTCGATGCCGAGGCCAAAGCCGATCCGCTGCCCGAGCGCGCCCAGTGGCGCACGCTGGAAGCGCCGGTGCATTCCGGCGTGCAGTGGCGCGTGCCGAAGATCGTCGGCTGGCGCTACGCCGGGCTGAGCGGCGACTTCAACCCACTGCACCTGTCGCGGCTGATGGCCTCGCATTACGGCTTCGGCAAACCCTTCGCCCACGGCATGTGGGGCCTGGCGCGCAGCCTCACCGGCCGTCGCCTGGCGGAGAACGTGCGCCTGGACGCGCACTTCAAGGCGCCGCTGCCGCTGGGTAGCCAGGTGAAGCAGGTCTATCGCCGCCTCGGCAAGAAGGAGCAGTGGGCGTTGCTGCCCGCCGAAGGCGATGGCCAGCCGATGCTGCTGGCGCAGCTGGACGAGGCGCCGGACGGGCCCTTGCGTTAGGCGTTTCGCCGGGAAGCGTTGGTGCGGCTCTGTTCGCGAGCAAGCTCGCTCCTACAAACAGTGCGCCGATGCAAACCTGTAGGAGCGAGCTTGCTCGCGAACCGCTCGGCGCAGCGCTTGCCCGATGCTGACAACCCGTTGAACACGATGTCTGCCGTGATTGCTCGCGGGCCATTGATGGGTATCGCTTCGCTCCACGCCATCCTACGGTTCGACGATCGATGCGTATTTATCGACGCTCCGCCACCCGCGGCTGCAGCGGTACCAGGCTCGGCAGTTGCACCTCGCCCCGCAACTCTACCGGTGCGATGCGCCAGGAACTGTTGAACAGGTACTGGTCGCTGAAACCGCTCACCAGCAGGCCGACCTCGTCCCCCGGCGCAAGGCTGGTGCTGACGGCGTTGAGGCGCGTGCTGCCCTGGTTCGCCAGGGGCTTAACCTGTTCATCCAGGCGCCGCGTGCGGCCATCGGCGCTGCGGATCGCCAGGGCCGCGAAAACCTGTGCGTCCGGGCGTTCCGTCAGCGGTTGATCCAGGCGCACTTCGGCGCTGCCGAGCAAGGCGCTGGCTTCGCCCACGCGCTGCAAGGGGATGAACGTCGAAGGCTGCACCAGGCCACTCAATGCCGGCCGGATCGCCGTGGTCGGCAGTGCGACGGTAGTGCCTGGAGGAGGCAGGTCGTCCAGTGCCACTCCCTGTTCCAGATCGAGGCTGATGCACAGGTCCGGCACGCCGTCGGCGGCGCCAGGGCGCTTGCGCAGCTTTTCCTCGTACCAGGCGACGATGCCGGTATAGAGATTGATCGCCCGCGAGCCGCAATGGATCACCGGCTCGTTGTTGAACGGCGGCAATCCGCTCCAGGCTTGCAGGGGCGGCGGCAGGATGTGGCCGCCCTGCATGCCGAGCAGGCGCACGTCCGCCGGGCCCTGTTTCAGGCACTGGCGTATCTGCAGGCCCTGGTCCAGCGGGAACAGGGTGTCGCGCAGGCCCTGGATCAGCAGGGCGTCGGCATGGGGCAGGCGGCCCGCCGCGCAATAGCTGGCAAGACTGTTGGCGTGCAGCTCGGCTTGCACCGGCGCGGCCATACGGCCGCCGCTGGTGTGCAGGTAATCGGCCTGGACGAACTTGCCCAGGTCGTAGCCTGTGGCGAGGCCGAGGCTGACCAGTACGCCGCCCCAGCCGATCTTCAACTGGCCATCCGGCGCCAGGGCGTCGGCCAGGTCGTACCAGGTGGCGATGGGGACGATGGCGTCGATGCGCGGGTCTTCCGCCGACGCCAGCAGTTGCACGGCGCCGCCATAGCTCTCGCCGAGCATGCCGACGCGCGGATCGTTCGGGCCGTCCATGGTCAGCCGGTCGAGGTGCGTGGCGGCCCAGTCGATCACCGCGCTGGCATCCTGCACCTCGTACTGCGGGTTCATCATCTCGATGCGCCCGTCGCTGCCGCCCCAGCCACGCTGGTCGTAGCTGACCACCCAGAAGCCGGCCTTCCAGGCGCGCAAGGCGGCGCGGCCGGACATCATGTTCTTGCCGTAGTAACCCTCCGGCCCGGTCACTCGCCAGCCGCCCCAGCCGTGGGTGTGGACGATGACCGGGGCCGTTTCGCCGGCCTTCAGCGTGGGCTGGAAGACCGTGGCGGAAAGCCGCGTGCCGTCGCGCGCGACGATGACCGCCTCGAACCAGGTGGCCGGCAGGTCCTTGCCGCGGCTGGCGCTGAAGTCCGGAACCTGGTCGCGGGCGGCGCAGCCGGCGAGCAGGGCGAGGCACAGGCAGAGGAGGGCGCGCATCGGGACTCCAGGCAGGTCAGGCAGGTGCGCCAGCATGCCCGGCGCCCGTAGCGCCCACCCCCAACCAAGGTTGGGTGACCCGGACGGACGCGAGGTGACCGCATGGTGCGCTTTGCGCGACAATGCGCCATTGGTTTTTCTGGAGTTACCCGATGTCCCAGCCAGTCGATGCGATTCTCGACGCCACCGGCCTGAACTGCCCCGAGCCGGTCATGATGTTGCACAACAAGGTGCGCGACCTGCCGGCCGGCGGCCTGCTCAAGGTGATTGCCACCGACCCTTCCACGCGCCGTGACATTCCCAAGTTCTGCGTGTTTCTCGGCCACGAGCTGGTGGAACAGCAGGAAGAGGCGGGGACCTACCTGTACTGGATTCGCAAGAAGGCGGACTGATCGTTCTGCCGATATCCGGGCGCGCGTAGGAGCGGACTTCGTCCGCGATGTCTTTGCGCCGCTCGGTAGTTGCAGGGAGTGGCCGAGGTGCGATCGCGGACAGAGTTCGCTCCTACGCTGAGTTTCCGCCGCAGAATCACCGGCGATAGCGCTGTTCTGTAGGAGCGAGCATGCTCGCGAACCGCCCAGCGCCAGAGTTGCCGGGGGATCTGTTCGCGAGCAGGCTCGCTCCTACAGGCTCGGATTCGCGGTGAGCGGACTTCGTCCGCGATGTCTTTGCGCAACTCGGTTGTTGCAGGGAGTGGCCGATGCGCGATCGCGGACGGAGTCCGCTCCTACGCTGAGTTTCCGCCGCAGAGTC